>NZ_JAMLIE010000002.1:647358-971037 GCF_023954335.1 Aquamicrobium sp.
GTAGCTGACCCAGTAGGGGCGCGGGATGACGACCTCGTCGCCGGGGTTCAGCGTCGCCATGAAGGCGTTGAACAGGATCTGCTTGCCGCCGGTGCCGACGATGGTCTGCTCCGGCTTGTAATCGAGATTGTTCTCGCGCTTGAACTTCTGCGCGATCGCCTCGCGCAGCGGCGCGATGCCGGAGACCGGCGGATACTTGGTCTCGCCGCGCCTGATCGCCTCGATCGCCGCGTTCTTGACGTTGTCGGGAGTGTCGAAATCCGGCTCGCCCGCGCCGAGCGAGATCACGTCGCGGCCTTTCGCCTTCAGCTCGCGCGCTTTCTGCGTCACCGCTATGGTTGCGGAAGGCTTCACGCGGGAAAGGGCATCGGCAAGGAAGGCCATGACGAAATATCTCCGGTTCGGGGTCAGGCCGCCGCTCGCGGCCCGCGCGCTCAATGCCGCATCTGCGCCCGTCGCGCAAGCGCGGCCATGCGCCGGAGGCGTCAAAATGCGGGCAAGCCGCGCGTTAACAGACGGTAAAACCTTTGGTGGGAAGCTCGGCGGTTAGGCAATTACGCCAGTTCGGGCGGCCGGCACCGGCTGCCCATCGTGAGGCAGCGTGGCGCGCAGCACCGTCCTTGCCCATATCGTGCGGCACGACGACCGCACCGCCAGCGGCGCGTGGGCCGGCTATGCGCTGCAATCCGCCTTCCAGCCCATCTTCGCCTTCAGCCGGGGACAGCTCGAAATCGCCGCCTTCGAGGGGTTGATCCGGCCGTTCCGCGACGGCGCAAGCGTCCCGCCGCTCGAATTCTTCCACTCCGTTCCGGCGGGCGAGCGGTTCGCGGTCGAGACGCTGACGCGCACGCTGCACCTTCTCAACGCCGGATCGTTCCTGAAGCCGCCGGCGATGCTGTTCGTCAATTTCGATCCTTCGGTGTTCCTCGACCGGGAGCTGGCGGAGACGGCGCTGCGCGACATGCGGCTGACGCTGCACGAGGCCGGCATCGACCCGCGCCGCGTGGTCTGCGAGGTGACGGAGAAACGCTCCGCCTCCGAGCCCGCGCTCGCCGCCTTCGTCTCGGCGCTGCGCAGCCACGGCTTCCGCATCGCCGTCGACGATTACGGGGCCGAGGAATCGGACATGGAGCGGGTGGCCGCGCTCAGGCCCGATATCGTCAAGTTCGACGCGAAATGGATCGGCCGATTGATGGACACGCGGCCGGGCTTCGCCCTGCTCAAGGTGATGGTGCGGGAATTCTCCTCACGCGGCGTCGGCATCGTCTTCGAGGGCATCGAGGACCGGCGCCAGCTCGAGCTGGCCGAAAAGGCGGGCGCGGACATGGTGCAGGGGTTCGCGCTGGCGCGGCCGGCGCTGGTGCCGGTCGATTTCTCGGCCTTCGCCCATGTCGGCGACGATGCCGGCGTGCGCGCCGGCCGGGGCGAAACCCGCCCGCGGGCCGACCATCGGGATGGCGATCACGATGCCTCGGCCCACCTTCCGCAGCGGACGGCGCAGGCGCACAGGCCGTTCGGCCGCCGCGGCGAGGGGTAGGGCGCCGGCTGCTTCAATGCGCCTGGCTACGCTGCCGGTAGCCGTGATGACCCGCCAGCATGGCGACGACGTCGTTCAGCGCGTCGATGTCGACATAGTAGAAGCGGGAGAGCTGGACGGCGATCTCGTCCTCGGCGAAGCCGCGGGCCATGAGGAACTCCGCGGCGACCACAAGTTCCTCGCGCTCGGTCAGTCGGCGCTTCGGCGCGCCGTCCATCGGTAGAAGCATCTTCGTTCCCTGTCATCGTTTCTTGTGATCGAGACGCGCAAAAACGCGAACGGAAACCTTCACAGAACTCGAAACAGAAGGACGATTACTTCGCTCTCCACGGGGACAGCCACGATACGACGAATCGCGACTTGATTATGCCATATGAGCGGCGGCTCACAAACATTTCCCGCATGCACCGGATGTTACTTGCGGGGCAGGGGCAGGAAGTGATACGTCGCAATCGGCGGGGGAATGGATCGACGAGCAGGAAACATCCGCGTTGCCGCGATATCGTCTTCATTGCGTGGTGTGCGCCGTCGCGGTTTCGGCCGTGCTGGCCGGCTGCACCACGAGCGAGCTCGGCCTCGAGGGGCAGCAGCTTTCGCTCGCCGGCTCCGTCGCGGGCGACGACCCGGTCCTTCCCGACAGCGTTTCGGTGACGCCCTCCATTTTCTCGCTGGCGCAGGCGCAGGACGAGATGGTCGCGGTCGCCGAGCCGGCGGCCTATTCGGCTCCCGTTTCCGCCGGCGCTGCGGCGCTGGCCGCCGTCAGCTCCGCGCCCGCCGGCAAGGTCGCGGCGCGCAGCCCCGAGCTCGACGCGCTGATCGCCCGCTATGCCGGCCATCATGAAATCCCGGTCGAGCTGCTGCGGCGCGTGGTCAAGCGCGAAAGCACCTTCAATCCGGCGGCGCGCAACGGCCCCTATTGGGGCCTGATGCAGATCCTGCCGCAGACGGCGCGCACGATGGGCTATGACGGCCCGCCCGAAGGGCTGCTCGACGCCGAGACCAACCTGAAATATGCCGGGCGCTACCTGCGCGGGGCCTATATCGTCGCCGAAGGCGATCACGACCTCGCGGTGCGCTACTACGCGCGCGGCTACTATTACGACGCCAAGCGCAAGGGCCTCCTGGAGGCGACCGGGCTGGGCAAGGACCGGCGCAGGATGCGGCGCGACGGTTAAATCAGGCCGGGGGGCTTGTTTTTCGGGCGGATCGGTTTCCATGGGCGATGTGCGGAAAGTCCTCTACTATCTCGCGACTCTGGCCTTCACCGGCTTCTATCTCTTCAGCGTCTACGGCTATCTGACGCAGCACGATTTCTGGGCCGCGGAATATGCGCGGCTCGGCTATCCGGCCTATCTCGTCGGGATCATGAGCGTGGTGAAGCCGCTCGGCGTGCTGGCGGTGTGGGTGCGCCGTCCGCTCTGGCTGGCGCAACTCGCCTATGCCGGCTTCTTCTATCACCTACTGCTGGCCGCCAACGCGCATTTCCAGCTCGGCGAGAGCGCCGCGCTGCTGGCGGTCGGGCTGCTCGCCTGCGTCGTCGTCTCGTTCCTGACGCAGAACGCCGCCCGCACGCCGGCCTTCCGTCCGGAAGGCTGATCCGGCCGCCGGGCGGCGGCTCAGACCGCGCCGCCGCGGCCGATCCTGCGTTTGATGTCCAGCGCCCAGGCGCGGCCCTCGTCGCCGCCCCACAGCAGCCATGCGATCCGCCCGGCCGAGGGGTTGTCGTCGTTGAAGAAGTTGCGGCCGCGCCTGTCGACCTCGTGGCGGGCGAAGTAGCTGATCATTCGCCGGATGGTCTCCGGCGTCAGCGCCCTGCGCTCGACCAGCTCGCGGGCGCGGGCGACGCCGATCTCGGTGCCGCCGCGCCCGTACCGCGCGCGCCAGGCGAGGCCCTGCGCGGCATTGTCCGCGACGGCGGCCGGCGGGGTGAAGTCGACCTCTTCCACCCGCTTCAGAAATAGGCCTGCAGCGGGCGCACCTCGAGCGAGCCGGCCTTCAGCGCGGCGATCGCCTCGGCGGCGGCCGCGGCGCCGGCCATCGTCGTGTAGTAGGGCACCTTCTGCATCAAGGTCGCGCGGCGCAGCGACTTCGAATCCGACACCGCGCTCTGGCTGTCGGTGGTGTTAAAGACGAGCTGAACCTGCCGGTTGCGGATGGCGTCCTCGATATGCGGGCGGCCTTCCAGCACCTTGTTGGTCTTCTCGGCCTTGACGCCGTTCTCGACCAGGAAACGCTGGGTGCCGCCGGTCGCCAGCACGCGGAAGCCGAGATCGGCCAGCCGCTTCACCGAGGGCAGCACCTTGGCCTTGTCCTCGTCGCGCACCGAGACGAACAGCGTGCCGGAACGCGGCAGGTCGACGCCGGCGCCGAGCTGGGCCTTGGCGAAGGCGAGCGCGAAGTCGGCGTCAAGGCCCATGACCTCGCCGGTCGACTTCATCTCGGGGCCCAGCAGCGTGTCGACGCCGGGGAAGCGGGCGAAGGGGAACACCGCCTCCTTGACCGCGATGTGGCGAAGCGTCTTGAGGTCCGGCCGGTCGCCGTAATGGCCGAAGGCGCCGTCGAGGCTCTCGCCGGCCATGACGCGGGCGGCGATCTTGGCCACGGGCCGGCCGATGGTCTTGGCGACGAAGGGCACGGTGCGCGAGGCGCGCGGGTTGACCTCCAGCACGAATATCTCGCCGTCCTTGATGGCGTATTGGACGTTCATCAGGCCGCCGACATGGAGCGCGCGGGCGAGCGCCGCGGTCTGCCGCTCCAGCTCGGCCACGGTCTGCGCGTCGAGCGAGCGCACCGGCAGCGAGCAGGCCGAATCGCCGGAATGGATGCCGGCCTCCTCGATGTGCTCCATGATGCCGGCGACATGGACGTCCTTGCCGTCGCACAGCGCGTCGACGTCGACCTCAATGGCTTCCGACAGATAGGTGTCGAACAGCAGCGGGTTCTTGCCGAGCAGGGTGTTGATCTGGCCGGTCTTGTCGTTGGGGTATTTCTGCTTGATGTCCTCGGGCACGAGGCCGGGAACGGTGTCGAGCAGGTAGGTCTGGAGCATGCCCTCGTCGTGGATGATCTGCATGGCGCGGCCGCCGAGCACGTAGGACGGGCGCACGACCAGCGGGAAGCCGAGCTCGCCGGCGACGGTGCGCGCCTGCTCGACCGACCAGGCGATGCCGTTGCGCGGCTGCTTCAAACCGAGCTTGACCAGCAGCTTCTGGAAGCGGTCGCGGTCTTCGGCGAGGTCGATCATGTCGGGCGAGGTGCCGAGGATCGGGATGCCGGCGCGCTCCAGCGCCTCGGCGAGCTTCAGCGGCGTCTGGCCGCCGAACTGGACGATGACGCCGTGCAGCGTGCCCTTCTGCTGTTCGGCGCGCAGGATCTCCAGCACGTCCTCCGGCGTCAGCGGCTCGAAATAGAGCCGGTCGGAGGTGTCGTAGTCGGTCGAGACCGTCTCCGGGTTGCAGTTGATCATGATCGATTCATAGCCGGCATCGGCCAGCGCGAAGGCGGCGTGGCAGCAGCAATAGTCGAACTCGATGCCCTGGCCGATGCGGTTGGGCCCGCCGCCGAGGATGACGACCTTCTTACGGTCCGAGACCTCGGCCTCGTCGGCCGGCGCGCCTGCGAACGGCGTCTCGTAGGTCGAGTACATGTAGGCGGTGGGCGAGGCGAACTCGGCGGCGCAGGTGTCGATGCGCTTGAAGACCGGGTGGACGCCGAGCTTTTCGCGAATCTTCTGAATCTCTTCCGCGTCCTTCTTCACCAGCGAGGCGAGGCGCGCGTCGGAGAAGCCCATGCCCTTCAGCATGCGCAGGTTCTGCGCGTCGGCCGGCAGGCCGTGGGCGCGGATTTTCTCCTCCATGGCGAGGATGTCGGCGATCTGGTCGAGGAACCACGGGTCGATGCGGCACATCTCGTGGACGTCTTCCAGCGAGGTGCCGGTGCGGATCGCCTGCGCCACCATGCGCAGCCGGTCCGGCGTCGGCGTGCCGAGCGCGGCACGGATGGCGTTGCGGTCGTCGCCTTGCCCAAGTCCCGGAATCTCGATCTCGTCGAGGCCGGTGAGCCCGGTCTCCAGCCCGCGCAGCGCCTTTTGCAGCGATTCGGCAAAGGTGCGGCCGATGGCCATGACCTCGCCGACCGACTTCATCGCCGTGGTCAGCACCGGCTCGGCGCCGGGGAATTTCTCGAAGGCGAAACGCGGGATCTTGGTGACGACATAGTCGATGGACGGCTCGAACGAGGCCGGCGTCGCGCCGCCGGTGATGTCGTTGTCGAGCTCGTCGAGCGTGTAGCCGACGGCAAGTTTGGCCGCGACCTTGGCGATGGGGAAGCCGGTCGCCTTCGACGCCAGCGCCGAGGAGCGCGAGACGCGCGGGTTCATCTCGATGACGACGAGGCGGCCGTCCGCCGGGTTGACGGCGAACTGGACGTTGGACCCGCCGGTCTCGACGCCGATCTCGCGCAGCACCGCGATCGAGGCCGAGCGCATGATCTGGTATTCGCGGTCGGTCAGGGTCAGCGCCGGCGCCACGGTGATCGAATCGCCGGTGTGGACGCCCATCGGGTCGACGTTCTCGATCGAGCAGATGATGATGCAGTTGTCCGCGCGGTCGCGGATCACCTCCATCTCGTATTCCTTCCAGCCGAGCACCGATTCCTCGATCAGCACCTCGGTCGTCGGCGAGGCGTCGAGGCCGGCCTGGACGATGTCGAAGAACTCGGCGCGGTTGTAGGCAATGCCGCCGCCGGTGCCGCCGAGGGTGAAGGAGGGGCGGATGATGGCCGGCAGGCCGACCTGGTCGAGCGCCTGCGCGGCGACGCCCATGGCGTGGGCCATGTAGCGCTGCTTGCGGTCGCCTTCGCCGAGGTTCCATTCGGTCTCCAGCACGTCGAGCGCGGCGTCGAGGTCGGCAGGGCCTCCGTCCTTGCCAAAACTGGCCTTCAGCTCGGCGCGGCGCGCCTCGTGCGCCTTGCGGTCGCCGTCCTTGACTTCCGTGGCGTTGGCCAGCACCGAGCGAGGCGTCTCCAGCCCGATCTTCTTCATCGCCTCGCGGAACAGGGCGCGGTCCTCGGCCTTGTCGATGGCCTCGGCGTTGGCGCCGATCATCTCGACATTGTAGCGTTCGAGCACGCCCATTCGGCGCAGCGACAGAGCGGTGTTCAATGCCGTCTGGCCGCCCATGGTGGGCAGCAGCGCGTCAGGCCGCTCCTTGGCGATGATCTTCGCCACCACTTCCGGGGTGATCGGCTCGATATAGGTTGCGTCGGCCAGCTCCGGGTCGGTCATGATCGTGGCCGGGTTGGAGTTGACCAGGATGACGCGGTAGCCTTCCTCGCGCAGCGCCTTGCACGCCTGCGTCCCCGAATAGTCGAACTCGCAGGCCTGGCCGATGACGATGGGGCCGGCCCCGATGATCAGGATCGACTTGATGTCGGTGCGCTTGGGCATGGGAGGTTCCGCTTTTCTCGGGCTTGCGCGAAGCGCCGGGACGGACCCCTCCCTTATGCGCTTACGCGCGCGGAAGGCCCGGCCGGCTCGTCGCACAGCAATTCTGATGACAGGCTAAGCGCGCCTTATAGGGGAAGCGGCGGGGGGAGGGAACCCCGAAACGGCGTGAATCCACCCCTGCCGGCAAAGCCTTCGGCGGCAGGGGTTTTCGGGCTCGTAAACGGCCTTCAGGAGCGGCCCAGCCCCATGCGCGCGAGCAGCCGGTCGCGCAGCACGAACTGGTGGTAGAGCGCGGCGCCGACATGGGCGAGCGTGAGCGCGATGAGCAGCATCGCGCCGAGGCCGTGGCCGGCGCGCGGCGGATAGCGCGTGAAATCGGGCAGGGGGCCGGCGCCGGCGCCCCAGACGATGTCGGCGGCACCGGACAAGGCCATCATGGCGATTCCACTTCCCGCCATCAGCAGGATCGCGAGGTAAAGCAGGCCATGGACGGCGGAGGAGGCTGCTTTCTGCCAGCGCGGCAGGCTCGTCGGGTAGGGCGGCTTCCGGTCGACGGCGACCCACCACAGGATGCGGGCGAGGGTGAGCGCCAGCACCGCGACGCCGACGGCGGTGTGGATACGCAGGATGCCGGCCTTGGCCACGTCGTCCACCATGCCGGCGGCGCGGAAGCCGGACAGGAGCAGCCCGAGGAGGGCGAGCGCGGTGATCCAGTGGATGGCGATGGGGACCGCGCCGTAGCGGTTTCCTGTGCTTCTGGCTGGCATCGGCTCGCTCCTTGTGTCGGGTACGACTTTTGGCTTATATAGCATGCAATGTAATTGGATAGCAAGCTATATGGTATGGATCGGGCGCGACAGATCGGCAGGCTACATGACCAACTGGGCGGCAAGGCTGTTCGCCCGCGCCATCGACCGGCGGCTGAAGCCGCTCGGCCTTTCCAGCGCCCATATGCCGGTGATGTTCGCGCTGGGCGACGGGCGGGAAATGTCGCAGAAGGCGCTGGCGCAGGCCGCTTCCATCGAGCAGCCGACCATGGCCGCGACCCTGTCGCGCATGGAGCGCGACGGGCTGGTGCAGCGCCGCCCCGACCCCGGCGACCGCCGGGCGATGCTGTTCTCGCTGACGCCGCAGGCGGCGGAAAAGGCCGACGCGGTCCATGCGGCGGCGGTCGCGGTCAACGCGCGTGCGCTGTCCGCGCTCGCGCCGCAGGAAAGGGATGCGTTTCTCGGCATGCTGGCGCGCGTGGTCGCCGGGCTGGGCGAGGACGAGCGGGGGTGAGCGGCGGCGGCGGTGTGCCGCCGTGCGCCGACTAGGCGTTCGTCAGCGGATATCCGCCGGGCGGCGCTCACGGCAGGACGTTATCCGTACGAGGAGGGATGCCGGCAGTTCGGATGAAGTCGAGGAGCCATGCTGTCGCTCTTGCGGGGAGGGGCGGGCTTCCGCACCTTCACGCGGGAACGCTCGGCTGCTTCCTCATGTTCGAAGAAGCGCGATCTTTGAGCGCCTGCGCTGCCCCTCATCCACCCTTCGGGCCGGCCCTGCGCTACGGCTCCGGCCCTCCGTCGCTCGAAAAGCCAAATCGTTGGCTTTTCGTCCGCTGCGCGGATCGCTCCTCACCCTCGTAAACGGGGAGAAGGAATGGCGGCCCCACCGCCGCATCCTCTTTGCCACGCTTGCAATTGGCGAAAGCAAGGACGGCAGCTTTCTTCTCCCCGTCTACGGGGAGAAGGTGGCGGCAGCCGGATGAGGGGCAGCGCCGTGGGCGCCGGTGATGCACAAGGCGCGACACGCTTTGGCGGCTTCAATAGCCGTATGCGGCTATCGTGACGGCATCTCACTGCATAGGGAAACCGAGCTCGATCTCATGCGGAGCATGCGACGGGCCTCGCGGCATTCCGGGGACATCGCCGGGGGGAAACGCGCCCATCACCCGCTGCGAGGGCAGGAAAGGCCGACTCAGCTTGCTCCCCCTCGAGGATGAGCACGCGCTTCCTCGCCTTGCCCATCCTGACGGGTTTGTTGCCAAGTTAAAAATGATATTGATATCATATTCATAAAACAGGTATTGTCTGGCCGGGCACGGCATGGGCCGGTTTTCGGCAGCTTCGGCAGCTTCGGCAGCTTCGGCAGCTTCGGCAGCTTCGGCAGCTTCGGCAGCTTCGGCAGCTTCGGCAGCTTCGGCAGCTTCGGCAGCTTCGGCAGCTTCGGCAGCTTCGGCTGCGCTGGCGAGGCGGGCCCGAAGACGAAACGGGAGGAACCGCAGGATGGCACAGGCCGCAGCACGGCACGAGGCATCCGGCTTCCGCTTCACCGATCGGCTGCTGGCAGAGGCAGCAAAGGGGAGGAAGGCGGAGCGGACACAGGCGCGGATACAGGCCGCCGCCTGCCGGCTGCTCGAGGATCGCGCGGCGACCGAGCTGAAGGTCGCCGAGATCTGCGCCGGGGCCGGGCTCGCGCACGGCACCTTCTACATCTATTTCCGCGACGTGCGCCACCTGATGGCGCAGACGCTGACCGCCTTCGTCGCCTTCATGCAGGCCTCGATGCGCGGGGCCGCGCGCATCGGCGGGCGCGACCGAATCCGCGCCTCCAACACCGCCTATTTCGGCCTGTTCGAGGACAATGCCGGGCTGATGCGCTGCCTCGTCTCGCGGCAGGACGATTTTCCCGAGGCGGCGCAGGCCTTCCAGATGCTGAACCGCGACTGGGCGCAGACCGTGGTCGAGGCGCGGCTGCGCCAGCTCGCCCGCGAGGGCCGCGCCGCGCCGCCGCGCGAGGAGCTGATGCGGCGCGCCTACGCGCTCGGCGGCATGGTCGACCAGTACCTGATCGCGCTGCTTTTCGGCCGCGACGGGACCTTGGCGGAGATATCGAGGGATCGCGAGGCGGTGGTCGCCACGCTCAGCCTGATCTGGGAACGGGGAATGGAACCATGACGCCTGTCGGTGGCCTTGTCGAACGAGCCGAATTCATGACGCCGGCCGCGCTGCGCCCCCGCCAGGCGGCGGCGTGGCGCGCGCAGGCGCGGCATGTCGCGGAAAACTCCGCCTTCTACCGGGCGCTGTGGGGCCATGCCGCGCCGCCGCCGGAGCTTGCGCGCCTCGCCGAGCTGCCGCTTTCCGACAAGGCGCAGCTTCGCCTGTCGCAGGCGGCGCACCCGCCCTTCGGCGATTATCTCGCCGCGCCGCGCGCCATGGCCAGCCGGCTGCACCGCACCTCGGGCACCACGGGCCAGGCGATGAACCTCGCGCTCTCGGCGCGCGACTGCCGCATCACCGAGGCGGTGGGCGGGCGCGGCCATGCGGCGGCGGGGCTGACGGCGCAGCACACCGTCGTCCACTGCCTCAACTACCAGATGTGGATGGGCGGCGTCACCGACCACATGACGCTGGAGGCGACGGGCGCGCTCGTCGTTCCCTTCGGCGTCGGCGGCACCGAGCTCCTGATCCGCACCATCCGCGAGGTCGGCATCAATGCCATCTCCTGCACGCCGTCCTATCCGGCGGTGCTGGAGCGGACGCTGGCCGAAAAATTCCCCGGCCTCGCGCCGCGCGATCTCGGCCTCAAGCTCGGCCTGTTCGGCGGCGAGGCCGGGCTCGACGACGCGGCGTTGCGGGCGCGCATCCGCGAAACGTGGGGCATGGAGCCGCGCAACGCCAATTACGGCGTCTCCGACGTGTTCTCCAACTTCGCCGCCCAGTGCGAGCACGACACGCGGCTGCACTTCATGGCCGCCGACGTGCTGTGGCCGGAGCTGGTCGACCCCGACACGACCCGGCCGCTGCCGCTGGAAAAGGGCGCGAAGGGCGAGCTGGTGCTGACGCATCTGGTGCGCGACTGCCAGCCGCTGGTGCGCTTCCGCACCGGCGACATCGTCGCTGTCGACGAGACGGAGCCGTGCCGCTGCGGCCGCACCGGCTTCCGCTTCCGCGTCGTCGGGCGCAGCGACGACATGGTGGTGGTGCGGGGCCTGAACCTCTTCCCGACCATGGTGTCGGCCGTGCTGAGCGAGATCGGCGAGCTTTCCGGCGACTACCGCATCGTCCTCGACGCGCCGCCGCCCCATGACCGGCTGCCGCTCCATGTCGAGCGGGCGAAGGGCTCGCCCGACTCGCCCGGCCTTGCCGCGCGGGTGGCGGCGGCGATGAAGGAGAAACTCGGCGCGTCGGCCGAGGTGACGGTGCTGCCGCCCGGCAGCTTTCCCGTCACCGAGGGCAAGACGAAGCGCGTGATCAGGAGCGAGCCATGAGCGATTTCACCTATGCGACCGTCAGGAGCGTGCCTGAGGACGGCGGCGTGCGCCGCATCGTCCTCAACCGGCCCGGGCAGCTCAACGCGATGAACCGGGCGCTGCTCGACGACGTCGCCCGCGCCTTCGACGAGGCCAACGCCGATCCGGCGACGCGCGCCATCGTCTTCACCGGCGAGGGCAGGGCGTTCTGCGCCGGCGACGACCGGCACGAGCACGCCCACCCTGAAAGCGAGGAGGAGGCGCGCGACCTGGTCGAGGCGATCCAGCGCGCCACCCGCGCGATCTCGCTCGGCCCCAAGCCGGTGGTCGGCGCGATCAACGGCTGGGCGGTGGGCGGCGGCTTCGAATGGGCGGTCAACTGCGATTTCCCGATCTGGGCCGAAAGCGCGAAAGGCTTCTTTCCCGAGGTCTCGCTCAACATCTTCGTCACCGGCGCGGTGACGTCGCTGCTGCCGGCGATGGTCGGGCTGCTGAAGGCGCGCGAGATGCTGTTCCTCGGCGAGCGCTACGACGCGGCGGAGCTGCTGCGGCTCGGCGTCGCCTGGCGCGTGGTGCCCGACGCGGCGTTGCAGGACGAGGCGCTGGCGCTGGCGCGCCGGCTCGCCGCGCTGCCGGCGCTTTCGGTGCGGGCGATGAAGCGCACGCTCAATGCCACGGCCGCGAGCGACATCCACCGGGCGCTGGCGCTGGAGACGGACGCCACGGTCGCCGGCTTCCTCGATCCCGAGACGACGCGGCGGCTGAAGGCGTTCGCCTGACCGCGCGGGATCAGCGCCGCTTCTGCGTCCCGCCGCCCGAGGGCCAGGCGTAGAGCCTCCCGTCATGCGGCAGCGGGCCGAGCGTCGAGACGATGCGCGCCTCCGCCCGCGACTGGATGCCGAACGGGCTCGCACCGAAGCCATGGCCGACCTGCCGAAAGCCGGTGTCGTTCGCCGCGCGCGCGACATAGCCCTGCCCGACCCGGAAGAACAGGTCGAGGCTCTTGTGGCTGGCCAGTTCGATGAGCGGCGTCAGGCCGTGCGCGGGGACTTGCATGAAGGAACCCGTCGGGATTGGCAGGCGTTCATCGACGCTAGGCCTTGCCGCTTAACGCGCCATTAACGACGATTGACCGCGCGCGCGTGCAAGAATAACCGTGACCCGGTGCCGGGGCTCGGCTAGTTTGGCGCAGAAGCAGACCGCCCGTCGCGGCGTCGCATCGAGAACGAGGATGTGAAGAAATGCGTTGGAGAGGCCGCCGCCAGAGCAGCAATGTCGAGGATCGCCGCGGACAGGGCGGTATGCCCGGCGGTATGGGCCGCGCGGGCCGCGGTATCCCGCTTCCCATCGGCCGCGGCGCCGGCGGCGGCGGGCTGTCGGGCATCATCATTCTCGTCGTCATCTTCTTCGCGCTGCGCGCCTGCGGCATCGATCCCTTGCAGATGCTGGAAGGCGGTTCGTCCAACCCGCAAGTCACCGAGAACGGCGCGGGAAGTCGGCCGGGCGACGAGGAGGCGCAGTTCGTCTCCGTCGTCCTCGCTGAAACGGAAGACGTGTGGAACGGCATCTTCCAGGCGGAAGGCCAGACCTATCGCGAGCCGGCGCTGGTGCTGTTCTCCGATCAGGTGCGCTCGGCCTGCGGCTTCGCCTCGTCGGCCTCGGGGCCGTTCTATTGCCCCGGCGATTCCAAGCTCTATATCGACCTGACCTTCTTCCGCGAGCTGTCGCAGCGTTTCGGCGCCTCGGGCGATTTCGCGCAGGCCTATGTCGTGGCCCACGAGGTCGGCCACCATGTCCAGAACCTGATCGGCGTCCTGCCGCGCTTCAACCAGATGCGCCAGAGCATGAGCCAGGTCGAGGCCAACCAGATGTCGATCCGCGTCGAGCTTCAGGCCGACTGCTTCGCTGGCATCTGGGCGCATTATACCGCGCAGAAGGGGCTGCTCGAGGAAGGCGACATCGAGGAGGCGCTGAACGCGGCGCACCAGATCGGCGACGACACGCTCCAGAAGCGCACGCAGGGCTATGTCGTGCCCGACAGCTTCAACCATGGCACCTCAGAGCAGCGTGCCACATGGTTCACCAACGGCCTGCGCAACGGCCGGCTCTCGGACTGCGATACGTTTAGTAATCCTGTTTAGCGCTCACGGGCCGCACCGCCGCCTTCGGCGGCTGGCCCTCCGCGGGGGCGCGCCACGCGGCGCGACGCCCGGTCGGGCTCGCGGCCTTCGGCCGTAGGTTCCGCTCACTGCCGCTTCCCCTTCTCCCCGTTCACGGGGAGAAGGGGCCCGAAGGGCGGATGAGGGGCGGCGCCGGCGGTCGCGGGTCGGCTCAGGCCGGGACAATCTCGTCCTTGCGGGCGCGGATGGCGTCGGCGAAGCGGCGGAACAGGTAGTGCGAATCCTGCGGGCCGGGCGAGGCTTCGGGGTGGTACTGGACCGAGAACACCGGCTTGCCGGCGAGCGCGATGCCGCAATTCGAGCCGTCGAACAGCGAGACGTGAGTCTCTTCAACGCCTTGGGGCAGGGAGCTCCTGTCGACCGCGAAGCCGTGGTTCATCGACACGATCTCCACCTTGCCGGTGGTGTGGTCCTTCACCGGGTGGTTCGCGCCGTGGTGGCCCTGATGCATCTTCACCGTCTGGCCGCCGAGGGCCAGAGCAAGAATCTGGTGGCCGAGGCAGATGCCGAAGATCGGGATGCCGGTCTGAAGCAGCGTCTTCAGCGCAGGCACGGCGTATTCGCCGGTCGCGGCCGGGTCGCCCGGGCCGTTGGAGAGGAAGATGCCGTCAGGCTTCAGCGCGAGGATGTCCTCGGCCGAGCTTTTCGCCGGCACCACCGTCACCTTGGCCCCGAGGCCGGCGAGCAGGCGTAGGATGTTGCGCTTGACGCCGAAATCGACCGCCACGACATGCATCCACGTCTCGCCCTGGTTGCCGAAGCCCTCGTTCCACACCCACGGCGTCTCGTCCCAGGCGCTGGACTGGCCGGAGGTGACGTCCTTGGCGAGGTCGAGATCGACGAGGCCGTGCCAGGCGCGCGCCTTCTCCTTCAGCGCCTCGACGTCGAAGATGCCGTCCGGCGAATGGGCGATCACCGCGTTGGGCGCGCCCTTGTCGCGGATCAGCGCGGTAAGCGCCCGGGTGTCGATGCCGGTCATGGCGATGATGCCGCGCTTCTTCAGCCACTCGGTGAGGTGGCCGGCGGAGCGCCAGTTGGACGGGGCGGTGACGTCGGCCTTGAAGATCGCGCCGACCGCGCCGGCGCGCGCGGCCGGGTTCAGGTCCTCGGCGTCCTCGGCATTGGTGCCGATATTGCCGATATGCGGGAAGGTGAAGGTGACGATCTGCCCGGCATAGGACGGGTCGGTCAGGATTTCCTGGTAGCCGGTCAGCGCGGTGTTGAAGCAGACCTCGGCGGCGACGCTGCCCGTCGCGCCCAGCCCCTTGCCCTCGATCACCGTGCCGTCGGCGAGGACGAGAAGCGCGGTCGGCTTCGTCTCGGTCCAGGGCGAGGTGGCGGCGTCCGTCGTATCGGCCATTGCGGCTCTCCGTTTTCGAACCGTCCGCGCTTGCTTTCGCGCCGCCGGCAGGACATATCGCGCGGCGGTGACACGGGCGGGGCCATGAGCGGCCTCAAGATGCTGGATATAGTATCGTCCGGTGCATAGAAGAAGGCGCGGCCGCGGTCAACGATTGCCGTGCGCCGTCAAGCAAGGAGAAGCCCAGATGATGCGCGAGACCATTGCCGAGGCGCTGAAGACAGCGCTGAAGAACAAGGACAAGCTGCGGACCGGCACGCTCCGGCTCGTCAACGCCGCGATCCAGGACCGCGACATCGCCAATCGGGGCGCGGGCAAGGACCCGGTCAACGACGACGAGATCCTCCAGATCCTGACCAAGATGGTCAAGCAGCGCGAGGAATCGGCCAAGGCGTTCGAGGATGGCGCAAGGCCCGAGCTCGCGGCGCAGGAACGGGCCGAGATCGCCATCGTCAAGGACTTCCTGCCGGCGCAGATGGGCGCCGACGAGGTGCGCGCCGCCGCGCAAGGCGCGATCGCCGAGACCGGCGCGCAGGGGCTGCGCGACATGGGCCGCGTCATGGCGGTGCTGAAGGAGCGCTATCCCGGCCGCCTCGACTTCGGCAAGGCCAGCGCGCTGGTCAAGGAACTGCTGGGGTAGTTTCTTTCGCTCACGGGCCGCACCGCCGCCTGCGGCGGCTGGCCCTCCGCGGGGGCGGGCCATAGGGCCCGACGCCCGTCGGGCTTGCAGCCTGCGGCTGTTGTTTTTCGCTTATGGGCCGCACCACTGCCGTGTCGCTTGGGTTTCGCCTATTCGGCAGCGCGCAGGCGGGTGCGGGCGATCAGGCCGTGCTCTTCCAGCACCGGATAGGCGATCGAGGCGAGGAGCGAGTTGATCTGCTTCAGGTCGCGGATCGTGTCGAGGTGGACCGCGCTCGTCTCGATGCTCTTGGCCGTGCCCTCGCGCAGGCGCTCGAAATGGCGCTGGCTGGTCTGGCGCTCGAGCTCGCGCAGCCGGTCCTTCTCCTGCACGAGCTGGAACGCGGTCTCCGGGTCGCGCGAGATCAGCACGTTGAAGGCGAGGCGTGCATTGGCCAGCACCATGGCGTGGAGGTCCGACAATTCGCGCCAGCCCTCGGGCGTGAAGGTGAGGTGCCGGTCGAGCTTCTTGCGGACATGGACGAGCATGTTGCGCACGACGATGTCGCCGACCTGCTCCAGCTTGACGCAGCCGTCCAGCAGCTCCTGCGTGCGGCGCGCCTCGTCGTCGCTCATGCCCTTGGTGCTGATCTTGGCGAGGTAGAGCTTGATCGCCGCGTGCTTGCGGTCGACCCGGTCGTCGAGCGCGGCGAGCGCCTCCATCCGCGCCGGGTCCGCGTCCTCGTAGAGCTCCATGATCGTCTTCAGCATCACCTCGACGGTCTCGCACATGCCGACCACGGCGCGGCTGACATTGGCGAGCGCCCGCGAGGGGCTGCCGAGCGCGTCGGGATCGAGCGCGCTCGCCTCCCTGTCCTCCAGCGCCGGGCGCGGCTTCCCGCCCGCCGAGGCGAAGAGTTTTTCAATGGCGCGGCTCACGACGCCGGCGAGCGGCAGGCCGAGGACGACGAGCGCGGCGTTGAAGACGATGTGGGCGTGGACCACCTGAAGCGCCGCGGTCTGCCCCAGCGCGTCGAGCGGCGGGGAGACCACGATCAGGCCGATGAGCGCCAGCACCGCGCCCGCGCCGCGCAAGGCGAGGTTGCCGAAGGGAACGGCGCGGCTGGCCGGCGGCATGGCGCGCGCAAGGCCGGCCGCGACGAGGCCGCCGCCGAGATTGGCGCCCAGCACCATGACGACGCCGAGCTCTGCCGGCACGAGGCCGCGCGCCGCCAGCGCGGCGATCAGCAGGATGAAGGCGACGGAGGAATGGAACAGCCAGGTGGTGACGGCGGCGATGAGGAAGGCGGTGATCGGGTCGCCCGACAGGTAGTTGATGATCACCGGCAGGATGCGGCTTTCGCGCAAGGGTTCCGAGGCCTCGCCGATCAGCCGCAGCGACAGGATCATCAGGCCGATGCCGACGAGGATCGAGCCGAAATTGCGCCACGCGCCGCGCTCCGCCGACAGGAAGATCACCGTGCCGGTCAGGACCGCGACCGGGACCAGCGCCGACAGGTCGTGGCTCAGGAGCTTGACGACGAAGGCCGAGCCGAGATCGGCCCCGAGCACGGCGAGCAGCCCCGCGGTGCCCGAGACGATGCCCGAGCCGGCGAAGGAGGCGACGAGCAGCGACACGGCCGTCGCGCTCTGGAAGGCGACAGCGAGCGCGCCGCCGGCGGCAACCGCCAGCACCGGGTTCTTCAGCGTGTGGCGCAGCCGCATCCGCAGCGTGTCGCCCCACGCGTCCTCGACGCTGGTGCGCACCATGTGGGTGGCCCACAGCAGCAGCGCCACCGCCCCGGCAAGGTGCAGCAGGACGAGCGAGCCGGTCATGGCCTGCGAACCGGGACCCGCGCGCGGCGGGAAGACTGGGAAGTGAGGTTCATGGTCGACGAATCGGTCCGCAAGTCACGGAAAAAAGGGCGGTTTTCTACTCGGACAGATTAGCCGGATAATCGTGGCGGTCAAACGGCGGCGGCGGTCCTTTCCCCAACGGCGGGCGGGCTTGCCGGTTCCGCCGGCTGTGAATTGCGGGCATGCAGATAGATTGCGGTCGCGCGCGGGCGGGCGGGCTCCTATATAGGAGCCTCAACGAAAGGCCCTGGATGAAAGCGGGGACGAAACCGGGCGATGCGCTTTTCCCCTTCCTTCCTTGACGAGATCCGCGACCGGGTGCCGATTTCCGCGATCATCGGCACGCGCGTGGCGTGGGACAGGAAGAAGACCAACGCCCAGCGCGGCGATTTCTGGGGCTGCTGCCCGTTCCATGGCGAGAAGACGCCGTCCTTCCACTGCGAGGACAGGAAGGGCCGCTATCACTGCTTCGGCTGCGGGGTCTCGGGCGACCATTTCAAGTTCCTGACAGAGCTCGACGGGTTGAGCTTTCCCGAGGCGGTCGAGCGCGTGGCCGAGATGGCGGGGGTCGCCATGCCGGCGCGCGACGAGGCGGCCGAGCGGCGCGAGAAGCAGCGCGCCAGCCTGACCGACGTGATGGAGCTGGCGACGCGCTTCTTCCAGGAGCGGCTGCAGGCGGCGGACGGGGCGAAGGCGCGCGCTTACCTGCGCGAGCGCGGGCTGTCCTCGCCGACGCAGCAGGCGTTCCGCCTCGGCTACGCGCCGGACGGGCGCAATATCCTGAAGGAGTTCCTCGCCTCCAAGGGCGTCGGCAAGGACCAGATCGAGGCCTGCGGGCTGGTGGTCCACGGCCCCGACATTCCCGTCTCCTACGACCGGTTCCGCGACCGGATCATATTCCCGATCGAGGATTCGCGCGGCCGGGTGATCGCCTTCGGCGGTCGGGCGATGGGCAAGGACGCGCTGGCGAAATACTTGAACTCCAACGACACCGAGCTCTTCCATAAGGGCAACGTGCTCTACAATCTCGCCCGCGCCCGCAAGGCGAAGGGCCAAGGGGGGGGAGCCGACGGCACGGTGATCGCCGTCGAGGGCTACATGGACGTGATCGCGCTGGCGCAGGCCGGCTTCGACAACGTCGTCGCCCCGCTCGGCACGGCGCTGACCGAGAACCAACTGGAACTGCTGTGGCGCATGGCCGGCGAGCCGGTGCTGTGCTTCGACGGCGACCAGGCGGGGCTGAAGGCGGCATGGCGGGCGGCCGACCTTGCGCTGCCGCTCGTCGGGCCGGGGCGGACGCTGCGCTTCGCCCTGTTGCCCGAGGGGCAGGACCCCGACGACCTCGTGCGCGCCGGCGGGCCGGACGCCTTCCGCGCAGTGCTGTCGCAGGCGCGGCCGCTGGCCGAGCTGATCTGGCTGCGCGAGACCTCCGGCGGCGTCTTCGACACGCCCGAGCGGCGCGCCGAGTTGGAGCGGACGCTGCGCGAGCTGACGGGCCGCATCCGCGACGAGAGCGTGCGCCGCCACTATCAACAGGACATGCGCGAGCGGGTGCAGGCGTTCTTCGGCTCCGCCGGCGGCGGGCGCAGGGAGCGCGGGCCGAACGTCGGCGGGCCGGGCAACGGCCGCGGCGGCCCCGGCGGCCGGCAGGCGGCAGGGCGGCTCGCCGTCACCGAAAGCCTCGCCCGCTCGGCCATGGTCAGGAGCGGCGGCGGGCCGCTGCCGCTGCGCGAGACGGCGATGCTGGTCGCCATGGTCAACCATCCGGCGCTGCTCGACGACTATTTCGACGCCTTCGAGGAGATGAATCCGGCCCATCCCGAGCTGAAGCGGCTGCACGGCGCGCTGCTCGACGCCGTCGCCCACGGTGTCGCCCACGAGCGCGGGGCGCTGATCGAGGCGCTCACTGCCCGCGGCCATGGCGAGGTCTGGGAGCGGGCGATGCGCCATTGCCTCGGGCTCGGCCTGTGGCCCGTCCTCGGCGAGGCGGCGGACGAGGACGCGCGCGAGGCGTTCTCGCAGACCGTCGCGCTCCATGCCCGCGCCAGCGAGCTCCAGCGCCAGCGCCGCAGCCTGCAGAGCGAGCTGGCCGAGGCGGTCGAGCGCGAGGCCGAGGACGTGACCATGCTTTTGCAGGCCATCGCCCAGATCAACATCGACATCGCCAGCCTGGAGCGGCTGGAGGCGCTGGTCGACGGCTTCGGCGTGTCGTCGGGCAGGGGGTGAGGGCCGCCTTCGCCCGCGCGGCGGGGAGCGGCTCTTGAAGACGGGCGCTGGCGCCCTACATAGACGCGTTGGAAAACGGGCTTGCCGGCCGGCAACGGCTTTCGCGCAATTGATTCGCTTTTTATGGCCGAATCAGCTTTGAGCGGCTTGACCTTTTGCCAGATTGGCGGAATCACAACCAGCGTGGCCGGCGAAGGGGCTGAACAGCCGGCGCAACGAATTCGCAGCCTTCGGTTGGACGGGACGCAGATCGCGTCCTATATCCAAGGTGTCAGGGTTAATCGGGAATTAAGGCAGAAGCGGCTATCGCGGGCAGGGCGCGAACGATTCCGGTCACGCATCGCATAGCTTTCACCCGCTCGATGAAGCTTCAGCCGCTTGGAGACACGACGACATGGCGACAAAAGAGAAGGAAGAGGTCGAAACCGAACGCGAAGGCACGACCGACGGGCCTCTTCTCGACCTTTCCGACGACGCCGTCAAGAAGATGATCAAGCTGGCGAAGAAGCGCGGCTACGTCACCATGGACGAGCTGAACGCCGTGCTGCCTTCCGAGGAAGTGACCTCCGAGCAGATCGAGGACACGATGGCGATGCTGTCCGACATGGGCATCAACGTCGTCGAGGACGACGAGGCGGGCGAGGAGGCGGAAGCCGATTCCGGCGACAGCGACGACGAGCCGGGCGACCTGACCGAGAGCACCGGGACGGCGGTCGCCGCGACCGTCACCAAGAAGGAGCCGACGGACCGCACCGACGATCCCGTGCGCATGTATCTGCGCGAGATGGGCTCGGTCGAGCTTCTGTCGCGCGAGGGCGAGATCGCCATCGCCAAGCGCATCGAGGCCGGCCGCGAGACCATGATCGCGGGCCTGTGCGAGAGCCCGCTCACCTTCCAGGCCATCATCATCTGGCGCGACGAACTGAACGAGGCCAAGATTCTCCTGCGCGAGATCATCGACCTCGAAGCCACCTATGCCGGCCCCGAGGCCAAGCAGGCCCCCGTGGTCGAGCGGCCCGACGAGGACGCCAAGCCCAAGGCCGAGGAAGCGCGCGGCGGCCGCCGCTCGCGCGACGACGACGACATCACCAATGTCGGCGGCGAGACCCGCGCCGAGGAGGAGGACGAGGAGGAAGACGAGGTCAACCTCTCGCTCGCCGCCATGGAGGCCGAGCTGCGCCCGCAGGTGATGGAGACGCTCGACGTCATCGCCTCGACTTACAAGAAGCTGCGCAAGCTGCAGGACCAGCAGGTCGAGGCGCGGCTCGCCGCCACCGGCTCGCTCTCCACCAGCCAGGAGCGCGCCTACAAGAAGCTCAAGGAAGAGCTGGTCGCGGCGGTGAAGTCGCTGTCGCTCAACCAGGCGCGCATCGAGGCGCTGGTCGAGCAGCTCTACGACATCAACAAGCGCCTGGTGCAGAACGAGGGCAAGCTGCTGCGCCTCGCCGAGAGCTACGGCGTGCGCCGCGAGGAGTTCCTGAGGGAATATCAGGGCACCGAGCTCGACCCCAACTGGACGCGGGCCATCGCCAACCTGTCGAGCCGCGGCTGGAAGGAGTTCTACCAGAACGAGAAGGAGACGATCCGCGAGATCCGCGGCGAGATCCAGAACCTCGCCACCGAGACGGCGATCTCGATCGCCGAATTCCGCAAGATCGTCAACCAGGTGCAGAAGGGCGAGCGCGAGGCGGCCATCGCCAAGAAGGAGATGGTGGAGGCGAACCTCAGGCTCGTCATCTCCATCGCCAAGAAGTACACGAACCGCGGCCTTCAGTTCCTCGACCTGATCCAGGAAGGCAATATCGGCCTGATGAAGGCGGTCGACAAGTTCGAATACCGCCGGGGCTACAAGTTCTCGACCTATGCGACGTGGTGGATCAGGCAGGCGATCACCCGCAGTATTGCCGATCAGGCAAGAACCATCCGCATCCCGGTCCACATGATCGAGACGATCAACAAGATCGTCCGCACCTCGCGCCAGATGCTGCACGAGATCGGCCGCGAGCCGACGCCGGAGGAACTCGCGGAAAAGCTCGCCATGCCGCTCGAGAAGGTGCGCAAGGTGCTGAAGATCGCCAAGGAGCCGATCTCGCTCGAAACCCCGGTGGGCGACGAGGAGGACAGCCACCTCGGCGATTTCATCGAGGACAAGGGCGCGATCCTGCCGATCGACGCGGCGATCCAGGCGAATTTGCGCGAGACGACGACGCGCGTCCTCGCCTCGCTCACCCCGCGCGAGGAGCGCGTGCTCAGGATGCGCTTCGGTATCGGCATGAACACCGACCACACGCTGGAGGAAGTCGGCCAGCAATTCTCGGTGACGCGCGAGCGCATCCGCCAGATCGAGGCCAAGGCGCTGCGCAAGCTGAAGCACCCGAGCCGCAGCCGTAAGCTGCGCAGCTTCCTCGACAGCTAGACCAAGACATGAAAAACCCGGCGCAAGGCCGGGTTTTTCCATGAAGGAACACCAAACATGCCCGAATTGCTTATCCGCGACGAATGCGAAGGCGATGCCGGCGCGATCCGCGCCGTCACGCTCGCCGCCTTCGCGGGGGTGTCTTACAGCGAGCAGACGGAAGCGGCGATCGTCGATGCCCTGCGCGCAGCCGGCGCGCTCGCCGTCTCCCTCGTCGCGGTCGAGGAGGGCGAGATCGTCGGCCATGTCGCCTTCTCGCCGGTCGCCGTCGACGGCGCGCCCGCGCCGGGCTGGTTCGGCGTCGGGCCGCTCTCGGTCCGGCCGGACAGGCAGCGAAGCGGCGTCGGCACGGCGCTGATGCGCGCCGGGCTGGCGCGGTTTGGCGATGCGGACGCGAAGGGCTGCGTCCTCGTCGGCGACCCGGCCTATTACCGGCGCTTCGGCTTCCGCGCGTCGTCCTTGCTCCGCTACCCAGACCTGCCGGCCGAGTATTTTCAGGTCCTGGCGCTGGGAGCGGACACGCCGTCCGGGATCGTCGCCTTCCATCCCGCCTTCGCGGCGCGGGACGATTGACCCTGCCGCAAGGCGAAATCGTGCTATGATCCCGGCCTTGCCGATTTTCTACCGATGCCGGAGGCCGCACCGGCCGCTTCCGCATCCCGTCGAGGAATCCCTATGACAGCACAGGCAGAGCCGACCGCCCCGTTTTCCGGAGCGGTCATCCTTCGCGATGCGCGCGACGACGACATGGAGGCGGTGCAGGCGATCTACGCGCACCACGTCCTTCACGGGCTCGGCTCGTTCGAGGAGGAGCCGCCTTCGCTGGGTGACATGAAGGCGCGCCGGGCGGCCGTGCTGGGCAAGGGGCTGCCCTGGCTGGTCGCCGAGATCGACGGGCGCATCGCCGGTTACGCCTATGCCGGACCGTTCCGGCCACGCGCGGCCTATCGCTACGCGGTCGAGGATTCGGTCTATGTCGCGCCCGGCTTTCCCCGGCGCGGCGTCGGCCGCGCGCTGCTCGTCGAACTGATCGCCCGCTGCGAGGCGGGGCCGTGGCGGCAGATGCTGGCGGTGATCGGCGACAGCGGCAATGACGGCTCGGTCGGGCTGCACCGGGCGCTCGGCTTCCGGCCGGTCGGCACCTTCGCCTCCGTCGGCTTCAAGTTCGGCCGCTGGGTCGACGTGGTGCTGATGCAGCGCCCGCTCGGGCCCGGGGCCGACACCCTGCCGGGCTGAAATCCTTCATTCCGGCGTTGCAAATGGCCCCGCGCCGGTCCAGCCTGTCGGGAAACGCAAACCCGGACAGGCTGCCCCCATGTTTACCTTCTTCTACGCGCCCAACACCTGCTCGCTCGCCTCGCACATCGCCCTCGAGGAGGCGCAGGCGCCCTATGAGGCGCGGCGCGTCGATTTCACGTCCGGCGAGCAGCGCGCGCCCGCCTATCTCGCGGTCAACCCCAAGGGCAGGGTGCCGGCGCTTGTCACGTCGCGCGGCGTGCTGACGGAAACCCCGGCGATCCTCGCCTTCATCGCCCAGAGCTTTCCGGCGGCGAAGCTTGCGCCGCTCGACGACCCGTTCGCATTCGCCGAGCTGCAGGCCTTCAACAGCTATCTGTGCTCGACCGTCCATGTCGCCCATGCCCATCGCGTGCGCGGCAGCCGCTGGGCCGACGACGCGGACGCCCACGTCGCCATGCAGAAGAAGGTGCCGGAGAACATGACCGCCTGCTTCGACCTGATCGAGAAGGAGATGCTGCGCGGACCGTGGGTGATGGGCGAGGCCTATTCGATCGCCGATTCCTATCTCTTCACCATCGCCGGCTGGCTCGAGGGCGATGGCGTCGACATCGCCCGATTCCCGCGCGTTCACGATCATTTCAACCGCATGGCGGAGCGCCCGGCGGTCAAACGGGCGCGGACGGCGGCTGCTGCCGCCTAGCCAGCCGCGTCTGGCTGGGCTAGTCCGGGGTGAAGGCAGACAAAGCAAGGAGACGAGGCCATGTCGTTCTGGAAGAAACTGTTCGGCGGCGGCGCGGCGAAGGAAGAACCGCCGCTCGACCCGGTCGAGTACAAGGGCTTCGTCATCCGTCCCGCCCCGTTCGTCGAAGGCGGCCAGTACCAGACCTGTGGCATCATCGCCAAGGAGGTCGGCGGCGAGACGAAGGAGCA
Organism: Aquamicrobium sp.; assembly: GCF_023954335.1. Classification (NCBI taxonomy): domain Bacteria; kingdom Pseudomonadati; phylum Pseudomonadota; class Alphaproteobacteria; order Hyphomicrobiales; family Phyllobacteriaceae; genus Aquamicrobium; species Aquamicrobium sp. The sequence goes on from NZ_JAMLIE010000002.1 coordinate 671,402, forward strand.
TCGCTTCATCCGCGCCGACCGCTTCGCCTCGAAGGACGACGCGGTCGACATCACGCTGCGCAAAGCCCGCCAACTCATCGACGAGCAGGGCGAGCGCATCTTCGGATAAAGGGCGGGAGAGGGAGGAAGGCCATGTCGCTGAAGGGAAAGACGCTGTTCATTTCGGGCGGGTCGCGCGGCATCGGGCTGGCGATCGCGCTGCGCGCGGCGCGGGACGGGGCGAATGTCGCCATTGCCGCCAAGACCGCCGAGCCGCACCCGAAGCTGCCGGGCACGATCCACACGGCGGCGCAGGAGATCGAGGCGGCCGGCGGCAGGGCGCTGCCGATCCTGTGCGACATCCGCGAGGAGGCGCAGGTCCTCGACGCGGTGGCGCGGACAGTCGAGACCTTCGGCGGCATCGACGTCTGCATCAACAACGCCAGCGCCATCAGCCTGACGGACACGCCGTCGACGGACATGAAGCGCTACGACCTCATGCACCAGATCAACACGCGCGGCACCTTCCTCGTTTCGAAGACCTGCATCCCGCACCTGAAGAAGGCGCAGAACCCGCATATCCTCAACCTCGCGCCGCCGCTCGACATGAGCGCGAAATGGTTCAAGGGGCATGTCGCCTACACCATGGCCAAATACGGCATGTCGATGTGCACGCTCGGCATGAGCGCCGAGTTCGCCAAGGACGGCATCGCCGTTAACTCGCTGTGGCCGCTGACGGCCATCGACACGGCGGCGGTGCGCAACCTGCTCGGCGGCGAGACGGTGGCGGCGATGAGCCGCTCGCCCGCCATCATGGCCGACGCCGCCCACGCCATCCTGACGAAGCCGTCGCGCGAGACGACGGGCAACTTCTTCATCGACGAGGAGGTGCTGCGGGCCGAGGGCGTCAGCGACTTCTCGGCCTATGCGCCGGGCGCGAGCGGGCCGCTGGTGGCCGACTTCTTCGTCCCGGACGCGGTGTTCGAGCGCACCGACACCGAGCTGGCGCGCGCGTTCGGCTAAAGCCTGCCGCGTCTTGTCCGCTCCGGAGGAGCGCGATCTTCGCTGCCTGCGCTGCCCCTCATCCGCCCTTCGGGCACCTTCTCCCCGTGAACGGGGAGAAGGGATGCCGGCCGCACCGTCACATCCTCTTTGCCACGCTTGTGATTGGCGAAAGCGAGGACGGCAGCTCTCTTCTCCCCGTTCACGGGGAGAAGGTGGCGGCAGCCGGATGAGGGGCAGCGCCAGCGGTGCAGATGATGCGTACAAGACGCGACTCGCTTTAGGCCGACCGTCCCGACACTTCGCATGAAAAAGGCCCGGCGGGCGAGCCGCTGGGCCTTTTTCCGTCTTAGCGCAGGCGGTCCGCTACTGGCCGGACGCCACGGGCGCGACCAGCGGGGTGATGCGGCGCACGGCGACGCGGCGGTTCTCGCGCTCCGGTTCCTGCGTGCTCACCTTGAGGTAGCGTTCGCCATAGCCCTGCGTGACGAGGTTCTCCGGCGGGAGGCCGAAGACATCGGTCAGCGCGGCCGCGATCGCCTCGGCGCGGCGGTCCGACAGCGCCAGGTTGGCGAGGTCGGAGCCGACGGCGTCGGTGTGGCCCTCGATCAGGAAGGTCTCGGCCGGGTTGTCGTCGAGCATGCGTCCCATGGCGTCGGCGAGCGCGCTCAGCCGCGGGATCGCGTCCTCGGCGATTGCAGCCGAGCCGAAATCGAAGGTGATGGTGTCGAGGTCGATGCGGCGCACGCTGTCGCGCACGCGCGCCGAATAGCGCACCTCGTCCACCGAGTAGAGCCGGCGCACGCGGTCCACCGGCGGCTGCTCGAGGAAGTCGTAATACGCGTCGACATCGTCCACCCGGCCGGCGTCGAGGATGTACTCGTCGGCCGGGATGCCGAGCCGGAGCGGCGGCAGGTCGAGGCCCGGATCGCGCCACTGGCGGCGCTCCTCGCGGTCGCGTCCGTCGCCGGCATAGACGAGGACGTGCTCGCGGCCGTCCGGCATGATGCGCGAGCGGCGCATGACGTCGCCGTAGCGGTCGTAGACCGTCACGACCTGGACGCCGTTCGGGCGCACGATGGTCTCGCGGGTGCGGCCGCGCGGCAACTCCTCGTAATAGACCTCCGAGGCGTCGTGCTCGAGGCGGCGGCGGTCGTCGCTCTGGACCACTGCGTTGTTGCCGAGCTGGATGACCAGCCGGTCGCCGATCTCGCGCAGGACGTCGGCGCCGTCGCGCCGTTCACGCCGCTCCTCGCGGCGCTCGATGCGCCGGCCTTCCTCCCGGCGCAGCGATTCGACCTGAACCGGCTCCTCGAGCTGCTGGGCCTCGGCGTCGCTCGCCGGCGGCGGCGCGGCCGGTTCGGCCGGAGTCTGCTGTGCGGCATCGCCGGGCGCGGTGTCGCCAGTCTCCTTGTCGCTGTCGAGGATAGGCGCGTCGCGTACCGGCTCCGCCGCTCCGCCGCCGGCGGGCGGCGCGGGCTGGGTCGGCGGCGCGGGCTGCTCGCCCTGCGGCGGACGCGGCGCCTCTGTCGGGGGAGGCGGGGTCGCGCCTGCCGGCGGCTGGCCGGGAATGGGCTCGGCACCGCCGGTTGCCGGCGGCGGGGTGGGCGCAGGCTGGGCCGGCGGTGCGGGCTGCTCGCCCTGCGGCGGGCGCGGCGCTTCGGTCGGGGGAGGCGGTGTCGTACCTGCCGGCGGCTGGCCGGGAATGGGCTCGGCGCCGCCGCCTGCCGGTGGCGGGGTGGGCGCGGGCGGTGCAGGCGGCGTCGGTGCAGGCTGCTCTGCCTGCGGCGGGCGTGGCGCTTCGGTCGGCGGCGGTGGGGTCGTGCCTGCCGGAGGCTGGCCGGGGATGGGCTCCGCACCGCCGCTTGCCGGCGGCGGGGTGGGCGCGGGCGGTGCAGGCGGTGTCGGCGCGGGCTGCTCTGCCTGCGGCGGGCGCGGGGCCTCGGTCGGCGGAGGCGGCGTCGCCCCTGCGGGCGGCAGACCCGGGATCGGCTCGGCGGCCGTTGGCGCGTCGCTGTCGGACGGTCCGTCCTGGTTGTCCTCGTCTTCCGGCCTTACCGGGTTATCCGCCTGCGCCAGCAGCAGCCGCGAGGCCGCTTCCGGCGGCGACGATGCCGGCGTGCCTGACGGCGCGGCCGCGAATGCGTGGCCGGAAGCCATCAATAGCGCCAGTGCGGTCCCCGCGACGATGCCTGCCCTTGCTGTCATGGTATTCTCCTGTCCGGTCGTCCCATCGCATGCACAACGATTAGTGGCACAATTTGTTTCCCATTGGCAGGGCTTGCGGCGAAACTGCGGCGGCGGCGAACGGCGCGAAGCCGGCCGGCCGGGAAGCCGTGAGGCTGTGCCGGCCATGGCGCGCTGCGGAGGAGATTCGGGGAAAAAGAACGTCTTCAGGAAGGATTGGAGGCCTCGGCCGGAATCGAACCGGCGTGCAAGGATTTGCAGTCCTCTGCGTAACCACTCCGCCACGAGGCCTCTCCGCCTGAAGCGTTCAAGGCGCTTCCATAGGTGGAGGGCAAATGGGCGTCAAGCCACCCGGCAGCAATCTGTGCTGAATCGTCACGGCGCCCGGATTGGTCGGTCGTGAGCGTCAGCGGCGCGGGCGCGATTGCCGCCGTCTGCCCCGGCGCTCCGCCCACCACAGCTCGAAGCGCCGCCGCCAGCGTCGCACCGTGGCGAATTCGTAGGACAGCACCAGGATGCCGAGCGGAATCATCCAGAAACCCAGCACCGGCAGGAAGCCGAGCATGCCGAAGAACACCAGCAGCACGCCGATCGTGATGCGCAGCGCGCGCGACTGCGGCATGGCGAACTCGCGGCCCAGCACGGAAATCCGGCGCTTGGCCCGCCGCCTTTCCCCGTCGCCTTCCGTCCTGTCGTCTTTCGTGGCCATGGTTCCAACGCTCGTTGCGGCGGCGTTCCGCTTGCCTGTCGCCTGTTTCGCCCCCATAGGGCCGTGCGGTGGCAGATATGAGATGCGGCAACTCGAAACGCCATAGCGGCGGCGACAATAAATTCGGCGAGGATGCCGATTGGTGCTTTGCAAAGGCGATTACTGTTGCTATGAGGCGCCACATCAGCGCGAGCAGGCATTCCCCGGTAGCTCAGCGGTAGAGCAACCGGCTGTTAACCGGTTGGTCGATGGTTCGAATCCGTCCCGGGGAGCCACTTTCCTTTCCTGATCCGTCCTTTCCCGCCGCTTCGGCGCGCCGCCGGCGCGCGTCTTGGCAGAGGGCCGTGTCGCCCGGCGGGGCGGAAAACAAATGAACCCGGACGACACTTTATGGCTGGACAGCGCGGGTCGGACTATTTATAGGCGGCTCGTCATATCGACACCGTGGGTGATTAGCTCAGTTGGTAGAGCAGCTGACTCTTAATCAGCGGGTCGTAGGTTCGATCCCTACATCACCCACCATTCCTTTTCCCTGACAAGCACAGCCTGAACCGCCACGGCCATGCCTCGTACCGCCGCGGCGGAATCGCGGCCGGGTGCGGCGTTGCGGCAGGGAACGAAAGGCTGGACAAACGCGAATTTGGCGTTACACAAACCTGACGAAACCGGGCCCGACAGGCCGGAATTTGCCGTTTTCAGGGGTGTCCGCGAAGGCGGGCGGATGTGGACATGACAGTCGATTTCCAGGAAATGCGGGTGAAGATGGTCGATGGGCAGCTGCGCACGACCGACGTGACCGATGTCGCCATCCTCGATGCCATGCTGGAAGCGCCGCGCGAGGCGTTCGTGCCCGCCGACCTCAAGCCGCTCGCCTATATGGACGAGGACATCCGGATCGCGCCCGGCCGTCCCGGCCGCTTCCTGATGCGCGCCTCGCCCTTCGGCAAGCTCGTCCAGCTCGCCGACGTGCGCCCCGGCGACCTCGTGCTCGATGTCGGCTGCGGCACCGGCTATTCCAGCGCCATCCTGGCGCGGATCGCCGGCTTCGTCGTCGCGCTCGAAAGCGATGCGCAGCTTGCTGGCGAAGCCCGCGAGCGGCTCGCCGGCCTCGGCTACGACAACGTATCCGTGATCGAGGGGCCGCTCGAGGCCGGGCATACCCGGCAGGCGCCCTACGACGCCATCGTCGTTCAGGGCGCGGTCGACGAGGCGCCGCAGGCGCTGATCGGCCAGCTCAAGGACGGCGGCCGGCTCGTCGCCGTGGTCGGCGAGGGCAATTCGGGCCGCGCGACCCTGTGGATCAAGGAAGACGGGCTGGTTTCCTCGCGCGCGGTCTTCAACGCCGCCGTTCCGCCGCTGGAGGCGTTCCGGCGCACGCCAGCCTTCCAGTTCTGAGCGCCATCGCCCCCGAAGACTATCCGAGGGAAAATTATCGGGGAATGTTACCAAAGTGTAACGCCACCCCTTTCGAAATCGTGTAGCGTTCCGCCGCGAGGATGCATGGCGCCCCTGAATGCGGCGCCATGGGGAGGGTTTGTCGTGTGCCGGGTTCCGGCAGGAGATCACTATGGCCGGGGCTGCGACGCAGTGTCTGCTCAATTCGCGTGAGGTAGGTCGTGTCCGTGATTCGTAAAGGCTTGTACGCCGTGATCGCCATGTCGGGGGTTCTCGCGCTCTCGCAGCCGTCGATGGCAGAGACGATCCATGGCGCGCTCGCCCGTGCATACCAGAACAACGCCAGCGTCAATTCGGCCCGCGCGGGCGTGCGCGTCACCGACGAGGGCGTCGCCATCGCCAAGTCCGGCTGGCGGCCCTATATCGGCGCGTCGGGAAGCCTGAACTACACCTCGACCAACAACACCAGCCGAATCACCACCGGCTCCTTCGGCATCCAGATCCAGCAGTCGCTGTTCGACGGCTTTCAGACGCTGAACAACGTGCGCGCCGCCGAGGCGCAGGTCCGCGCGGCCAATGAAAGCCTGCGCAACACCGAGCAGGACATCCTGTTCAACGCGGCCGCCGCCTATGTCGACGTGCTGCGCGACCGCCAGATCGCGACGTTCCGCGCCCGCAACCTCGACTTCCTGAGCGAGCAGGTGCGTGCCGCCTCCTCGCGCTTCGAGGTGGGCGAGGGCACCCGCACCGACGTCGCGCAGGCGCAGGCGCAGCAGGCCGCCGCCGTCGCCCAGCTGAGCGCGGCGCGGGCGCAGGTGCTCGCCAGCGAGGCCACCTATCTGCGGCTCGTCGGCGACAAGCCCGGCAAGCTCCAGCCGGCCGGCCCCGTCGCCAAGCTTCTGCCGGGCGGCATGGACGCGGCACTCGGCGCCGCGCTTTCCGGGCATCCGGTCATCAAGGCCACGCTTCATCTCGTCGATGCGGCGTCGTTCCAGGTCAAGTCGGCGGAAGGCTCGCTCCTGCCGCAGATCAGCGCCCAGGCCGGGGTGAGCCATTCCTACCGCAACACGGTGACCGGCCTGCCCGGCGTCGGGATGGGGTCCGGGGACGGCTCGTCGGATTCCGCCTCCGTCGGCCTCAACCTGACGATCCCGATCTATCAGGGCGGCCTCGCCTCGGCGCAGGTGCGCCGCTCGAAGGAATCGCTCGGCCAGGCCCGCATCGAGGTCGACGTGGCGCGCGACCAGGTGCGCAACGCGGTGACGGCGGCGTGGACCCAGTACGTCGCCGCGCGCGAGGTTGTGGCGGCCGGGCGCGAGCTCGTGTCGGCGGCGCAACTGGCGCTGAACGGCGTCATCGAGGAGCGCAATGTCGGCCAGCGCACCACGCTCGACGTGCTCAACGCCCAGGCCGACGTCATCACGGCGCAGATCAACGTCGCCAGCGCCGAGCGCGACGTGGTGGCGGCGAGCTACGCCATCCTCTCGGCGATGGGCCAGCTTTCGCCGAAGCGGCTCGGCCTTGCCGTCGCAACCTACAATCCGCAGGAGCATTACGACGCGGTCAAGGACAAGTGGGTCGGCACCAAGACGCCTGACGGCCGCTGAGCGCCGGGCCAAACTTGTGTGAAAGTTGCGTCGGGGAAAGGCCGGGGCTTCGCCGGGCGTCCGGCCTCGTCTATCCTGAAATTATAGATTCGGCATCGATGTATATTTCCGGCGGCAACGACTGAGCGGAACGAAGAAGACGGCAGTTGTAACCATGGCACAGACAGGCAGCGCCCAGCGCGAACCTTCGATGGAGGAAATTCTGGCGTCCATTCGCCGGATCATCGAAGACAGCGACACCGCGCGCAAGCCGCTGGACGAGCCGGAGCTGCCGCAGGTCTCGCCGCTGGGCGAGGCGGAAGCCGCACCCGACGAACCGGAGCGCGAGGTCGAGGTGTTCGAGGCCGAGCTGCGCGAGCCGCAGCCCGTGTCCATGCCGTCGGCCGGCTTTACCGGCTGGCCGGAGCGGGACCTTTCCGAAGCCGCGGACGAGGACGGCGAGGCCGGCCGCGCCGTCGACAGGCAGGTCGTCCACCCGCTGCGGGCGGTGAGCGAAGCCGCCCAGCCGCACCTTTCCCCCGTTCAGCCGGCGGCAGATTTCGACCCCTCGGCCGAAGAGGAAGACGAGCCGGCCCCGGCGGTTTTCGCCGCGGCAGCGGACGCTCCTTCGGCGGAGACGCATGCGGGCGAGGGCAGGACCATGCTGATGTCGGACCAGACCGGCCGGCAGGTGGCCGCCGCCTTCGGCGAGCTTTCCGAGGTGTTCGCAGCCAGGCGCCGCCGCTCGTTCGACGAGATGGCGGAGGAGATGCTGCGGCCGATGCTGCAGGACTGGCTCGACAACAATCTGCCGACGCTGGTCGAGCGGCTGGTGCGCGAGGAGATCGAGCGCGTCGCGCGCGGCGGCTGACCGCCGGCCCGGAAAAGCCTTCACGCTTTCCATGCGCTGCCTGCCCGGCTCGCGCCCCGACATCGCCGCCCTTCCGGGGCGGCGTTTTTCGTCTGGCCGGCGGCCGGGTGGCCCCCATGGTTGACTTGGCCCGGCCCTTCCGGTTTACACCCGGACAGATACCCCGAACCCCGGATTTCCCCATGCTCGACAAGACCTATGACGCCAAGGCCGTCGAACCCAGGATCGCCAAGGCCTGGGAGGAGACGAACGCATTCGCGGCCGGAGCCGGTTCGCAGCCGGGGGCCGAGAGCTTCGCCATCGTCATCCCGCCGCCCAACGTCACCGGCTCGCTGCATATGGGCCACGCGCTCAACAACACGCTCCAGGACATCATGGTGCGGTTCGAGCGCATGCGTGGCAGGAATGTCCTGTGGCAGCCGGGCATGGATCATGCCGGCATCGCCACCCAGATGGTTGTCGAGCGGCGGCTCGCCGAGAGGCAGATCCATCGCCGCGACCTGACGCGCGAGGAGTTCATCGACAAGGTCTGGGAGTGGAAGGCCGAATCCGGCGGCATGATCTTCAACCAGCTGAAGCGGCTCGGCGCGTCCTGCGACTGGTCGCGCGAGCGTTTCACCATGGACGAGGGGCTGTCGCAGGCCGTGCTCGAGGTGTTCGTCACGCTCTACAAGGAAGGGCTGATCTACAAGGACAAGCGGCTGGTCAACTGGGACCCGAAGCTGCTCACCGCGATCTCCGACCTCGAGGTCGAGCAGGTCGAGCTCGACGGCAATCTCTGGCACTTCCGCTACCCCGTTGAGGGCAAGAGCTACGATCCGCTCGATCCGTCGAGCTACATCACCGTCGCCACGACGCGGCCGGAGACGATGCTGGGCGACACCGGCGTCGCCGTCCACCCGGACGACGAGCGCTATGCCGGCCTCGTCGGCAAGCATGCGGTGCTGCCGATCGTCGGCCGGCGCATCGCCATCGTCGCGGACGAGTATTCCGACCCCGAGAAGGGCACCGGCGCGGTCAAGATCACCCCGGCGCACGACTTCAACGATTTCGAGGTCGGCAAGCGCCATGGCCTCGCGCTGGTCAACGTGCTGAACATCGACGCAACGATAAACATCAAGGATAACGACGACTTCCTCGACGGCGTTGAGAAAACGAGTCAGCGCGAGGCGGTGTGGGAGCGGCTGCACGGCCTCGACCGCTTCGAGGCGCGCAAGCTCGTCGTCCAGCTCATGGAGGAAGGCGGCTTCTTGGAGAAGATCGAGCCGCACCGCCACATGGTGCCGCATGGCGACCGCGGCGGCGTGCCGATCGAGCCGTTCCTGACCTACCAGTGGTATGTCGACGCCGCGACGCTGGCCAAGCCCGCCATCGCCGCCGTGCGCGAGGGCCGCACCAATTTCGTGCCGAAGAACTGGGAAAAGACCTATTTCGAGTGGATGGAGAACATCCAGCCCTGGTGCGTGTCGCGCCAGCTGTGGTGGGGCCACCAGATCCCGGCCTGGTACGGGCCGGACGGTCATGTCTTCGTCGCCAAGACCGAGAAGGAGGCGCTCGACGACGCGGTCGAATACTACCTCGCGCTCGAAGGACCGTGGAAGGCGTGGGTCGAGGAGAAGCTTGAGAATTTCGAGCCGGGCGACATCCTGACCCGCGACGAGGACGTGCTCGACACCTGGTTCTCCTCGGCGCTGTGGCCGTTCTCGACGCTCGGCTGGCCGGAGAAGACGAAGGAGCTGGAGACCTATTACCAGACCGACGTTCTCGTCACAGGCTTCGACATCATCTTCTTCTGGGTCGCCCGGATGATGATGATGGGCCTGCACTTCATGAAGGAGGAGCCGTTCCACACGGTCTATGTCCATGCGCTGGTGCGCGACAAGCACGGCGCCAAGATGTCGAAGTCCAAGGGCAACGTCATCGACCCCTTGGAGCTGATCGACGAGTACGGCGCGGACGCGCTGCGCTTCACGCTCGCCATCATGGCGGCGCAGGGGCGCGACGTGAAGCTCGATCCGGCGCGCGTCGCCGGCTACCGCAATTTCGGCACCAAGCTGTGGAACGCCACCCGCTTCGCCGAGATGAACGGCGTGAAGCGCGATCCGGCGTTCCGTCCCGAGGACGCCAAGCTGACCGTCAACCGCTGGGCGCTGACGGAGCTGACCCGCGCGACGGCGGAGATCACCGCCGGCATCACCGGCTTCCGCTTCAACGAGGCTTCCGCCGCGGCCTATCGCTTCGTCTGGAACCTCGTCTGCGACTGGTATGTCGAGCTGCTGAAGCCGGTCTTCGCCGGCGACGACGAGGCGGCCAAGGCCGAGAGCCGGGCTGCGATGGCCCATGTTCTCGATGAGATCTTCAAGCTGCTGCACCCGATGATGCCGTTCATGACGGAGGAGCTGTGGGCGCAGACGGCGGGCGAGGGCGCGCCGCGCGAGACGCTGCTGTGCCATGCCGCCTGGCCGACGCCGGATTTCGAGGATTCGGAGGCGGCAGCCGAGATCAACTGGTTGGTCGACCTCGTCTCCGGCATCCGCTCGGTGCGCTCGGAGATGAACGTGCCGCCTTCGGCCACCGCGCCGCTGGTGCTGGTGGGCGCCAATTCGGCGACGCGCGAGCGCGCAGCGCGCCACGACCCGGCGATCCGCCGGCTGGCGCGCATCAGCGAGGTCGGCTTCGCCGAGGCCGCGCCGAAAGGCTCGGCCCAGATCGTCGCCGGCGAGGCCACGGCCTGCCTGCCGCTCGGCGACCTGATCGACCTGAAGGCGGAAGCCGCGCGGCTCGAGAAGGAGCTGGCGAAGAACGCCGACGAGGTCGCCCGCATCGAGAAGAAGCTCGGCAACCCGCAATTCGTCGCCAAGGCCGCGCCCGAGGTGGTGGAGAGCGAGCGCGAGAAGCTCGACGAGCTTCGCGAAGCGCGCGCGAGGCTCGGCGAGGCCCTTGCGCGGCTGCGCGAAGCCGGCTGACAATCGACTGAGCCAACAGGCGGGCGCTGACAGGCCCGCCTCTAGCCGCTAAACAGCTATTTCAAACATTGGAAAAGCCAAAAGGTCTGGAAACGCCATGCCCCCCTATCGCTCCCGCACGACGACCCACGGACGCAACATGGCGGGCGCGCGCGGCCTGTGGCGCGCCACCGGCATGAAGGACGGCGATTTCGGCAAGCCGATCATCGCCGTCGTCAACTCCTTCACCCAGTTCGTGCCGGGCCATGTGCACCTCAAGGACCTCGGCCAGCTCGTGGCGCGCGAGATCGAGGCGGCGGGCGGCGTCGCCAAGGAGTTCAACACCATCGCCGTCGACGACGGCATCGCCATGGGCCACGACGGCATGCTCTATTCGCTGCCGTCGCGCGAGATCATCGCCGACAGCGTCGAGTACATGGTCAACGCCCATTGCGCCGACGCCATGGTCTGCATCTCCAATTGCGACAAGATCACGCCCGGCATGCTCAACGCGGCGATGCGGCTCAACATCCCGGCCGTCTTCGTCTCCGGCGGGCCGATGGAGGCGGGTAAGGTCGTCCTTCACGGCAAGACGCACGCGCTCGACCTCGTCGACGCGATGGTCGCGGCGGCCGACGACGCCGTCTCCGACGACGACGTCAAGGTGATCGAGCGCTCGGCCTGCCCGACCTGCGGCTCGTGCTCTGGCATGTTCACCGCCAATTCGATGAACTGTCTGACCGAGGCGCTCGGCCTGTCGCTGCCCGGCAACGGCTCGACGCTGGCGACCCATGCCGACCGCAAGCGGCTGTTCGTCGAGGCGGGACATCTCATCGTCGACCTCGCCCAGCGCTACTACGAGCAGGACGACGACAGCGTGCTGCCGCGCAACGTCGCCAACCGCAAGGCGTTCGAGAATGCCATGTCGCTCGACGTCGCCATGGGCGGCTCGACCAACACGGTGCTGCACATCCTCGCGGCCGCCTATGAGGGCGGCATCGACTTCACCATGGACCACATCGACGCGCTGTCGCGCCGGGTGCCGTGCCTGTCCAAGGTCGCCCCGGCCAAGAACGACGTCCACATGGAGGACGTCCACCGCGCAGGCGGCATCATGCGCATCCTCGGCGAGCTCGACCGCGGCGGCCTGATCCACCGCGACACGCCGACCGTCCACGCCGCGACGCTCGGCGAGGCCATCGACCGCTGGGACATCACCCGCACCAACAGCGAGAGCGTGCGCGAGTTCTTCCGCGCCGCGCCCGGCGGCATTCCCACGCAGACCGCGTTCAGCCAGGCGGCCCGCTGGGACGATCTCGACACCGACGGCCAGAACGGCGTGATCCGCTCGGTCGAGCACCCGTTCTCCAAGGATGGCGGCCTCGCCGTGCTCAAGGGCAACATCGCGCTCGACGGCTGCGTGGTGAAGACGGCCGGCGTCGATGAATCGATCCTGAAATTCTCCGGCCCGGCCGTGGTGTTCGAAAGCCAGGACGCGGCGGTGAAGGGCATCCTCGGCAACGAGGTCAAGGCGGGCGACGTGGTCGTCATCCGCTACGAGGGGCCGAAGGGCGGCCCCGGCATGCAGGAAATGCTCTATCCGACGAGCTACCTGAAGTCAAAAGGGCTGGGCAAGGCCTGCGCGCTGCTGACCGACGGGCGTTTCTCGGGCGGCACGTCGGGCCTTTCCATCGGCCATGCCTCGCCGGAGGCGGCGCAGGGCGGGGCCATCGGCCTCGTGCGCAACGGCGACATCATCGACATCGACATTCCCGGCCGCACGATCTCCCTGCGCATCTCCGACGCCGAGCTGGCGACGCGCCGCACTGAACAGGACAGGCTGGGCTGGAAGCCGGCGGCCCCACGCAAGCGCAACGTCACCACCGCGCTCAAGGCCTATGCCGCCTTCGCCACCAGCGCCGACAAGGGCGCGGTGCGCGTCCTGCCGGAATAGCCGCGACCCTCGGTGCGGTGCCTGCAATCGACCTGCTCCGGCACCCGCCGGGGCGGGCGGCGCTTGATTTCCGGGCGCTGTTGCCCCTTCGGTCCCCTGGACCCACGAAGCAGAGCGACGCGCAATGCTTATGATCCTTCTCTACCCCCTTGCATTCGTCGGCGTCTCGGCGGCCTGGCTGGCCTATCTGTGGAAGGGGCGTTCGATGAAATCCGTCCCGCCTTCCGTGACCGCTGCTCTCGAGGCGCTCACCGTTTGCTACATTCTGGGGCTGGCCATAATCTCCGTTGCGCCGTGGTATGACGATAACGGCGCGCCGGAATTCATTTCCTGGCGATATCGTTGGGGGTGGGCCGCCGAGCTTGCGGGCTGGCTCGCGATCCCTGTCCTGCCCGTAGCCTTGTTCCTCTCCTCGCGGCGACTTTCATGTCGCAAGTCTTCGTCGGAGGCGGCAAGGCGTTCGCGAGAGACGAAATCGTGACCGCATCGCGGTTTCCGGACGTCGGCCGCCTGTCGGCGCGGGTTTTTTCTTGTGGCTATTCGGCAACAGTGACGCGACATCCGTGCGGTGTGTCCTCGGCGCTATGGCGGATTGCCCACTTCCCGCCATAAACCCGGAGCACCTCGTTAGGCCTCGGCAAAAGCGCACGACAGAGGCGCGCGCCGGGAGTTGACGCCGCACCGCCCGCGGCAAGGATGAAGATGATCGTGTACGACGTTTCGAGCACCAGACCGGCAAGCTGCCCCCCGATGGGCCGCCTGATGATGGCTGGCGTGTTCTGCGCGGTCGTTGCAGGCGCGCTTTCCGCCGCGCCGCATGCTCATGCGCTCGACCAGTCGGTCATCGGCACGCCGGAAGAGCAGAAAAGCCCGTGGGCCGCGTTCCGCTTCGGCTTCACCGCCTACAAGAGCGGCCACAAGGAACAGGCGCTCGAAGCCTATCGCTACGCCGCCGACAAGGGCCAACTCGGCGCCCGCTGGAAGCTGGCGCGCATGTATGCCGAGGGCGACGGCGTGGCGCGCAACGATTACGAGGCCTTCAAGTTCTATCAGGAGATCGCGGCGCAGGAGGTCGAGCCCGGCTCGCCCGAGGAAAGCTACGTCTCCGACGCGCTGGTGGCGCTCGGCGCCTATACCCGCGCCGGCATTCCCGGCTCGCCCGTGCAGGCGAACCCCAGCGCCGCGCAGGACTATTACATGCGCGCCGCCGCCACCTACCGCAATCCCAACGCCCAGTTCGAGGTCGGCAAGATGCTGATGAACGGCGAGGGCGGCGCGAAGTCCAACATCCGCCAGGCCGGCCGCTGGTTCCAGCTCGCCGCCGAGAAGGGCCATGCCGGCGCGCAGGCGACGCTGGGCTACCTGCTGTTCCAGAGCGGCAAGGCCGTGCGCGGCCTCGCGATGATGACGGCCGCGCTGGAACGCGCGCCCTCGGGCGACAAGCCGTGGATCCGCGGCATGCAGGAAGAAGCCTTCGCGCTGGCCGGCGAGGCCGACCGCCGCACGGCGATCGCGCTGGCGCAGGACCTGATCGGCCAGGGCGGCAACTAGCCGTCGCATCGGTTCCGTAGACCTGTGATCTTCCGATGTCGCGCCGCCCCTCATCCGGCTGCCGCCACCTTCTCCCCGTGAACGGGGAGAAGGGAACCCTCATTTTCTCTTTCGCCAATCGCAAGCGTTGCAAGGGGGATGTGGCGGTGCGGCCGGCTTTCTTCTCCCCGTTCACGGGGAGAAGTGCCCGGCAGGGCGATGAGGGGCGGCGCAAGCGGCCGGGATTTCCCTCTCAGCTCAGCGCGAGCTGCACCGCCGCCGGCACGTGGTCCGATGGCTTTTCCCACGCCCGCACATGCTTTTCGATGTCGGCCGCGGCGAGGCGGTTGGCGGCTTCCGGCGACAGCATCAGATGGTCGATGCGGATGCCGTTGTTCTTCTGCCACGCGCCGCCCTGATAGTCCCAGAAGGTGAAGAGCTGGTCGTCGCCGACGGCGCGGATCGCGTCGGTGAAGCCGAGATATTCGAGCCGGCGCAGCGCACCGCGGCTTTCGGGCTGGTAGAGCGCGTCATTGACCCATTCGGCCGGGTTCTTCGCGTCGATGGGCTGCGGGATAACGTTGTAGTCGCCGGCCAGCACCAGCGGCTCCTCCAGCGCCAGCCGCTCGTGCGCCCAGCGTTCGAGCCGTTCCATCCACGCCAGCTTGTAGCCGAACTTGCGCTCCTCGGCGACCGGGTTGCCGTTGGGCAGGTAGAGCGAGACGACGCGCAGCGCGCCGCCTTCGGTCGAGAACACGCCCTCGATGAAGCGCGCCTGTTCGTCGGCCTCGTCGCCGGGCAGGCCGCGATTGACCTCGTCGAAGCGCAGCTTCGACAGGATGGCGACGCCGTTGAAGCCCTTCTGGCCGTGGGTCTCGACGTGATAGCCCAGCGCCTCGATCTCCAGTCGCGGAAAGCCATCGTCCATCGTCTTGATTTCCTGAAGGCAGACGATGTCCGGCCCGCTCTCCTTCAGCCAGTGGAGCAGGTTGTCGATGCGCGCGCGCACGCCGTTGATGTTCCAGGTGGCGATTTTCATGAAAAGCCCGACACTATTTCAAACAGTTCTTGATGGTCAGCGGACCGCATAAGGGCGACTCTGCACCATTGCGACGGCCGAGGGAACCTCTGGAGGGGCCGTTGCGCAAGGAGGAGAGAAATAATGTCCACCGTATCGACGCATCCCGTCGATGAGATGCTGCCCGCGCCGCGCCTGTTCACGCTCGGCCTCCAGCACGTTCTCGTCATGTATGCCGGCGCCGTCGCCGTGCCGCTCATCGTCGGGCGCGCGCTTCAGCTCGAACCGGCCGACGTCGCGTTCCTGATCTCGGCCGACCTCTTCGTCTGCGGCATCGTGTCGATCCTGCAATCGATGGGCGCGGGCCCGTGGTTCGGCATCAAGCTGCCGGTGATGATGGGCGTCACCTTCGCCGCCGTCGGGCCGATGGTGTCGATGGCGGTGGCCAATCCCGGCCAGGAAGGCGCGCGCATGATCTTCGGCGCGATCATCGGCGCCGGCATCATCACCGTGCTGATCGCGCCCTTCGTCAGCCGTATGCTGCGCTTCTTCCCGCCGGTGGTGACGGGCACGATCATCCTCGTCATCGGCGTGACGCTGATGAAGATCGGCATCAACTGGATATTCGGCCTGCCGGTCGGCCCGACCGCGCCGAAGATCGTCGATCCGGCGCATGCCGCGTGGCTGGGCTCGGCGGTTGAGGCGGCGGGCGCGGCGAATGCCACGCTGTCCGCGCCGCCGGAGGGGCTGAGGCTCGCGCCGAGCGTGCCGAACGCGGCCTATGCGCCGGTCTCCAACATCGTGCTGTCGCTCGCCGTGCTCGGCGTCATCATCGGCGTCGCGCGCTTCACTACCGGCTTCCTGTGCAACATCGCCGTGCTGATCGGCATCGTCTTCGGCGGTATCGTCGCCGCCGCGCTCGGGATGATGCATTTCGACAAGGTGGCGGGCGCCGCCTGGTTCGCGCCGATCATGCCGTTCCATTTCGGCATGCCGGTCTTCGACCCGATCCTGATCGTGACCATGGTGCTGGTGATGATCGTCGTCATGATCGAATCGACCGGCATGTTCCTGGCCCTGGGCGAGATGACCGGCAAGAAGATCACCCAGCCGATGCTGTCGGCGGGCCTGCGCATGGACGGCCTAGGCACCGTGCTCGGCGGCGTCTTCAACACCTTCCCCTATACGAGCTTCTCGCAGAATGTCGGCCTCGTCGGCGTCACCGGCGTGCGCAGCCGCTTCGTCTGTGTCGCCGGTGGCGTCATCATGGTGGCGCTGGGGCTGATCCCGAAGATGGGCGCGCTGGTCGAGGCGCTGCCGACCGTGGTGCTGGGCGGGGCCGGCATCGTCATGTTCGGCATGGTCGCGGCCACCGGCATCCGCATCCTGTCGGCGGTCGATTTCCGCACCAACCGCAACAATCTGTTCGTGGTGGCGATCTCGCTCGGCTTCGGCATGATCCCGGTGGTCGCGCCCGAGTTCCACATCTGGCTGCCCAAGGCCATCGGCCCGCTGGTCGATTCGGGCATCCTGCTCGCCTCGATCGCGGCGGTGGCGCTGAACCTCGTCTTCAACGGCGCGACCGGCGACGCCGAGGACCTGCGCGAGGCGGCGATGGCGGCGGAAGCCTGAGAGGGCAAAGGTTCGGATCGTCGCCCGCCTCAGCCGTGTGCGCCGCCATCGTTGCGGTAGTTGGCGAGCAGGAAGAACACGAGCAGCGCCAGCGCGCCGATCAGCGCGGCGGAGACCGACAGGAGCACCGAATGGGTGGTGCTGAAGGCGGCCTTGCCGGCCGCGATCAGCGCCGCGCCTTCTCCGGCGGCAAGCTGGTGGGCGACCAGATAGGTATCCCCGATCGACCGCGCCGCCTGCTCGGCCTGTTGGGGAGTCAGGCCCGCCGGCATCGCGATGGTGCGGCCGAAGACGCCGGACATGAAGACGCCGAACAGGGCGATCCCGAGGCCGGTGCCCAGCTCGTAGCCGGTGGCCTCGAGCGAGCCCGCCGCGCCGCCCTTGCTGGCCTCGACCGAACCCATGATGGCGATGGACGAGGCGGTGAGGCCGGTGCTCAGCATCAGCCCCAGCACGGCCAGCATCGCCGGCACGGTCAGGCCCGGATCATGGAAGTCGCTCCAGGCGAGACACCCAAGCGCGACCGCCGAAACGAGAAGCGACAGCACGGCCAGCGGGCGCAGGCCGAGCAGGTTCGACAGATAGCCCGCGACCGGACCGCCGACCGCCACGGCCGCCATCAGCGGGATCATGAAGATTCCCGCCTGAAGCGGCGTCTTGTCGAGCACGTATTGCAGCTCCTGCGCCAGCGTCAGCTCGACGCCGCCCAGCGCGCCCATGGCCACGATGGCCATGATCATTCCCGCGACGATCGCGGGATGCGAGAACAGCGAAAGGTCCAGCATCGGCTCGCTCGACCGCAGCTGCTTGCGGGCAAACGCCGCCAGCATGGCGATGCCGAAGGCCAGAATCAGCGGGACGGGCACTGGCGGCTGCCCGGCGGCGAACGCGGCCTTGATGCCGTAGACGAGCGAAATCATCCCCAGAATCAGCACGATTGCCTGACCGATGGGCCATTTCCCCGGTGTCGTCTCCTCGATGCGCGGCAAAAGCAGGGAGCAGACGGGGGCGACGACCAGCATGATCGGTACGTTGATCAGGAACACCGATCCCCACCAGAACTTTTCCAGCAGCGCGCCCCCGATCAGCGGGCCGACCGCCGCCCCGGCGGCGGCGACCGCGCTCCAGAGGCCGAGCGCCATGGCGCGCTCGCCCTCATCCTCGAAATTGCGGCGGATGATGCCCAGAACGCAGGGCATGATCATCGAGCCGCCGAGCGCCAGCAGCATGCGCGCGCCGATCAGCATCGCCGCGCTCTGCGCGAAGGCGGCCAGCCCCGAGGCGATGGCGAAGACGACAAGGCCCGCCAGCAGGATCCGCCGGTTGCCGACCCTGTCGGCCAGCGTTCCCATCGGCACCAGCAGGCCGGCCATCAGCAGCGGATAGATGTCGATGATCCACAGCACCTCGTTGCCGGTCGCGCCGAGCGACTGGGTGAGGGTGGGGATGGCGACATGCAGGATGGTCATGTCGAACACGACCGGCAGGATGGCCAGCATCACCGCGATCAGGACCAGCCAGCGCCTGGGATTGGCAGGGGTAACTGGCATGGTTCACCTGATTGTCTGTCGCGTGGGGGTGGCAAGGCGCCGGCCGGGGCGCGGCGCGTCAGGAAGGGCGGCCTTCCGGGCGTTCGGAGGCTCCGGGCCGGTTCAGATCGAGAACGAGGTGCCGCAGCCGCAGGAGGCGACGGCGTTGGGGTTTTTGATCTGGAACGACTGGCCCATCAGGTCGTCGACGAAGTCGATGACCGAGCCGCCCATGTAGACGAGCGACAGGTCGTCGATCAGCACCCGCGCGCCGTCGCGCTCGATGACGACGTCGTCGTCGTTCTGCGTGTCGGTCAGGTCGATGATGTAGGAGAAGCCCGAGCAGCCGCCGCCCTCGACGGCGACGCGCAGCGCGATCTTGTCCGGCTCGCCCGCGAGCAGCGCCGCGATCTTGCGCACTGCTGCCTCGCTGACCTCGACACCCTTCATTCCGGTCTTCGCATCGACGCCCATAGCGGCCACCTTGCCATCGCATTCGCCCAATAGGTATGAAGCGGGGAGGGGCAAGTCAACACGCCGCTGTGGCGGCAGGGGGCGCAATCGTGGCGGCATCGTTCGAGCGTATCGGCTTCGGCTACCGGCCGCGCGCGCCTTATGCCTGCGATCCGGCGGCCTCGCGCGGGCGGCTTTTCCCCGAGCCCGAGAGCCCGACGCGCACGCCCTTCCAGCGCGACCGCGACCGGATCATCCATTCGACCGCCTTCCGCAGGCTGAAGCACAAGACGCAGGTATTCATCGCCCATGAGGGCGACCATTACCGCACGCGGCTGACGCACACGATCGAGGTGGCGCAGATCGCCCGCGCCATCGCCCGTGCGCTCCGCGCCGACGAGGACCTCGCCGAGGCCATCGCCCTCGTCCACGATTTCGGCCACACGCCGTTCGGCCATACCGGCGAGGAGACACTCGACGCGCTGATGAAGCCGTGGGGCGGGTTCGACCACAACGCCCAGTCGCTGCGCATCGTCACCGGGCTGGAGCGGCGCTATGCCGAGTTCGACGGGCTGAACCTGACATGGGAGACGCTCGAAGGGCTGGTGAAGCACAACGGCCCGCTGGTCGATGCCGAGGGGCGGACGCTGAAGGGCGCGGTGCCGGGGACGATCCTGAGCTTCAACGCGCGGTTCGATCTCGAGCTCGACAAATACGCCTCGGTCGAGGCGCAGGCGGCGGCGATCGCCGACGACATCGCCTATGACGCACACGACATCGACGACGGCCTGCGCGCCGGCCTGCTCTCGCTCGACATGCTGGAGGCGGTGTCGCTGCCGGCCGGCATCCTCGCCGCGGTGCGGGCGCGCTATCCCGGTCTCGATGCTGTGCGCACCGGGCACGAGCTGATGCGCCGGCAGATCACCGTCATGGTCGAGGACGCGATCGCGACGGCACAGGCCAATATCGAGGCGCTCGCGCCGCAAGGCGTCGCCGCGATCCATGACGCCGGCCGGCCGGTCGTCGCCTTCTCCGGCCAAATGGCGGCGGCGGAGAAGGAGCTGAAGACCTTCCTCTACGCCAATCTCTACCGCCATCCTGACGTGATGGCGGTGCGCGAGGGGGCGGACCAAATCGTCCACGACCTGTTCACCCGCTATTTCGCGCGCCCTGCCGACATGCCGGAAGGCCACGGCCACGAGCCGGAGCTGGCGGGCGAGGCGGCGCGGGCGCGCTACGTCGCCGATTTCATCGCGGGGATGACCGATACCTACGCCATCAAGGAGCACCGGCGCCTGTTTGACCGGACTCCGGAATTGGGCTAGGCGAAGCGCCACATCTTGCCGGGCCTTTTCGCCCCGCTTTCCCAATCCGGGCAGGTACGACATGAACATCTTCGCGCTGTTTTCCTCGCGCATCGTTGCGGCGATCGAAACGCTCGGCCTCGAAACGAAGGACGGCGCGGCGCTCGATTTCGCCCGCCTCGCGGTCGAGCCGCCGCGCGACGCCAGCCATGGCGACCTCGCCACCAACGCCGCGATGGTGCTGGCGAAGTCGGTGGGCGAGAATCCGCGGGCGCTGGCCGAAAAGATCGCCGGGGCGCTGCGCGGCGATGCCGACATCGCCGCCGTCGAGGTCGCCGGGCCGGGCTTCGTCAACCTCAGGCTGTCGGACGCGTTCTGGCAGGCGCGGCTCGCCGACATCCTCGACGTGGCGCAGGATTACGGCCGCTCGGCCATCGGCGCCGGCCGCAAGGTCAATGTCGAATATGTCTCGGCCAACCCGACCGGGCCGATGCATGTCGGCCATTGCCGCGGCGCGGTGGTGGGCGACGCGCTCGCCAACATCATGGGTTTCGCCGGCTACGACGTGACCAAGGAATACTACATCAACGACGCCGGGGCGCAGATCGACGTGCTCGCCCGCTCGGTGATGCTGCGCTATCGCGAGGCGCTGGGCGAGACGATCGGCGAGATCCCGGCCGGGCTCTATCCCGGCGACTATCTGGTGCCGGTCGGCAAGGCACTGGCTGACGAGTTCGGCCAGCGGCTCCTGTCCATGGCGGCGGAAACGGCGCTGGCGCTGGTCAAGGACCGCACCATCGACGCCATGATGGCGATGATCCGCGAGGACCTCGCCGCGCTCAACGTCCATCACGAGGTGTTCTTCTCCGAACGCACGCTGCACGAGGGCAACGGCGCGCCCATCGGCGCGGCCATTGCCGATCTCACGCTGAAGGGCCACGTCTACAAGGGCAAGCTGCCGCCGCCCAAGGGCGAGAAGCCGGACGATTGGGAGGATCGCGAGCAGACGCTGTTCCGCTCGACCGTGGTCGGCGACGACCAGGACCGGCCGCTGGTCAAGTCGGACGGCTCCTACACCTATTTCGCCGCCGACGTCGCCTACATGAAGGACAAGTACGCCCGTGGCTTCGGCGAGCTGATCTTCGTCCTCGGCGCCGACCACGGCGGCTACGTCAAGCGGCTGGAGGCTCTGGCCAACGCCGTCTCGGGCAACACGCTGAAGCTGACCGTGCTCTTGTGCAACCTCGTCAAGCTCTACCGCGACGGCGAGCCGGTGCGCATGTCGAAGCGGGCAGGGGAGTTCGTGACCCTGCGCGACGTGGTCGACGAGGTCGGGCGCGACCCGATCCGTTTCATGATGCTCTACCGCAAGAACAGCGAGCCACTCGATTTCGACTTCGCCAAGGTGACGGAGCAGTCGAAGGACAACCCGGTCTTCTACGTCCAGTACGCCTCGGCGCGCTGCCATTCGGTGTTCCGGCAGGCGGCCGAGCAGCTCGGCTCCATGCCGGACCGCGAAGCGATGAAGGCGGCGGCGCATCTGCTGACCGACGAGGGCGAGATCGGCCTCGTGCGCAAGCTCGCCGAATATCCGCGCCTGATCGAATCCGCGGCGCAGTCGATGGAGCCGCACCGGCTCGCTTTCTACCTCTACGATCTGGCGCAGGCCTTCCACGCCCACTGGAATCGCGGCACCGACAATCCCGACTTACGGTTTGTTAAGGTTAACGAACCAGAATTGACCCGTGCCAGGCTGGGTCTGGTGCGGGCCGTCGCGGATGTCCTGACATCCGGTCTGGCGCTGGTCGGGGCCGACGCTCCGCAGGAGATGCGCTAGATACCGCCGGGCTTCCCGTCACCTTTTACCCACAATGCCTTGGTAAGGGCCAACCCTAAGTGACGTCGCCGGCGTCCGACCGAGTATAGTGTGGGAAAAAGCATGGCAGACACCAACAACGTCAGGCGCGATGACTATGTCGACTTTTCCGAGAACGATCCGTTCGCGGAACTGACGCGCATCATGGGCCACGATCCGCGCGCCCCGGAGCCGCAGGCCGCCGCGCCTGCCGCGCCCCTGCCGACCCCGGCCATGGACGATTTCGAGATCGATCTCGAGAAGGAACTGGCCGGCGATTTCGATTTCTCCGATTTCGACGAGCAGGCTCCCGTGGCCGACTGGCGCGAGGAAAGCCCGGCGGCGGCCTATCCGCATGACGGAGCCGACGCCGGCGAGGAAGTTTCCGCCGCTTCGCTCGACGCCGACTTCGAGGATTTCTTCGCCGAGCCGGCAGCCGGGGAGGCCGCTCCGGCCGCGACCTATGCCGCCCCCGAAGCCACCTATCAGGCCCCTGAAGCCCCTGAAGCCTATGACGCGCCCGCCGCGTTCGAGGACGGGCTCGACGACGCGCTGGAGCGCGAGCTGCTCGGCGGTGAGGACTACGAAGCCTACGAGGCCGAGCCGGTCCCGGAACCCGAATGGACCGGCCGCGAGGCCTATGACGAAGCGCCGCGCGAGGAGCCGGTTCGCCACGAGGCCGCCGCTTACGACGACGTGGCCGATGACGGCTGGACCGCGGACGCCGAGTTCGACGTCGACATGCTGGAGCGCGAGCTGGCCGCGAGCGCAGCGCAGGATGCCGTGAGCGCGCCGGAGGCGGCTGCGCCCGCCTATGTCGCGCCGGCCGACTTCGCGCCGCAGCCCGACCCGGTCGAGGCCGAGGCGGATTTCGCCTTCGACGACGCGCCGGAAACGCCGGCCGAGCCCCAAGCCGCGCATAGCCTCAGCCTCGAAGAGGAGCTGAGCCTGCTGCTCTCGGACGACCCGGCACCGACGCCGGCGCCCGCTTCGCCGTCCACCGTCAACGTCGCCGCCGCCGCTGCGACGGCCGCGGTCGCCTCAGCGGCGGTCTATCCCGCCTCGTCGGCGTTCGGCTCCTACGGGCGCGCCAATTTCCCGCCGGCGCATTCGCCGGCCGTCGCGATGACGCCCGCCGTTGCTAGGCATCAGGAGACGCCGGTGGAGGCGACGTCCACCTTCGAGCAGCCGGCATACGAGGCCTACGCGCCCCGCACCGCGCCGGATGTCGCCGAGGAGCAGGCGCCGCAGGCGCAGGCCGAGGACGAGTTCTCCGGCCTTTTCGACGACGATTTCGAGTTCACGCTAGAGGACGAGCCGAAGGCGGCTGCGCCAGCCGCCGCGCCGCGCGCGGCGCTGCCCGAGATCGAGACCGTCGAGGTCGCGGAGACGGTGCAGCCGGTGGCCGACGATCTTGACATTCCCGACATCGACTACGGCGCACAGGATGCGTCGGCGGCCGCGCCGTTCGACGATCTGGAGGCCGAGTTCGCCGATGTCTTCGGCACCGTGGCGCAGGACGCGCCGCCTCCGGCCGCCGCGCCCGTCGTCGCCGCCGCGCCGGACATGCAGCCCTACATGCTCGACGACGCCCAGTGGCAGGCGGCGCAGAGCTTCCCCGGTTCCGACGTCGACTATGAGAGCGACCTCGAAAAGGCCATCGCCAGCTCCGCCTATGACGAGGACGAGGCGCAGCCCGCGCCGCGCCGCCGCTTCATCCTGGTCGCGGCCGCCATCGCCGGCGTCGCGCTGCTCGGCGGCTTCGGCGTGTTCGGCATGTCGATGTTCGGCGGCGGCTCCGACGCGCCGGCGCTTGTCAGGGCCGATTCCGAGCCGATGAAGGTGCGGCCGGAAAATCCCGGCGGCACGACGGTTCCCAACCAGAACAACGAAGTCTATCAGCGCGTTGCCGGCGGCACGAACAACGCCGCGCCCGAGCAGGAGCGGCTGATCTCCTCGACCGAGGAGCCCGTGGACGTCAACGCCCGCGAGGCCGCGCAGGAGCCGGCCGTGCTCGCGCCCGGCATCGACGACGAGGCCGGCGCGGTCAAGTCCGAAGACCGGATCGAGCCGGAAGCCGCCCAGCCGGCGGTTGCCGAGGAAACCGCGGTGGTGACGCCGCGCCGGGTGCGCACCATGGTCGTCAGGCCCGACGGCACCATGGTGCCGCGCGAGGAGATCGAGCCGACCGCCGCCGAACCCGCGCCTGGGCAACCCGCCGACATCGCCGGCCAGCCGGCCGCGCAGCCGCTTGCCGGCGTTCTCGCCCAGCCTGCCGACGGTGCGCTCACCGCCGAGATCGATGACGGCCCGGTCGTCGACACGCCGCAGACGGTCGCCGTCGTGCCGACGCAGCGCGCCGAGCCGCAGGCGCCCGCGCCGGCCCGCCCGGCCGCGCAGGCCCCCGTGCAGCAGCCGGCGGCGCAGCCCGCCGTCCAGCAGCCGGCCGCGCCTGCGCCCGTCGCCGCGCCCGTTTCAGCTCCGGCTGCCGCCGCGCCGGCCGGCGCGACCAGCGAATGGTCGATGCAGATCGCCTCGCAGCCGACCGCCGAGGGCGCGCAGTCGACCTATCAGGATCTCGCCCGCCGTTATGGCGGCGTGCTCGAAGGCAAGGGCGTCAACATCGTGCGCGCCGACATCGAGGGCAGGGGCACCTATTACCGGGTGCGCATCCCCGCCTCGAGCCGCGACGAGGCCATCCAGCTCTGCACCCGCTACAAGGCGGCCGGCGGAAGCTGCTTCGTCTCGCGCTGAGGCGATCCCGCCGAAATCCCTCGAAGCCGCCGCGTCCCGAACGCGGCGGCTTCGCCGTTTTTCATTCCCGATGCGCAAAACCCGGCTTGCGGCTATGATTCCATCCATGAGCGAATCAAAAGCAATCATCCTTGGCGCGTCGGGAACGACGCTGACGCCCGACGAAATCGCCTTCTACCGCGACGAGCGGCCGTGGGGCTTCATCGTCTTCGCCCGCAACATCGAAAGCGCCGGCCAGCTTCGCGACTTGACCGCCGCCATGCGCGACTGCGCGGGCAGGGCGGACGCGCCGGTGTTCATCGACCAGGAAGGCGGGCGCGTGCAGCGCCTGCGCCCGCCGCTGGCGCCGAACTATCCGCCGGGCTCGGCGCTCGGCGCGTTCTATCGCCACGACGCGCAGGCGGGCCTGCGCGCCGCGTGGCTGGTGTCGCGGCTGCATGCCTTCGACCTCCTGCGCTACGGCGTCAACGCCGATTGCCTGCCGGTGCTCGACGTGCCGGTCGAGGGCGCGCACGACGTGATCGGCGACCGCGCCTACGGCAAGGAGCCGGGCATCGTCGCCGCCATGGGCCGGGCGGCGATGGACGGGCTTATCGCCGGCGGCGTGCTGCCGGTCATCAAGCACATTCCTGGCCACGGCCGCGCCTTCGCCGACAGCCATCACCATCTGCCGGTGGTCGAGGCCTCGCTCGACGAACTGCGCGCCCATGACTTCCCGCCCTTCAGGGCGCTGGCCGACGCGCCGATGGCGATGACGGCGCATGTCGTCTACACCGCGATCGACACGGAGCGGCCGGCGACGACCTCGCCGAAGGCGGTGGCGGACATCATCCGCGGCGAGCTCGGCTTCGACGGCCTCCTGATGAGCGACGACGTGTCGATGAAGGCGCTTTCTGGGGATTTCGCGGGAAGGACGCAGGCAATCCTTGCGGCCGGCTGCGATGTCGTTCTTCACTGCAATGGCCTGATGGAGGAAATGCGCACTGTTGCCGGCGTCGCGCCGGTGCTGTCGGACGAGGCCCTGCGGCGCGCGGACCGCGCCGTCGCCGGGCTCGGCGCCGATGACGGCGCCAGCGAGGACGAGACGAGGGCCGAGTTCGCCGCCCTGTTCGAGGCGGTCGCCTAGGAGAGTGGGAACCACGTGAACGCGAAGGGCAACGCAAAGGCAGCGCCGCTGGAAAAGCTCTGGTCCGGAACGGACGAGGAGCGGGGCGTCAGCGAGCCTGCGCTGGTGGTCGACGTCAGCGGCTTCGAGGGACCGCTCGACCTCCTGCTTCACCTTGCGCGCACCCAGAAGGTCGATCTCGCCCGCATCTCGGTGCTGGCGCTGGCCGAGCAGTATATCGCCTTCGTCGAGCGGGCGCGCCGGCTTCGGCTCGAGCTCGCCGCAGACTATCTCGTCATGGCCGCGTGGCTCGCCTTCTTGAAGTCGAAGCTCCTGATCCCGAAGCAGCCGGGCGACGAAGGCGAGAGCGGCGAGGAGCTGGCGGCGGTGCTCCAGTTCCGCCTGAAGCGGCTGGAGGCGATGCGCGATGCCGCCGCCCGCCTCGTCAACCGCAACCGGCTCGGCCGCGACGTGTTCGCGCGCGGCATGCCGGAGACGGTCATTATCGAGCGGCACAACGCCTATTCGGCGACGCTCTACGACCTGCTCAGCGCCTATGCCACGCAGCGCCAGCGCCAGGCGGTGACCAATGTGCAGATCGCCAAGCGCGGCGTGTGGTCGCTGAAGGAGGCGCGCGAGATATTGATGCGGATGGTGGGCGAGCTCCACGACTGGACCGCGCTCGACATGTTCCTGATCCGCTATCTCGCGACGCCGGCCGAGCGGGCGACGGCGATCGCCTCCTCCTTCGCCGCAAGTCTCGAGCTGGTGCGCGAGGGCGCGCTCGACATGCGGCAGGACGAGGCGTTCGCGCCGCTCTACCTGCGCGCGCGGCCGAACAGGCAGCCTCCCGCCGACGGGGCCGAGCCATGAGCGGCGGCGGCAAGGTCATCCCCTTCGTGCTCGACGGCGCGGCGGCGGACGGCGACGATGCGCCCGGCTTGCCGGCCGATCTTGCCGAGGCCGTGCGCATGGCCGAGGCCATCGTCTTCGCCTCGGCCGAGCCGGTCTCGGCGAAGGCGCTCACTGCCCGCCTGCCGGACGGGGTGGACGTCCCGGCCGTCATGGAGGCCGTGCGCCGCCAGTACGAGCGGCGCGGCGTCAATCTGGTGCGGGTCGGCGACGGGTGGGCGTTCCGCACGGCCGGCGACCTCGCCTTCCTGATGAGCCGCGATGCCGTGCAGCAGAAGAAGCTGTCGCGCGCGGCGCTGGAGGTCCTCGCCATCATCGCCTATCACCAGCCGGTGACGCGGGCCGAGATCGAGGAAATCCGCGGCGTCGAGACCTCGAAAGGCACGCTCGACACGCTACTGGAGACCGGCTGGGTGCGCCTGCGTGGCCGCCGCCGCACGCCGGGCCGGCCCGTCACCTACGGTACCACCGACGCCTTCCTCGACCATTTCGGGCTGGAGGAGGTGCGCGACCTTCCGGGCATGGACGAGCTGAAGGGAGCGGGGCTGCTCTCGCCGCGCATGCCGACCGGCTTTTCCGTGCCGCAGCCGCCGGCCGATCCCGATCTCCTGACCGAGGACGAGGATCCGCTGACCGACATCGACCTCGAGGAACTCGGCCTTCTGACCCCGCGCATAACCGACGATTGAACGCTGCTTCGCGCCGGCGCTGTTGCGCCCGGAGGCAAAGCGGGGGTAAGGGACGCGCGCGAAACGCGTGACAACGGCAGGCGAGCATGGCGACAGCGGCGGCAGGACGGGTGACGGCGGGGGTTTCCTTCGCCGCGCGGCTTGCCTTCGAGCATGTCGGCCACGCATTCACCGCCGGCGTCCCGACCTTGACCGACATATCGCTGACGGCGGAGCCGGGCGAGGTGCTTTGCCTGCTCGGGCCGTCCGGCTCGGGCAAGACGACGCTGCTGCGCATCGCCGCCGGCATCGAGGCGCAGACGAAAGGGAGGCTCCTCATCAACGACAAGGTGATCGCCGGACCCGGCGTCTTCGTGCCGCCGGAGAAGCGCTCGGTCGGGCTGGTGTTCCAGGACTATGCGCTGTTCCCGCACCTGACCATCCTGGAGAACGTCCGCTTCGGCCTGACCGCCCTGTCGCGCGAGGAGGCGCGGGGCGAGGCGATGATCTCGCTAAGCCGTGTCGGGCTGGAACGCTACGCCGAATCCTACCCGCACAGCCTTTCGGGCGGCGAGCAGCAGCGCGTGGCGCTGGCGCGCGCCATCGCGCCGCGGCCGGCGGTGCTGCTGATGGACGAGCCGTTCTCGGGGCTGGATTCGCGGTTGAAGGATTCGGTACGCGCCGAGACGCTGGCGATCCTGCGCCAGAGCCGGGCGACGGCCATCGTCGTCACCCACGACGCCGAGGAAGCCATGCGCATGGGCGACCGCATCGCGCTTTTGAAGGACGGGCGGCTGGTGCAGGCCGGAACCGCGAACGAGATCTACCACCAGCCGGCGAGCCTCTTCGCCGCCGGGTTCTTTTCCGAGCTCAACGTCTTTGCCGGGCGCGTCGCCGGGGGCCGGGTCGAAACGCCGCTGGGCAGCTTTGACGCAGGCGCGATCGGCGACGGCGCGCAGGCCACGGTGGCGATCCGACTTTCCGGCTTCGACGTCTCACAAACGCATGGGCAAACGCCCGCGCGAGTGCTATCACGCCGGTTCCTTGGCGTGGTCGAGCTGCTGGAGCTTGCCGTCCCGGGCATGGAGCAGCCGATCCGGGCACGGGTCCGGTGCGGCGCTTTGTCCGGGTCAGGGCCGGAAATTTGGCTTACGGTGAGGGGAGCTGACGTGCTTGTGTTTGAAAGAACCGGCGAAAGCGCATAAATCAACATAAGGCCGCGCCGAAGCGGCATGGATAGACACGGAAAGAGATCGCTATGGGTACCTTCTCGATCTGGCACTGGCTCATCGTTCTGGTCGTGGTGCTGCTCCTGTTCGGGCGCGGCAAGATTCCGGAGCTGATGGGCGACATGGCCAAGGGCATCAAGAGCTTCAAGAAGGGCATGTCCGACGACGACGAGGAGACGAAGACCGTCGAGCATCGCGCCGACGAGACCGTCTCCGCGCCCAAGGAAAAGGCCGGCAAGACTTCCTGAGCCTCGCCCTGGGGCGGTCGGGAGTTTGAGACGCCATGTTTGACATCGCCTGGACGGAGATGCTGGTGATCGCGATCGTGCTGATCGTGGTCGTCGGTCCCAAGGAACTGCCCGGCATGCTGCGCACCGTCGGCAAGACGACGGCGAAGCTGCGGGCCATGGCGGGCGATTTCCGCAAGCAGTTCGACGAGGCGCTGAAGGAGGCCGAGCTCGACGATCTGAAGAAGCTCGCCGACGACGCCAGAAAGCTCAACCCCACCGCCGACATCAAGAAGGCGCTGAACCCGCTGGAATCGGCGGGCAGGGACGTGCGCGCCGGGCTTGAGGCGGCGTTCAACCCGCCGAGGGCCGAACCGCCCAAGCCGAAGCCGAAGGTCGAGGCGGCGTCGCCCGATGCGCCGGCCCCGGCGGTGAGCGCGACTCCCGCACCGGCTGCTGTCGCTGCCGCCGCGCCGGCAAAGCCGGCAGCCGCGAAGCCGGTTCCCGCTGCCGGCAGACCGGCTGCCGCGAAGCCCGCTGCGGTGAAATCCGCCCCGGCGGCCGCGAAGCCGGTAGCCGCAAAGCCGGCAGCGAAGAAGCCCGCCGCACCGAAGAAGAAGACTGGCGGAGCCGCCTCGTGACCGCTGAAGACGACGACATCGAGAAATCGGCAGCGCCGCTGCTCGATCACCTGATCGAACTGCGCTCGCGACTGATCTGGTCGCTGGTCGGCTTCTTCATCGCCTTCCTGGTCTGCTTCTTCTTCGCCAAGCAGCTTTTCATCCTTCTGGTGCTGCCGTTCCAGTGGGCGTCCGCCTGGGCCGGGCTCGACCCGACCAAGGTCGACCTGATCTACACCGCACCGCAGGAATTCTTCTTCACGCAGATCAAGCTCGGCATGTTCGGCGGCATCGTGCTCGCCTTCCCGCTGATCGCGACGCAGCTCTACAAGTTCGTCGCGCCGGGGCTCTACCGCAACGAGCGCGCCGCCTTCCTGCCGTTCCTGATCGCCTCGCCGATCCTGTTCCTGATCGGCGCGGCGCTGGTCTACTTCTTCTTCACTCCGATGGTGATGTGGTTCTTCCTCGCCATGCAGCAGGTCGGGCCGGATCAGGAGATCCAGATCTCGCTGCTGCCGCGCGTGTCGGAATATCTCGGCCTGATCATGACGCTGATCCTGGCCTTCGGGCTGGTGTTCCAGTTGCCGGTCGTGACGACGCTTCTGGTGCGCGTCGGGCTGCTGCGGGTCGAGACGCTGGTTTCCAAGCGCCGCTGGGCCATCGTCATCGCCTTCGTCGTCGCCGCGGTGCTGACGCCGCCCGATCCGGTGAGCCAGATCGGCCTCGCCTTGCCGACCATCCTGCTCTACGAGGCGTCGATCTGGATCGGCCGCATGATCGAGAAAAAGCGGGCAGCGGAGGAAGCGGCGCGCGAGGCGGCGCTGGAGGCGGAGCTTGCCAAGGGATCGTCGGCTTCCGAGGCCAAGTCGTCCGAGGATACGCCTTCGGCCCAGGCATAGCCCGGGCGGCCGTGGCGCTTGCGTCGAATCCAATTGCGGGCTACCCCGCTCGTCGTCTTCTCCTGCTCACTGAGGACGGTTCCAGACCATGCTCGACATCAAGTGGATTCGTGAAAACCCGCAGGCGCTCGCGGACGCGCTCGCTGCGCGCGGCCAGTCGCCGGAGGCCGCCCGGGCCGTCGTCGACGATTTGATCGCGCGGGACGAGGCGCGGCGCGCCCATCTCGTCGCCTTGCAGGAGAAGCAGGAGCGCCGCAACGCCGCCTCCAGGGAGATCGGCAACGCCATGCGCGCCGGCGATTCCGCCCGCGCCGAGGAGCTGAAGCAGGAAGTCGCGGGCATCAAGGAGTTCGTCCAGTCGGGCGAGGCGACGGAGCGCGCGCTCGACAAGGCTTTCGCCGACGCGCTCGCCGTCGTCCCCAACCTGCCTCTGGCCGACGTGCCGGCGGGCCGCGACGAGCACGACAATGTCGAGGTGCGCCGCGTCGGCGAGCCGAAGCGGCCCAACTGGGCGAAGGAGCATTTCGAGCTCGGCGAGGCGCTCGGCCAGATGGATTTCGAGCGCGCCGCGCGGATTTCCGGCGCGCGCTTCACCGTGATCTCCGGCCAGCTTGCCCGGCTCGAACGCGCGCTCGGCCAGTTCATGCTCGACCTGCACACCACCGAGCACGGCTACACCGAAGTGATCCCGCCGCTCCTGGTGCGCGACGACGCGCTCTACGGCACCGGCCAGCTGCCGAAGTTCGAGGAAGACCTGTTCTTCGTTCCGCATGGCGAGGCGCGGCTCGGTCTGATCCCGACCTCGGAAGTGCCGCTGACCAACCTCGTGCGCGAGGAGATCCTCGCCGGCGAGAAGCTGCCGCTGCGCTTCACCGCGCTGACGCCCTGCTTCCGCTCCGAGGCGGGCTCGGCCGGGCGTGACACGCGCGGCATGCTGCGCCAGCACCAGTTCAACAAGGTCGAGATGGTGTCGATCACCGATGCCGAGTCCTCGGTCGCCGAGCACGAGCGGATGACGGGATGCGCCGAGACCGTGCTGAAGCGCCTCGGCCTGCCGTTCCGCACCGTGGTGCTGTGCACCGGCGACATGGGCTTCGGCGCGCGCAAGACCTACGACATCGAGGTCTGGTTGCCGGGCCAGAACGCCTATCGCGAGATCTCATCCTGCTCGGTCTGCGGCGATTTCCAGGCGCGGCGCATGAATGCGCGCTACCGCACCGGCGACGGCAAGCCGCAATTCGTCCACACGCTGAACGGCTCGGGCATCGCGGTCGGGCGCGCGCTGATCGCGGTGATGGAGAACTACCAGAACGAGGACGGCTCGATCACCGTGCCGGACGCGCTGAAGCCCTATATGGGCGGCATCGAGCGGATCGGAGCGGCCTGATGCGCATTCTTCTGACCAATGACGACGGCGTCCACGCCGAGGGCCTGCAGGTGCTGGAGCGCATCGCGCGCTCCTTCACCGACGAGGTGTGGGTGGTCGCGCCCGAGACCGACCAGTCGGGCTTCGCCCATTCGCTGTCGCTGTCGGAGCCGCTCAGGATGCGGAAAGTTCGCGAGCGGCACTACGCGGTGCGCGGCACGCCGACCGATTGCGTCATCATGGGCGTGCGCCACCTGATGCCCGAGCCGCCGGACCTGATCCTGTCGGGCGTCAATGCCGGCTCGAACGTCGCCGACGACGTCACCTATTCCGGCACCATCGCCGGCGCCATGGAGGGGACGCTGCTCGGCATCCGCTCGATCGCGCTGAGCCAGGGTTATTCGGTGAGCGAGGACGGCCGCACCGTCGACTGGCGCACGGCAGAGCGCCACGCGCCCGAGGTGCTGGAGAAGCTCATCGGCCTGTCGCTGCCGGAAAACGTGTTCCTCAACCTCAACTTCCCGAACTGCCGGCCGGAGGAGGTCAGGGGCGTCGCCGTCACCAACCAGGGCAAGCTCAGCCACGGCCTGTGGCTCGACGAGCGCAAGGACGGGCGCGGCTTTCCCTATTTCTGGCTGCGCTTCGGCCGCGAGCCGGTCGACGTGCGCGACGGCACCGACCTCGCGGCGCTGCGCGCCGGCATGATCTCGGTCACGCCGCTGCATATGGACCTGACGGCCTATGCGGTGAAGGACCAGATCGCCAAGGCGCTGAGCTGACGATGGACGCGGAGGCCGAACGCGAACGGTTCGCGGCCTTCCTGCTGCGCATGCGCGGGTCCGGCCTCGACCGGCGCGAGCTGGTCGCGGCGGTGGAGGCGACGCCGCGCGCCGGCTTCGTGCCGGCGCAATGGCAGGCCGACGCCTGGGGCGAGCGCAGCCTCCCCATCGAGTGCGGGCAGGCGATCGAGGGGCTGGACCTCCAGATGCGCATCCTCGCCGCGCTCGACCTCCAGCCCGAATGCCGGGTGCTCGAGATCGGCACCGGGTCGGGCTTCACCGCGGCGGTGATGGCGCGGCTTGTCGCGCGGGTGCTGACGCTCGACCGCTTCGCGACGCTCGCCGGCCAAGCGACGCAGCGCCACGAGGCGCTGGGCATCTCGAACGTCATCGCCCGCCAGGCCGACGGCGCGCAAGGGTTGCCGGCCGAGGGGCCGTTCGACCGCATCGTCGCATGGGCGGCCTACGAGACGCTGCCGCGCGGCTTCGCCGACCAGCTTTCCTCCGGCGGCATCATGATCGCCGCCATCGGCCCGGGCGAGGGCGTGCAGGTAATCGAGAAGCTGACCAAGGTCGGCTCCCGCTTCGAGCGCGAGCAGGTGGCCGAGGTGCGCTTCCAGCCGATGACTGCCGGGACCGCGCAGGCGCTCTGACCGGCTTTCTTGCGAAACGTCGAACAACGCGTCGCCGCTTAACCACGCGGTAACATTAACGCGCTTTAATCATGCCTGTCTCAGGTATCGAGTATTGCGGGTATGGTGATGCGTTCAGGAATCTCTGGCAAATACCGGCGCAGTCTTGCGCATGGCGCGGCCATCGTCGTGGCGGGCGGCCTTCTCGCCGGTTGCAGCTCCGATGTGATGCGGTTCCAGGACTCGATCCTGACGGGCGATTCGCGGCCCGTCCAGCCGGCCCCGGTCGCGCAGGCCTATCCGGGCGACTATTCCCAGGTCGACACGATGAGCACCGGTTCGGTCGCGGCCGTGCCGCGCCGCGGCGGCATCCTCAATCGCGCCGGCCTCGTGCCGCGCCCGCAGGGCAGCGTCAGCGCCGGCGGCGTCTACGCGCAGGCTCCGGTCCAGCAGCCAGTCTACAACAATTCCTATCCGGCCGCCGCGCCGCAGAGCCTGCCGCCGGTTTCCACTGGTAGCATGTCTTCCGGCAGCGTCTCGTCCGGCCCGGCGCTGGCGCCGGTCACGCGCGCCAGCCTCGACACCACCGTCACCGGCTCGACGCAGCCGCTGCGCACGCCGGCCGCGGCCGCGGTGCAGCCCGTGCCCGTCGCCGTGCAGCCCGCGCCGCCCACCCTTGCCCAGCCGGCGCCGGCATCGACCGCGCAGCAGCCGAACGCGGTTGTCACCACCGACGGCGAGGGCGGCTGGATGCGCGCCGGCGGCACGCAGATCACCGTCAAGCCGGGCGAGACCGTCTACAACCTGTCGCGCCGCTTCGGCGTGCCGACCGACGCCATCCTCAAGGCCAACGGACTTTCCAGCGCCAACGCACTTGCCGCCGGCCAGCAGATCGTGATCCCGACCTATGTGCATTCGGCCCGCGCTCCGGTCAGCGCGCCCGACGCCAACCCCAACGTCGCCGACGCGCGCTCGTCGACCGGCACCCGATACGACGTGCCGGCGGGTCGCACGCCGACCCCGTCGCAGGCTCCCGGCGAGCGGGTGGCGGTGCTGCCGCAGCAGCCGGCGCCGAAGAGCAGCGCCACGGCCGAGCCGGCCGCGCCCAACCCGGCAACCCCGGCGTCGGCGGGCGGAACCTACACCGTGGTCGCCGGCGACACGCTGCACGGAATCGCGCGCAAGACCGGCGCGAGCACCGAGGCGATCAAGCAGGCCAACGGCCTATCGAGCGGGCTGATCCGCATCGGCCAGAAGCTGACGATCCCGGCTGGCGGCGGCGCCGCGCCGGTCCAGACCGTGGCCGCGGCTCCGAAGACGGACCAGACCACGACCGCGGCGGTCAACCGCCCGTCCAACGTCTACACCCCGCCGAAGCAGGCGGAGACCGCGATCCAGAAAGCGGCGGCCGATGCCTCGGCCCCGGCGCCGAACGCCAGCGGCATCTCGAAGATGCGCTGGCCGGTGCGCGGGCGGGTGATCTCCGGCTTCGGCAGCGGCAGCGGCAAGGCAAACGACGGCATCGACATCGCCGTGCCGGCCGGCACGCCGGTCAAGGCGGCGGAGAACGGCGTCGTCATCTATGCCGGCGACGGGCTGAAGGAGTTCGGCAACACCGTGCTGGTGCGCCATGAGAACGGGCTGGTCACGGTCTACGGCCATGCGAGCGAGCTGAAGGTGCAGCGCGGGCAGAAGGTGCGCCGCGGCGAGGACATCGCGCTCGCCGGCATGAGCGGCTCGGCCGACACGCCGAAGCTGCATTTCGAGGTGCGCAAGGATTCCTCGCCCGTCGATCCCAAATCCTATCTGGAGTGAGATCGCTTCAACCAGAAGAAAGACTTCAACCAGAAGAAAGACCGGCGGGCGTCGTATCTCCAGTCCGGCTCGCCTTCCTCGCCCGCCCACCGGCGGGCGATTTTTATTCGATCGCTTTCCGCAATTCCGGACGGAAAACTGCTTCGCACTTTTCCTGGAATTGCTTTACGCGTCCAGCCGCCGTCCCATGCGCCCGGCGAGGTCCTGCACGAACTGCCAGGCGACGCGACCCGAGCGGCTGCCGCGCGTCGTCGCCCATTCGAGCGCCTCGCTGCGTAGCGCCTCCGGGTCCGTCTCCAGCCCGTAGTGGCGGACATAGCCGTCGATCATCTCGAGATACTCGTCCTGCGAGCATTTGTGAAAGCCGAGCCACAGGCCGAAGCGGTCCGACAGCGAGACCTTCTCCTCCACCGCCTCGCCGGGATTGATCGCGGTCGAGCGCTCGTTGTCGATCATGTCGCGCGGCAGGAGGTGGCGCCGGTTCGAGGTCGCGTAGAAGATGACGTTGTCCGGCCGGCCCTCGACGCCGCCCTCCAGCGCCGCCTTCAGCGACTTGTACGAGGTGTCGTCGTGGTCGAAGGACAGGTCGTCGCAGAACAGCACGAAGCGGAACGGCGCGGATTTGAGAATCGACAACAGCTTCGGCAGCGTGTCGATGTCCTCGCGGTGGATCTCGATCAGCTTCAGCGGCGGCTCGCCCTCGGCCAGGTCGCGGTTGATCGCCGCATGCACGGCCTTGACCAGCGACGACTTGCCCATGCCGCGCGCGCCCCACAGAAGCGCATTGTTGGCCGGCAGACCGGCGGCGAAGCGGCGGGTGTTGTCGTCGAGGATGTCGCGCACCCGGTCGACGCCGCGGATCAGCGCGATCTCGACCCGGTTGACGCGGTGGACCGGCTCCAGCCTGCCGGCCTCGGCCGACCAGACGAAGCAGTCGGCGGCGGCGAGGTCCGTCGCCTCCGGCTCGCGGGGGGCGAGGCGGGCTATCGTCGCGATCAGGCGGTCGATCTTTTCTTCCAGCGTTTCGGGCAGCATATCTTTCATGACGGCAACGGCTTCCATTTCAGGGGGCGGGCGCACTTCCGCCTAACATGCCTGCCGCCCGGCGAAAAGCGGGCGGGCGCGGTTGCATTGGCGTGGCCAACCATTATATTCCGGCCACTTTTCATGCGGCCGGTCGGCGGCCGTTCCGCACCTCTGCTTCAGGAGTTTCTCCATGTTCGTTACCCCGGCCTATGCCCAGGGAGTCGCTGGCGGCCCCGACGTCTTCATCAGCATCCTGCCGTTCGTGCTCATCTTCGTCATCATGTACTTCCTCATCATCCGGCCGCAGCGCCAGCAGATGAAGAAGCGCGGCGAGATGCTGGCGGCGGTGCGGCGCGGCGACACGGTCATCACCGGCGGCGGCCTGATCGGCAAGGTGACGAAGGCCAACGACGACGACCTCGAAATCGACCTCGGCAACGGAGTCAAGGTGACGGCGCTGCGCGCCACCATCGCCGACGTGCGCGTCAAGGGCGAGCCGATCGCCAACCAGAACGCCAAGAAATAACCGCATTCGCGGCCAATGCGGTGATGTGCGGCGCGGGCCGGACCCGCGCCCGTCAGGACGGATA
This sequence comes from Aquamicrobium sp., assembly GCF_023954335.1. Classification (NCBI taxonomy): domain Bacteria; kingdom Pseudomonadati; phylum Pseudomonadota; class Alphaproteobacteria; order Hyphomicrobiales; family Phyllobacteriaceae; genus Aquamicrobium; species Aquamicrobium sp. The sequence goes on from NZ_JAMLIE010000002.1 coordinate 707,973, forward strand.
GACGATGCTTCATTTCTCGCGCTGGAAGACGATCTCGATCTGGCTGGTGGTGTTCCTGGCGGTCATCGTCAGCGCTCCCAACCTTCTGCCGCAGTCCACGCTGGCATCGTTGCCGAACTGGCTCCCGAAGCAGCAGCTGACGCTCGGCCTCGATCTTCAGGGCGGCTCGCACATCCTCCTGCAGATCGATCGGAACGACCTGATCTCCGACCGGCTCGAGGGGACGCGCGACGACATCCGCACCGCGTTGCGCGACGCGCGCGTCTTCTATACCGGCCTTTCGAGCACGGGCCACAACGTCCAGGTGCGCATCCGCGACGCCGAGCAGATCGATGCGGCGAAGGCGGCGCTCGCCAGCCTGACGCAGCCGGTCTCGTCCGGCATGTTCGGCACCGGCAGCGTCGTCGAGCTGACGATGGCCGAGCCGGAGCCCGGCCTTCTGCGCTTCACCCTGACGGACGAGGGCATCAATTACCGCGTCGGCACGGCGGTCAACCAGTCGGTCGAGGTCGTCAACCGCCGCGTCAACGAGCTTGGCACCACCGAGCCGATCATCCAGCGCCAGGGCAACGACCGCATCCTCGTGCAGGTGCCGGGCCTCGACGACCCGCAGCGGCTCAAGGACATCCTCGGCCAGACCGCGAAGCTGACCTTCCAGATGGTCGACCAGTCGATGCCGGTCGAGGAGGCGATCCAGGGTCGCCCACCGTCGGGCACGACGGTGATGTATTCCAACGACGAGCCGCCGGTTCCCTATATCATCGAGAACCGCGTCATCGTCTCGGGCGAGAACCTCGTCGACGCGCAGGCGACCTTCGACCAGCGCACCAGCGAGCCGGTCGTCTCGTTCCGCTTCGACAACCAGGGCGCGACGCGCTTCGGCCAGGCGACGCAGCAGAATGTCGGGCGGCTGTTCGCCATCATTCTCGACAACCACGTCATCTCCGCCCCGCGCATCAACGAGCCGATCCTCGGCGGGTCGGGGCAGATCTCCGGCAGCTTCACCGTCCAGAGCGCCAACGACCTCGCCGTGCTGCTGCGCGCCGGCGCGCTGCCGGCGGACCTGACCATCATCGAGGAGCGCACCGTAGGCCCCAGCCTCGGGCAGGATTCGATCGAGGCCGGCACCTTCGCCACCGGCATCGCGGCCGTGCTCGTCTTTGCCTTCATGGTGCTGGCCTACGGCAAGCTCGGCGTCCTCGCCTCGATCGGCCTCGCCGCCAACCTTGTCATGATGATCGCCATCCTGACCACGCTCGGCGCGACGCTGACGCTGCCCGGCATCGCCGGCATCGCGCTGACGCTCGGCATGGCGGTCGACTCCAACGTCATCATCTTCGAGCGCGTGCGCGAGGAGCGGGCGCAGGGGCGCTCGCTGATCCAGTCGCTCGATTCCGGCTTCCGGCGCGCGCTCGCCGCCGTGGTCGACGCCAACCTGACGACGCTGATCGCCGCCGTCATCCTGTTCTACATGGGCACCGGCCCGATCCGCGGCTTCGCCGTCACGCTCGCCATCGGCATCGTCACCACGGTGTTCACCGCGTTCACGCTGACGCGCTGGCTGATCGCCGCGTGGCTGAAGCGCAGCCGGCCGACCGAGTTCCCCTCCGGCCTCGTCCACTATCTGCCGCTCGATCCCAAGGTCAACCTGATGCGCTGGCGCAATCTCGCCTTCGCGTTCTCGGCCGCCGTCTCCCTCTTCATCGCGGTGATGTTCTTCGTCGCGCCGATGAATCTCGGGATCGACTTCCGCGGCGGCTCGATGATCGAGGTGCAGGCCAAGGACGGCACCGCCGACGCCGGCGACGTGCGCGCGCGCCTCAATGCGCTCGACATCGGCGAGGTGCAGGTCCAGGAGTTCGGCAATGCCGAGCTGATGATCCGCGTCGAGGGGCAGGCGGAGGGCGGCGATACCGCCGAGCAGAGCGTGGTCGACAAGGTGCACGGCGCGCTCGACGCCGACTACGAGTTCCGCCGCGTCGAGGTGGTCGGCCCGACCGTCTCGTCCGAGCTGGCGTGGAGCGGCACCATCGGCGTCATCGCCTCGATGATCGCCATGCTGCTCTACATCTGGGTGCGGTTCGAATGGCAGTTCGGCGTCGGCGCCATCGTCTCGACGCTGCACGACGTCATCTTCATGGTCGGGCTCTACGTTGTGTTCGGCTTCGAGTTCAACCTGGCCAGCATCGCGGCGATCCTCACCGTGGTCGGCTACTCGATCAACGACACCGTCGTCATCTACGACCGCGTGCGCGAGAACTTGCGGCGCTACAAGAAGATGCCGGTCGTCGACCTGATCAATATGTCGCTGAGCCAGACCCTGTCGCGCACCTTCATGACCGGCCTGACGACGCTGTTCGCGCTGACGGTCCTTTACCTTTGGGGCGGCGAGGTCATCAGCGATTTCATGTTCGCGATCCTGATCGGCGTCCTCGTCGGCACCTATTCGTCGCTGTTCATCGCCGGGCCGATGCTGATCCTGTTCAAGCTCCGGCCGGAGATGTTCGGCAGCGAGGAAGACGACAAGGCGGTGGCCAAGGCCAAGACAGCGGGCGCGAAGGCCTGAGCGAAGGATGGGCGGGGGCATCATCATTCGCGAGGCCCATTTTCCGGGGCGCGCGCCGATCGACGCCTACGGCAATGGCGGCTTCCGTTTTGCCGACATGTCGCATCGCGGCTCGATCCTGTGTCTGCCTTCCGGCATTCACGGCTGGGAGCCGCAGAACCCGGCAGCCTTCACCGCCGAGGACTTTGCTGCGGCGATCGCCGAGGCGGAGGGGATAGACATCCTGCTCGTCGGCTGCGGGACGGATCTGCGGCCGCTGCCGGCCGGGGTGAGGGCGGCGCTGGGCGCGACCGGCATCCGCGCCGAGCCGATGTCGACGGGCGCGGCCGTGCGCACCTACAACGTGCTTCTCGCCGAGGACAGGCTGGTCGCGGCGGCGCTGGTCGCCGTCGAATGACATGGCGGATCCACAAGGCATAGACGACAGCCAGACACTGCGCCGCAGCGACCCGGATCGCTATCTCTCAACCCTCTACGCGCCGCAGGCCGTGCGCGCCGATCTGACGGCGCTCTACCTGTTCAACGCCGAGATCGCCTCGATCCGCGACCGCATCCGCGAGCCGCTGCCGGGCGAGGTGCGCATCCAGTGGTGGCGCGACATGCTGGCCGGCGGCAAGCCGGCGGCGGGCGGCTACCCGCTCGCCGAGGCGCTTCTCGATGCCATCCAACGCCATAACCTGCCGCTCGACGCCTTCGACCGCTATCTCGAGGCGCGGATATTCGACCTCTACGACGACCCGATGCCGTCGCGCGCCGATCTCGAGGGCTATTGCGGCGAGACGGCCTCGGCGGTGATCCAGCTCGCGGCGCTGATGCTGGAGCCCGAGGCAGCGCCCGCCTTCGCGTCGGCTGCCGGCCATGCCGGCTGCGCGCAGGTGATTGCCGGGCTGGTGCGGCTGATGCCGCTGCACCGCGCGCGCGGCCAGTGCTACGTGCCGGCCGACATCCTCGCCGCCGCCGGGGCGAGCCGCGACGACATCGCAGGGACGGGAGAGAGCGAGGCGGCGCGGCGCGCGCTCGCTGCCTTCATCGAGCTCGGGCGCGAGCATGCGGCGCGGTTCGCTGAGGCGGCGAAGGGCATGCCGGTGTCGCTGCGGCCGGCCTTCCTGCCCGCTTCGCTCGCCTTCCCCTATCTCAAGCGCGCGGCCGCTGCCGGGGCGCAGCCGCTGCGCCGGGTGGTCGACATCTCGCCGCTGCGCCGCCACTGGACGATGCTCCGCTTCGCTGCGCGCGGCTGGGGATAGCCTGCTTTGACGCCGCGATGGCGACTGCGCTAGCATCTTTAGACGACGGGGGAGGGTGAAGGCCGGGATGAGCCTCGGGCTGCTTGTCGCAATGGTGGTGATCGGCGTTTCCGGCGTGGTGCTCCTTGTGCACCTGACCGGCGGCAGCCGGCGCGCGCGGCTGGCGGACGAGGCCGCGGCGCGGGCGCGCTTCGGCGTCGACTACCCCGATCCCGCCATCGTCGCGGTGCACCTGACGCAGGACGGCGACGCCGCGTTCCTTGCGCTGGACGACGGTCGCGTCGGCATCGTCGCCGCCGTCGGCGACCGGTTCCTGACGCGGCTGGTCGGCGCGGCCGATCTCGCCGGGGCGCCGCGCGTCGCCGGAGCCACGCTGATGCTGCGCCTCAGGGACTTTACATGGCCGGGCGGGGCCTTCACCTTTGCGGCGGAGGGTGAGGCCCGTGCGGTCGCGGCGCTGTTCGCCGCGCCCGGCCGGCAGGCCTGAAGGAGGAAAGCCGATGGACGGATACGCGTTTCCGGATATGACGCAGCTTGCGATCCCGTTTTTCGTCGCCGCCATCCTGATCGAGCTGTGGCTGGTGCGCACCGGCCGCGCCAGGGGCGAGTTCGAAACGCGCGACACGCTGACCAGCCTGATGATGGGCGTCGGCAACGTCGCTGCCGGCCTGCTGCTCGGCTTCGTCTCCTATTCGGCGCTGCTGTGGGTGTGGCAGTTCCGCGTCTTCGATCTCGGCACTGCGTGGTGGGTGATCCTCGCCGCCTTCCTGCTCGATGATCTGCGCTACTACTGGTATCACCGCATCGCCCACCGGGTGCGCTGGGTGTGGGCCGAGCACATCAACCACCATTCGAGCCAGCATTACAACCTGTCGACCGCGCTCCGGCAGTCGTGGACGGCTCTGTTCACCGGCATGTTCGTGCTGCAGGCGCCGCTGGTGCTTCTCGGCTTCCACCCGGCGGTGATCGTCTTCGTCTTCGGATTCAATCTCGTCTACCAGTTCTGGATCCACACCGAGACCATCGGCAAATTGTGGCGGCCGGTCGAGTTCGTCTTCAACACGCCGTCGCACCACCGCGTCCACCACGCCACCAATCCGCGCTATCTCGACGCCAACTATGCCGGCACGCTGATCATCTGGGACCGGATGTTCGGCACCTTCGTCGAGGAGCTGGAGGAGGACCGGCCACGCTATGGCATCGTCCACAATATCGGCACGTTCAACCCGCTGAAGGTGGCGTTCCACGAATGGATCGCCATGTTCCGCGACGCGTTCGCGCCGGGGCTGACGCCGCGCCAGCGGCTCGGCTACCTGTTCCGCCCGCCGGGCTGGAGCCATGACGGCTCGCGCGACACCTCGGAGAGCCTGAAGGCGGCCTATGTGCGGCGCAACCCTTCAGAGGCCGGCAAGCCCGGTCTGCCCGGGGCTTCCGGGGCAGGCGTTGCGCCGGGCGAATAATCAGCCGAGCTTCCGGTCCGAAAGGAGGTCGGCGAACTCGGCTTCCTGCTTCGTCATCTTCGCCTGCACCGCCGCTATCAGCTCGCCGGGGCGCAGCATGCCGGCATTCCATGTCGCGATATAGTCGAGGCCGTCGGCCACCGAATGGTCGCGGGCATAGGCGAGGTTGCGCTTGATGCCGGCGATGGCGAGCGGCGAGCGTTTCGCGATGTCATGCGCCATCTGGCGCGCTGCATCCATCAATGCCTCCTTGTCCGCGTGGACAGCGGAAACGAGGCCGATGGCCTTCGCCTCGTCGGCCTGGAAGCGGCGGCCGCTATAGGCGAGCTCGGCCGCGACCGCAGGCGCGATCAGCTTCGGCAGGCGCTGCAACGTGCCGACATCCGCCGCCATGCCGATATGGATCTCCTCGACCGAGAAATAGGCGTCGGCGCTGGCGATCCTGAGGTCGCAGGCGGTGATCATGTCGATGCCGGCGCCGACGCAGGCGCCGTGGATCGCGGCGATTACGGGCAAGCGGGCGCGCTCCAGCGCGTTGAAGGCGTTCTGGAGCGACAGGATCAGATCGCGCATCGCATAGGCGGCGCGGCCGGGCTCCTGCTGGAACAGGCCGGCGAGCGAGGCGAAGGCGGCAAGGTCCATGCCGCCGGTGAAGTGCCGGCCTTCGCCGGCAAGGATGGCGCAGCGAACGCTCTCGTCGCGGGCGAGCGCATCGACGATGCGCGGCAGGTCGGCCCAGAAATCGGGCGTCATCGAGTTGGCCTTGTCGGGCCGGTTAAGGAGAATGAGCGCGACGGGGCCGTCGCGCTCGACCCTGAGGAAGGTGCTGTCGAGCGTGGTCATGGAAATCCCCCCTGAAACGTGCGCTATTCGGCTGCTACCGTCAGCGGCGCCAGCCCGAGCCAGGCGCGGCAATCGGCGAGCGCGCGGCGGGCGAGCGCCTTCTTCTTGGCGAGCGCCTTGTCCTTGCCGCGGAAACGGCCCTCGAAGCCCTCCGGCTTCAGCTTGGTTCCCGCCTCGAGCGGCGGGAATAGGCCGAAATTGACGTTCATCGGCTGGAACGAGCGCTTGCCCGGCTCGTCGTCGGACACGAGGTGCCCGCCGGTGATGTGGCCGAGCAGCGCGCCGAAGGCGGTGGTCGGCGGCGGCGGCGCGATCGCGCGGCCGAGGCGTTGCGCGGCGGCGAAACGGCCGGCGAGCAGGCCAATGGCGGCCGATTCGACATAACCCTCGCAGCCGGTGATCTGGCCGGCGAAGCGCAGGCCGGGCCGGCTCTTCAGTTGCAGCGTCGAATCGAGCAGCGTCGGCGAGTTGATGTAGGTGTTGCGGTGCAGGCCGCCGAGCCGCGCGAACTCGGCCTGTTCGAGGCCGGGAATGGTGCGGAAGATGCGCACCTGCTCACCATGCTTCAGCTTGGTCTGGAACCCGACCATGTTGTAGAGCGTGCCGAGCGCGTTGTCCTGCCGGAGCTGGACGATCGCGTAGGCCTTCACCGTCGGGTCGTGCGGATTGGTCAGGCCGATGGGCTTCATCGGGCCGTGGCGCAGCGTCTCGACGCCCCGCTCGGCCATCACCTCGATGGGCAGGCAGCCGTCGAAATAGGGCGTGCCCTCCCATTCGCGGAACTCGGTCTTCCCGCCCTCGATCAGCGCGGCGACGAACGCCTCGTACTGCGCCTTGTCCATCGGCAGGTTGATGTAGTCCTTGCCGGTGCCGCCGGGCCCCACCTTGTCGTAGCGCGACTGGAACCAGGCGACGTCGAAGTCGATGGTGTCGAAATGGATGATCGGGGCGATGGCGTCGAAGAAGGCGAGCGCGTCGGCCCCGGTCTTTTCGGCGATGGCCTCAGCCAGCGACGGGGCGGTCAGCGGTCCGGTGGCGATGATGGCCTGGTCCCACTCCTGCGGCGGCAGGCCGGCTATTTCCTCGCGCACGATGGTGACGAGCGGATGCGCTTCGAGCTTCGCCGTGACGGCGTCCGAGAAGCCGTCGCGGTCGACGGCGAGCGCGCCGCCGGCGGGCACCTGGTTGGCATCGCCCGACGCCATGATCAGCGAGCCGGCGAGGCGCATCTCGGCGTGCAGCACGCCGACGGCGTTGGTCTCGGCGTCGTCCGAGCGGAAGGAGTTCGAGCAGACGAGCTCGGCGAGCCCGTGCGTCTTGTGCGCGGGCGTCTCGCGCACGGGGCGCATCTCGTGCAGGACGACGGCGACGCCAGCCTCAGCGATCTGCCAGGCGGCTTCGGAGCCGGCGAGACCGCCGCCGACGACATGAACGGGCTTGATTGTCATGGAAGGGGAATTAGTCCCGGCGGCGCAGGAATGCAATCCGGGTGCGGGCTAGCCATGGCCCGAAAAGAACAACACCCGCCGGGGGAGGAGGTCCGGCGGGTGTCGTTATAGCGGCCGACAATCGGGAGGAGGTGATTGGCGGCCTTATCCACCAGAACCTGGGAGGAGGACGGTTCTGGCGAAATCTGCGGAACTATCAGACCGACTTGCGGGCGACGAAGGGAATCTCGCCGCGCGAAATGCCGAGGTCGTTGAGTTCACGGTTGGACAGGCGGCTCAGCTCGTTGACCGTGTCGCGGTAGCGGCGCCAGTTGCGGTAGTTGCGGATCAGGTTCATTTCAGCACCTATTTGCGTTTTCTTACGCGTTCGTTCTCGTTCGATGGTTGGAAGATAGACACTTCCTCCGGCGATTTGAAGTGCTGATGCTGCATAGCAGCAATGCGGTTTGTGCATCGCAATATCCACTTTTCTTTATCTGTATGGCAAAGTGGTGGCGGAATCGGCTATGTAGCCGAATTTCCGACATAATCGGCCGGCTTTGTTCCCACGTGACCCGGCTTTGCCCGAGCGGAAAGGGAGCGGCTGATGGCCTCCTACCTGTCGAAGATCAAGCGCGACATTTCGCGCTGGCGCGAAGCCGGATTGATCGACGAGAAAACGGCGCGCGCACTTTCGCTCGACGCCGAACGAAATTCGGGCAGCTCCGTCTCCTTCGGCTCGGTGCTGGCGATGATGGCGGCGGCGCTGTTCGCCGCGGCGGTTCTGATCTTCATCGCCGCCAACTGGGAGGCGTTTCCGCGGCTGGCGCGCGTCGGCATGCTGTTTTCGCTCATCCTTGCCGGCTATGTCGGCGGGGCGGCGCTCAAGCTGTCCGGCCGCGAGGCGGCGGGCGAGGGCGCCTTCGTGGTGGCCGCCGCCGGTTTCGGCGCGTCCATCGCGCTGATCGCGCAGATCTACCACATGTCGGGCGACGAGGCCGAGGCGGTGTTCCTCTGGGGCGCTGGCACGGCGCTCGCCGCCGCGATCCTGCGCTCCGGCGCGCTGACGGCCGGCGCGGCGCTGCTTGCCGGCGCGTGGATGCTGATGAAGGCGTCGGACGGCTGGACGCTCGCCGCGCTGCCGCTGTCCTATCTCGCCGTCGCGGCCGTCCTCTACGCGCTGTCGTTCTGGACGCGCAGCGTCCTTGCCCGCCATCTCCTTCTCCTGTCGCTCTATCTGTTCGCCTTCCTGTTCTACTGGCGCGACGAGAGCGCGTTCACCGCTCCGATCCTGCTGATCGCGGCGGCGAGTGCCGCGTTCGTCGCCGGCCGCCTTTATCCGGAGCAGGCACAGCGCCTGTCGGGCCTCGGCGAAGGCTTGTCGGTGCAGGCGCTGGCCGGCTTCCTCGCCGGCATCGGCACGATCCAGATCGCCCTGGTCGAAAAGCCCGACTTCGTCTACCCGACGGTGGTGGCCTTCGCCGGCATCGTCGCGGCGCTGCTGGTCGCCGGGCGCGAGAACCGGGCGCTGCGCTGGTTCGCCTATGCCGCCTTCGCCTTCAATTTATGCTTCCTCTATGTGGTGATGCTGGGAACGATGATGGACACGGCCGCCTTCTTCCTGCTGGCGGGGCTGACGCTCTCCGTGCTCGCCTGGCTGATCGCGCGCTTCGAACGGCGCATCGCCGCAGACGGGCCGGGCCTTGCGGGAGACGCGGCATGAGCGGGCGGCGGTGGATGATGGCAGCGGCGGCGCTCGTCGCCGTGCTGCAGATCGGCTTTCTCGCCTCGATGATCACCGGGCGCGCGGCGGTGCTGCGCGACGGGCGCGAGGTGGTGCTGGCGGTCGAGCCGGTCGACCCGCGCGACCTGCTGCGTGGCGACTACGTCACCCTGTCCTACAACATCTCCCGTGTGCCGGCCGCCCTGTTCCCCGAGCCGCCGGCGCAGGAGGGCGACGAGGGCCGCCGCACCGTCTTCGTGCGGCTGAAGCCCGACGAGAACGGCGTCTTCCAGCCGGTGGCGGCGCGCTACGACGCGAAGCCCGAAGGCGCGCCGGCGCCGGACGAGGTCGATATCAGGGGCTCGACCCGTTCGCGATGGACGGCCGACCCGTATTCCATCTCGATCCGCTACGGCATCGAGCGCTTCTACGTGCCCGAGGGCGAGGGCAGGGCGATCGAGAGCAACCTCGCCGAACGCACCTTTCGCATGAAGGTCGCGGTGGGAGAGGACGGCGCGGCGCAGATCAAGTCTTTCCATGACGGCGAGACGATGCTTTACGCCGAACCGCTCTATTGAGCCGGTTTTCATCTCGCCGCGGCAAAAATAGCCGCGTGGTGCGGCAATTTTCCTTTGAACCGTCCGCCCCCGATGATATAGAACCACGCGCTTTCAGGGGGCGGATGCGCGCCCCGTGGAAAGCGGGTGTGGTGGAATTGGTAGACACGCGGGATTTAGGTTCCCGTGACGCAAGTCGTGAAGGTTCAAGTCCTTTCACCCGCACCAGGCCACTCCCGGCGAGGATTTCACGCAGGCTGGACGGCACGACGCCGGCCTGCCGGCTTTGACGAAAACGAAGGTTTTGAGATGCAGGTAACCGAAACGCTCAACACGGGACTGAAGCGCCAGATCAAGGTGACCGTCCCGGCCAAGGATTTGGAAGCAAAGCTCGTCGAGCGGCTTTCGGCGGCCAAGGACAAGGTCCGCATCAACGGCTTCCGCCCCGGCAAGGTGCCGCTCCAGCATCTGCGCAAGGTCTACGGCAAGTCGTTCATGGCCGAGGTCGTCAACGAGATTCTCTCCGACTCGACCCGCTCGATCCTCGCCGACCGCGGCGAGAAGGCGGCGATGCAGCCCGAGGTCTCGATGACCGAGGACGAGAAGGAAGCCGAGAAGATCCTCGCCGGCAACGCCGATTTCGAGTTCTCGCTTGACTACGAGGTGCTGCCGCCCATCGAGGAGAAGGACCTCTCGGCGATCTCGATCACCCGTCTGGTCTATGACGTTCCGTCCGAGGAGGTCGAGGAGCAGGTCGAGCGCGTCGCCGATTCCGCCCGCAGCTGGGAGTCCAAGAAGGGCAAGGCCGCCAATGGCGACCGCGTCACGATCGACTATCTCGGCAAGGTCGACGGCGAAGCCTTCGACGGCGGCAAGGACGAGGACGCAGAACTCGTTCTCGGCTCCAACCGCTTCATCCCCGGCTTCGAAGAGCAGCTCGTCGGCCTGAAGGCTGGCGAAGAGAAGGTCATCACGGTCACCTTCCCGGCTGACTACCCGGCCGCAAACCTCGCCGGCAAGGAAGCCACCTTCGACATCAAGGTCAAGGATGTCGCCGCTCCCGCCGACGTCGAGATCAACGACGACCTCGCCAAGACGCTCGGCCTCGAATCGGCCGACAAGCTGCGCGAAATCGTTCGCGGCCAGATCGAAAGCCAGTACGGCTCGGTCACCCGCCAGAAGGTCAAGCGTCAGATCCTCGACCAGCTCGACGAGATGTACAAGTTCGACACGCCGGAACGTCTGGTCGAAGCCGAGTTCGAAAACATCTGGGCGCAGGTCAATGCCGACCTCGCGCAGGCCGGCCGCACCTTCGAGGACGAGGAGACGACCGAGCTTGAGGCCCGCGCCGAATACCAGCGCCTGGCCGAGCGCCGCGTCCGTCTCGGCCTCGTGCTGGCCGACATCGGCGAGAAGGCGAGCGTCCAGGTCTCCGACGACGAGCTGCAGCGGGCGCTGTTCGAGCAGATCCGCCGCATCCCGCAGAGCCAGCAGCAGCAGGTCTACGAGTATTACCGCTCGAACCCGGGCGCGCTCGCCTCGATCCGCGCGCCGCTGTTCGAGGAGAAGGTGGTCGATCACCTGCTCGGCGTGATCTCGGTCGCCGATCAGAAGGTCTCGAAGGACGAGCTCCTCGCCGACGACGAGGCCGAGACCGAGACCAAGGAAGCCAAGAAGCCGGCCAAGAAGGCCACTTCCAAGGCGAAGGCGGCCGATGCCGCCGAAAGGGGCGAAGCAGGCGAAGGCGAGAAGAAGAAGGCCGCGCCGAAGAAGAAGGCCGCCAAGGGCGACGCCGGCGAGTAATCTTGGCCTCGTCTCACGAATAAGGAAAAGGCCGCTCGATGAGCGGCCTTTTTGCTTTTTGTGGGAATCGGTTGGGCGATTTTCTTCAGGTCTTAGATCAGTTGCAGGCCCTTGAGGCTGGCATGGCCGTTGCGGCCAACGATGATGTGGTCGTGGACGGCGATGCCGAGCGGTCTGGCGGTCTCGACGATGGTTCGCGTCATCTCGATGTCGGCGCGCGAGGGGGTCGGGTCGCCGGACGGGTGGTTGTGGATCACCCATCTTATTTCTCTAAGTGGCAGTAATCAATCATCAATTCTGTCAAGCAGCGGAAAGAGGGGGCGGTTTTTGGGTGCGCAATAGCAGACCGCCCCCGCTCCAGTCATCGTTGATCCCCGGCGGTCATGTGGTCGACTTTGGCGGCACGGCAGGTCACGACGTTCTTCCGGTCCCATTGGTCGAGCTGCTCGGCGGAGTAGAGGACGGATTTTCCGACCTTGATGAAGGGCGGGCCGATCCGCTGCGATCTCCAGTTCTTCAGCGTCCCGGTTGAGATCGCTCCCCGGTATCGATCGGAAACTTCTTCCGGGGTTAGATATTTCGGTTCAGTCATGGTCCGTATCTCCTCATACCGTTGACGCACGAGGGAGTGGACCGCAGCTTTCGCCCAACGTGAAGCCGGATTCGGTCGTAGTAGGGATACTGCGGGACGAGGGATAAACATCGGAACGGTTGCGATGCCTAGCCCGTCCTCGCATTGAACATCAACGTGATCTTGTTGGTCCCGGCCTGCTTGTAGGCGCCGCAGCCTTCACAGTCCGATGGAAAGTCATACACCGTGAGGGGTATGACTGACGTCCCTCGTTGCCCTGAAATCAGGACAGGGATATTGGTAGGGATCGCACAATGGCTACGACAAAACTTCCGGGACGTCTCGCGGTAGCAGCAGGCGCTTTGTGCCTGTTTGCCATGTGTGACATCGACACCGCCATGGCGGCCTGCAACATGAATGTTGCCGTCCGAAACACCGGCGCTCACCCGATAACCATAGTGAGCGACACGGCCAAGATTCGCAGCCGTGTCGGTATCGGCCCGGCAGCCGCTCCCGGTCCTTGGCGTCCGTTGAGCAACGGCGGTTGGTTCGCGAACAATTTCACGGTCGAAGCCGGTGCGAGTCGTTCGCGGGTTTATGCCGCTGACTTTGGGTGCGACGCCCGTCGCCGCGTCTCCCTTACCTATCGTTGCCGAGGCGGAGCCAAAGAGGGGCAGACGTTCTCGCACTATGCACCCTCGTCCTCGGGCTGGACCCGAGACTCCAACATTACGATGCGGCTAAATCGGTGCAACTGAGCCTTGAGCATCCCGCACGGCCGCACGATGCATTCGGGCGTCTAGCAACGAGAGGGTCCAATGACCGGAGCGACGACGAGATGGAGACTGATCCTGTCGGTGGTCGCCATCATCGTCACCGGCGCGTTGCTGGTTCTGGTTGTCGCGGAGATGCCGATGGGCTGTACCCAAGCGCGGGTTTTCGACACCAATACGATGGAGGATCGACTTGAGTGTGAGTAAACACAACGCTTCTAGAGGTAGAGGCATCGGGCTGGGTGTGCCTCATTCAAAAGAGGACCATCGGCGTAGCTCGCCAGGTGATGCGACACTCGTCGGTTTGAAGCTGCCCAGCAACATCAAGCAAAAATCGCCATGAGAATGGCGGTCATTTTGGCACTTGTGCTGGTCGCAGGTTCTGGGGGCGTTTCTCCCGCATCTCGCGGCGACTTCCTGCTCGACGCGTTGGGCTACGTCTGCCGAAGCGCCGAAACCGGCTCCGTGCGCGGCATGCTTCACCGCCGGGATGGCCGCTTCACCTGGTCGGAGAGCGATAGAGGGCTGGAAATATCTCAGGAAGAGCTCATGGCGAGCATTGATGACAACCGGATCATTCTAAAGGGAGAGGGTCGTTTCAGCCGTTTCGGCATCGTGTGGATACAACTCCCCGACGGGGCGGCACTACCCCTAAGACACTTCGCGATCTACCACGCAACCGGCGCTGTGCTCGCTTGCTCGCCGGAGGGCTGACCGCCGTCGAATATGATGTCCAGCGTCGGCGTCTCTGCGAATTGGGTCCATGACAGAACGTATCGAGTGGCAACAATATCTCCGCCCCGAAGAGCGGCTGTTGTGGCAGGGCCGGCCGGAGCCACCTGCCAAGCCGATGCTGTGGTCCCCGATGGAACCCGGAGCGCGAATTGCTCTGTCCCTTCTCCTTGGCGGCCTGTCAGCTACTATAGCCTTGTTGTTTCTTCCCCGAATGAACGGTGTCTTTAGTCTGTTGGTGTGGGCTCTGATCCTGCCGATGCTGTTGGCCATATGGTTCTTCAATGGCGGGCAGTCGATTTGGACACGGTTCTGGCTCCTGCGTGACGAATATGCGTTGACGGACAGGCGCGCAATCGTAGCGCGGCGCGTATTCGGGAAGTATTGGCTACACTCGGTGCCGATCGAGAAGATGACGCCGCCTCGCATCGCTCAGCAGGGGCCGGTTGCTCACCTGAACTACCGCAGCTTCACCTACAGAGGCACGACGGGCGCGAGGCCATCCTACAGCTATGCTTTCCGATATATCCGAGAGGCGGGGCATGTGGCGCATCTCCTGGAGCACCTCCTCAAGGGCGCGGATCGACGGCCAGGCCCGTGACAATGCCGGTGGCGGGCGGTCGTCGCTTCGACGCTCATACACCTGGAGGGGTATGACGCAGCCTCGCGGGTATCAGAGCATCGGACGGCCACCGATGTTTTGCGCAAGTGGGAGGAAGACGCATGCGCCACATGAAGCGCCTGCGGGAAAATGGTTCGGCTGGCGCCGTATTGCTGCTTGGCCTTGTCTTGTCCTCGGCCGTGATCGCTCCAGGTGTCATGGCTGGCCCGTCCCTGGATTCCTGCGCCGCCGCAGCGTCCAGCCAGTTCGAGAAGGGCTTTGAATCCATCGGTATGGACGCGCGGCAGATCGATGCAGAGTCCGCGATACCCACCTGCACGGAAGCGCTCGAACAGGAGCCGAATTCTGCCCAGATCAAGGCTTGGCTGGGCCGTGCATATTTCGCTGCCGGCGATACCGAGAACGCAGCTCGATTGTTCGAGGAAGCCGCCGAAGCAAGCAATGTCGTCGCCCTCGCAATGTTGGGGGACATGCTGATCACAGGGAACGGCGTGCCGCAGGATATGGCAAGGGGTGCGCAATTGCTGATTGAAGGCGCGGAGGCAGGATTCGCGCTGGCGCAGAACAGCCTCGGGGTCTCTTACGAATATGGAGAGGGTGTGGCCCAGGATTACGCGGCGGCGGCCCGCTGGTATCGCGCCGCCGCCGAGCAGGGGATGAGCAAGGCCCAGGCCAACATCGGCTTCATGTACCAGGAAGGGCTGGGTGGTCTGCCGCGCGACTATGTGGCTGCAGCCGCGTGGTACGAGCGCTCGGTTGCGCAAGGCGATCCCTCCGGCCAGGTGAAACTGGGCAAACTGCTCGAGGAAGGGCTAGGTCAGCCGGCCGATCTGGCACGTGCTGCCGAGCTTTATCGGCTCGCCGCTGCTCAGGGCGAAAAATTTGGCCAGAACAATCTCGGCTTCTTCATCGAGAACGGTATCGGTATCCAAGCCGATCCTGCTGCCGCCGCCGAGCTCTATCGCCTTGCCGCCGACCAGGGTCTGGCGCTTGCTCAACACAATTTGGCGATGCTTTACGAGGCCGGGCGCGGCGTGACACAGGACTACGAAGCTGCGATCGCCTTCTACAGGCGAGCCGCGCAGGCGGGCGAGGCCGTTTCAGCCGTAAATCTGGGTCTGCTTTACCTCGAAGGAAGGGGTATCGACATCGACTATGGCGAGGCGCTCAAATGGACCCGGATAGCCGCCGATCGGGACCATCCGGTTGCCCTCAACAACCTTGGACACATGTATGAGAACGGCTTGGGTGTTGTCGCCGATCGGCAGGCGGCAATAGGCTATTACAGGCGCGCAGCGGACCTTGGCTATGACTTGGCCGCGGACAACCTTGTGAGGCTTGCCGGCGCTGGCAACGTCAGCGGCGGCGACAAGACCAAGCCCATCAAGGGCCTTCTCCAGCGGGAACGAACGGTCGATGTAGCACGCTATTCCCGCACACCGGACATGTAGGCGTCTTGCTGGCCGTGTGGGCGTAGTCCTAACGAGAAAACGCGTTCGCTCGCTTTGTCTAGGTCGAATAGGTACGGCGTTCAGCGCAGTCCGCTTCTTTCCGACAAGCTACCGGAACAGGTCGCCGGTCTTCGGATTGACCCGTCTGTAGTGAGCCCTGGACGGCTTGGCCAATCCAGCTTTCCTCCGTCCGCCCCGGCGTGTCGCTGCGAGAAAGAAAACCGCGCCGATGCCGGCAAGGATCATCACGATGGCGACAAGCACAATCAGATTCACCCATCCTGCCGACATTGCCTGCTCCCATTGATTCTCAAAGACTGTTGGGGCCTTCTGGACTGATCCCAGGCCGGTCGCCGCCGTGCGTCTCGTGGAGGCCAAGTGTGGCGTATCATGGATTCCCCCAACCCGGAAAAGAGGAACTGGGCGAAATACAAGACCATGAGAACGAAAGTCAAAAAGCCGAGACGAACTCGCTCCTTCCTATAACGCTCGTCCACCAATCCGCCGCGAAAGGCACGCAGCGTTGAGCCCAACCCCGGAAGCGCAGAACCGCTCTCGGCTACGGCATCGGCGCGCAATGACCTGCCACTGAACTGTCATCCAGCGGCGGTTAGAGCCTCGACCGTTTCTGTTACGCCGTAGGGCGCGGGTTGAGCAACCGGTGGAGACGCGAAGCCCTTATCGAGCGAAGCGTCGGAGCCGGTTGCGGCGAGGGTTCCGGCGAAGGCCGCCGGGGTCTGGTAGCCGAGCGAGGAATGCGGCCTCGCGGTGTTGAAGTCCTGCCTCCATTCGGCGATGGCGCTGCGCGCGTGGTCGATGCCGAAGAACAGGCTCTCGTTCAGCAGCTCATCGCGCATGCGGCCGTTGAAGGATTCGACGTAGCCGTTCTGCATCGGCTTTCCGGGCTCAATGTAGTGCCATTCCACGCGGTGATCCTTCGACCAAGCAAGGATGGCATTCGAGGTGAACTCGGTGCCGTGATCCGAAACGATCATGTCTGGCTTGCCGCGACGGCTGATCAGATCAGTCAGCTCACGTGCCACCCGACGACCGGAGATCGATGTGTCCGGGATCGCGGCCAGGCACTCGCGCGTGACGTCATCCACGATATTGAGCACGCGAAAGCGCCGCCCGCAGGCGAACTGATCGTGCACGAAGTCCAGGGACCAGCGCGCGTTCGGTCTTGCCTCGACCAGGATCGGCGCCCGCGTGCCAACCGCGCGTCGCCGCGCCCGGCGCTTGCGAACGGTCAGCCCTTCCTCGCGGTAGAGCCGATATATGCGGTTGATGCCGGATGGCTCCCCTTCCCGCCGCAGCAGGATGAACAGACGTCGATAGCCGAAACGCCGGCGTTCATTGGCAAGGTCGCGTAGCCTGCCGCGAAGTTCGGTCTCTGGAGGACGGCAGGACTGGTAGCGGACCATCTTGCGATCGGCACCGACGAAGGAACAGGCCCGACGCTCCGACAGGCCCATCACGGCCTGCAGATGCGCGACGGCTTCGCGCTTGGCGGCGGGCCCTACCATTTTTTTGACAGCAGCTCGCGAAGTGCCGAGGCTTCCAGCATCTGGTCGGCGAGCAGCTTCTTCAGCTTCGCATTCTCGTCTTCCAGAGCCTTCAGGCGCTTGGCGTCGGACACCTCCATCCCGCCATACTTCGCCTTCCAGTTATACAGCGTCGCCTCGCTCACCCCGTGCTTGCGGGCCAGATCGGCCGCCTTCGCACCCGCCTCGTGCTCGCGCAGAACCGCGATGATCTGATCTTCCGTAAACCGCTTCCGCTTCATCTGTCCGTCCTTCAATCGAGGCCGGACTCTAACTCCAGGTGGAGGAAAAACTCAGTGGCAGGTCAGCAACGCAAAGAGCCAACGGAAAGCCAGGAAAATCCAGATCAGGAAGACAGCACCCTGAAACGCCAGAAAAGTGATGGAGATTGTGAGCATAGCGGTCTGTAGTCTCTTGTTGAACGGCCCTGCTGAACCCGTTGCAGCTCAGTAGTGCATAGCAGAAGTAAATTCGGGAGCTTGCGCGATGGCCGCCACAATAGCCAATCTTGTCGAGATTGACGAGCAAGGCCGGTGAATGTCACGCTGGACAAGTGTTCTCTATTCGCGGCGGACAGGCACGTCTCGTTCGTCAGTGAAATGGAACAAAACCGGAGCGATCCTGTCTCAGTATTACAAGCAGATGCAGCGCGGAGGTGATGACGCAAGACGCATGTTGGAGGAGCGTCTTGCCCGCAAGGAGCTCGGTGATGTCGTCTATGACAAAGCGGCCTCCTATCATGACGACCGCGCTTTCAAGCTGTTTGGCGTCGTGTTCATCGTCGTGATGGCGGTCGTGATTTTTGGCATCGCATGGATGGGGTACTGAGTGCCCCCAAGAGAATGCTTGCGCGGACACGCCAAGTCCAGCTTCTATGCGGTTCCGGCAGGGTGCCCTGCCTCCCGCAGCCAGCGATGCACGGTGGCCACCGTGGCCTCGGCGCCACCTCGCGTCCAGAACTCTCGGAGCCGGAGCGCTGCGGTGTAACTGTCGGCGCGCGGGCTAAAGATGACACCGATGACGCCACCCGCCCTCCTGCCGACTTTCGTCCAGTCCACCGAAACAGTTTCCAATGCGTCCAAAGGGATCTGCTGGTCCCAATGGACCAAAGGGCCGGTGAACGAGGTCCGTACCAGTCCGCTGCGGCGATCGAGCTCCAGCGTCCGGCGGGCGAACAGCGCCCACACGCCGCCGAGGAGCATCACCAAACCCAACGCGGCAATGCACCATCCGAACCACGCATCGTCGCCCTCCTGGACAATCATGAAACCGAGCCAGATCACCGCCGGCCCTAGCGGGATGTTGACAAGCGCAGCCGGCAGGCGGCCGGCGCGCAGAACGAGACGTTCGGGCGTATTGGTGACGACCTTCATGATCTGAACCTCGGTTTTGGTGATCGCCGGCCGACATCGTCAACGGACCGCGATAAAGGAGAGTTTCTCGACCATCTCGAGAAACATTGAATCCGTCGCTGCCTCTACGGAATAGAACCAGCCCTGCCTCTGCCAGGCATAGATGCGTCCGGGCTGCCCGTATGCCTTGATCTCCCAGGCCCCGTTGAATTTGCCGCTGCGCCTGGAGTCGAACATCTTCGTCCGCTCGACGACCTGAGCGGCCTGCGCGTCGATGACGGCCTGGTCCGTGGAATGAACTATTGTGATCGAGGTTCTCGCCCCATACCGGGCAATATATCCGGCCGAATTGTTGTCCACCGACAGTCGTTCGATGCGACGTGGCGCGCCCGCGATGGTTTCAGGAAAGAGTTCTCCAGCGGTGGCACTGGCGGCGGGTGGAGGGAAGTCGGTATTGTAGTCCTCGCCGCCGGCAAAGATGAGATTGGCAACGGTAGGCGCCGCGATCGCGAGCAGGATCGCCCCCGCGATCCACAACAACAGCTTTTTCATGTTCTGTTCCTCTTGATATGCGGCAAAACGTATCGTCGCGCCAGGAGCCCGCAGAAAAGAGCTGCCGAGAAGTGAGCGAAAACGAGAAACACCGTGAAGATCACGGGACCGCCTTCGCCCAGCGTCCGGGGCAGCCCGGCCAGGACACCAGCGATCGCGGGTAAGAGGATCGAGGATCTGCCCTTCCATGCCGCGTATCCGACGAAGACGATCCCGGCGACGAGCGCCTGCCTCCAACCAATAAGCCAGGAGAACAGAAGACCGGCCAGTCCAGCCTGGAACACGTAGGCGCCTGTTCCGGTACCGCTTTGGTCGATCAGCACAAGCGTGCCGCCGAGCAGGCTCATGGTGGCGGCCCCGACGGGAGGACCGGCCAGAACGAAGATCAGGACGACGAGGACGCAGCGGCCAAGCGTCCGTCCCGTGACGAAGCCGGATCTTCCGATGTCATTGCGCCGGGGCAACGTGCATCATGTCGGCGCTGATGAGCCAGATATCGCCGTCCTTGCGGAAGTAGACGAGCGAGCGGCCGTTCGTCTTCTGCACCGCGCCCGATTTTCCGGTGATCTCCGAAGCCCATTCCCAGTAGGCAGCCGCGCGGTCGGCGCCGGATTCGACCCGGATGGTCCCGAACGCCATCCGGTTTCGGCCGTGCGAAAAGTTTCGCACGAAGACAGCCTTGATAGCATCGCGTCCGACGATGGGCGCCGCGCCGGGCGCGAGCATGATGGCGTCGGACGCATAGAGCGCCGCAATGGTTTCGGCGTCGCCGGCGGCCGTTGCAGTCGCGAATACTTCGGCGGCGTCTCGTGGGGACGCCACGCCCGATTGTGCAAAGGCGGGGAGCGACGTCGCCAAGGCGACCGCGAGCGCCAGAATTGCGGACCAGCCCCGGATGGCTCGCGTTTGCAGGTATTTTGTCAATCGTCTCTCCGTATGCCGCAAAGGTCTATGAGCTCCGGGATATTCCCGCAGCCCGCCAACGTCATACCCCCGCAGGGGTAGGAGACGCCGGCTCCACCGCGTTCGGCTGAACCTCCGGTCATCAACGGCCACGCCAGCGAGCAGGATGACAGCGGCTCCAGTTCAGAGGACCCGCTCCAGCGCGTCCAGGACGAAGCCCGGATCGGCATAGAACAGGAGCTGCCCTTGCGTCGGATGCTCGACAAGCTCGGCCCGGTCGCCGAGGCGGGCGGCGAAATTGCGTACGGTTTGCATGCCGACCACCGGGTCATGGCAGCCGTGCAGGAGCATGACCTTCTGGTCCGAGGACTCCACGACCGCGGTCCAGTCTTGCACCACTTGATGAGCATCGATCTCGAAGGCGCGATGGCCTTGCGCCACCGTAAAGCGATAGCCGTTCCGGAGGATGGCGAAGACCTCCGGGTGGCTTGCCACGTTGAAGTCCACCGGCGCCGATGCATAGAGCGCCTTCATGAAGGCGCGGTCCCCGCCACTGTCGAGAAGTGCGATGCCGGCGCGCAGGACGAGCGGCAGCAGTTTGGGCGCGAAGCGGGCTGTGTGGGCAACGACACGTTGGCGCGGCGTCATGATCGCGAATTGCGAGGTCGAGACTATGGGTACGCCCCCAGCAATGTTGACGATGTGGGTGATGCGCCGCCCCAGCCTGGCGGCCGCCGCAAAAGCGTAAACCGAACCCGCCATGTGGCCGATCACCGGACAGGATGAGATGCCGAGATGATCGAGCGTGGCTTCGATATCGGAAGCAAAGCGTTCCGGTGCTCCGGGCGCATCGCCGTCCGGGCTCGACCTGTCGAAGTTGGGGCGGACCGGGCAGATCAGCCGGATGTTCCGCTCGTCGAGGAGGGACCGGGCGGCACGGGTGATGCCATGCCCGTCGAGCATGCCGTGGAGGAACAGGACGGGACGCCCGCCGAGCGGGCCGATGACGGACACGTCGAGCAGCCGCGTGCCGCCAAGCATGATCGTCGTGCGCCCGTCGCCGCCGATCCGGCCAGCCGGGCTCAGCAGTTCCGGCGCGGCGTCCATCTGCATCAAACCCGCGATCATGCGCACGAGCTCAGCCTGATTGCGCAGTTCGAGCTTGCGCAACACGGATTTGGCCTGCGTCTTTACGGTCTGCTCCGAACGTCCCCGCTCCCGCGCGAGCCGGTCCAGGGGGAAGCCGGCGATAATGCCGCGGGCGATCTCGCACTCGGCCGGTGTGAGGCCGAACACCTGGCGCAGCAACTCGCCGATCCGTTCGCTCCATTCGATGTCGGCGACAGACAGCAGCGCGACCGGCCGGTCGCCGATCATGGGCGCTCGGGTAAGGGCGATGATAGGTGTGGTTCCATCCTTGGGGGACAGGACGCGGGTGACGGTCAGCAGGCGGCCGGGCGGCTCCTCCGCTATGCGGGAAAGCGCCTTCCTGATGTTGCTCAGTCCCGCCGCTTCGAGGCTCAGCACGTCGATCTTGTCGCCGGATGAAACCCCGAACAGCGTGCGCGCTCGACCGTTGACGGCGATGATCCGTCCAGATGGCTCGACTAGAACGGCGGGGCGGGATTCGCCGTCGACAAGCGCGCCGAAGGAACGTCCCTCGGCCCCCTGCCGGCCGAGCCGCTCGAGAATGGCGAAGGCGCGATTGAAATGGCGTTCGATCTCGGCCTGTGCCGCATCCGGGTCCGTCGCATCCTCTTCCGGCGACCCGGCAATCACCTCTTCGAGATGGACCTGCCAGCACGCCATGAAATCGTCATAGCGATGCGGGTCGATCGTCGACGCATAGACAAGGTCGATCAGTTTCGGTGTTTCCTCCAAGGACCGCCTCCGCTCCCGTTGCCGCAACGGCACCATAGACGCGGGCGGTCGCGCATTGGTCGCGGATTCGCGATATTTGGCGGGCTTGCAGAAAAAACTTACCCCTTATGGGGTATGCCGAAGACTATCCCTCATCGAGGCGGGCAGCGTTCGGTGTCACGCGCCGGGATCGACTTGCGGCGCCAGCCATCCGTCAAGCAGCATCTTGGTGTTCTTTGCCGATTCCTCAGTGAAGATCGGTCCGAAGGATAGAGGCACGGTTTTTCCGTTTCGTGTGCGTATCGCCACGGCATAGCTGGGCGTGGTCGACAGGGCCTGATTGGAAACGATCGCCACCTGCCGGACGTCGGCCAGAGGAACGTCGATTCTGGATTCTCCGTGCGAGAATGTCCGGCGCATGCGGACCGACAATTGCGACCTTGTTCGATCGCCCACGACCCTCACCGTCTGCAACGCCCGCAAGGTATAGGCCGCGCCGATCAGGCATGTCGCGGCGAGCAGAAGCGCGACGACGATCGAGTTCTCCCCGTAGCTCAGCTCGCCATCGCCTTCATCCGACATGGTCAGGCGCAGTTCGTCGGCCAGAAGCTGCTTTTCGTCACCATCCGCGAACGGGAGCTTGACCAGAATGTCGCCTTGCGTGGTCACCACCCGGATCTGGTAGGTGTTGATGAAACCCAGCGCAGTCTCCATGACGAGATCGACGTCCTTCACAGCGGCGACCGGCGCCTCGGATGTCTGCGTCGGGATGACGCCAAGAAACCGCACATCGTAACGGAAAATGCCGTCGGCGACGCTGACGTTGAACGAACTGCCGATCAACCAGATGACGATCGCGGCGGTTGCGGCCAATGAGACGGCGAAGGGGACCAGGATGCCAGCGGCAAGCGGCCGAAGGACAATGACGAGGCGCTCTGCCGTGTTGGAACTGACCTTGACCTTCATCCGAATATCCTGGGCATCGTTGTTCGGGCGTTGAAGCGGCCGTTGCATGCGGCGTACCATGCCGGCCGATGACTGAACGCCGCGACCATGCGCCCGCAAACGATCCGACCGTGAGCGATTCATGCCCGTATCGGCGCCCACACGCTTACCCCCTGCGGGGTATGCGCCCCACGGAAAAGAGGGACTTATAGGGTTGGCGAGGAGTATCGGTATGATGGCAGGCCGAGCCGCTGCGTCCCGCGGACCGGAGGGAGAATGGATTGAGCTCCGAAGCCGAGCTGAACACGGACAGCATCGCCGGACAAGCGCAGTTCAGCATACGCGGCAAGCGTGTGCGGCTGAAAGCCGACAGCGCCGGCCTTCAGATCGAGGGCGCGGGTGGAAGCCGCGCTCATCTTGCCGCCGGACAGTGGACGCTTGTCCGCCTCGGCGTCATCGACGTCAATTTCGGCGGCATCGGCTACGCGCTCGGCGGGATACGGCAGAACGAGCTGCGCGTCTGGTCAAGCGCGGCGCGCGAGCCCCTGACGGTCACTGTGGCCGATGACGCCGAAGGCTACCGTGAATTTGCGGCAACGGTGGCCAATGCGGCGCTTGCGCATGGCGTGCGTGTCGAGTCCGGGCGGGGCTGGGCCATTCCCGCAACCTTCTTCGTCGTGCTTCTCGTCACGATCTATGCAACCGGGCGTCCAGTGCTGCGGCAATTGCAGGAAGGCAGCGAGCTTTTCAGTGCTGCCATGGCGATGCTCACCGCTTGCGTCATCTTCGGCGGGCTCGTGATCTGGACATGGCGCATCTATGCGCCGCGCAGGCTATCCGACCGGGAGGCAGTTGCCAGGGCGTTGCGCCGCTCATAGTGCAAGTGCGTCGGATGCGCGCTGAAAAGGAGAGAGAATGGCGAGGGTTCCAGTGGTTGGCGGCCGTCTCGAACGGGACGCAAAGGAGGACGGAAGCGAACATTTCTGCCCAGGCTGCGGCGTCCGCATGAAATTCGTGCCGCGCTATCCCTGGCATTTCTGCCACGCCTGCCTGGAGCTTGCCGAGGACCATCAGGGGCGGCGGCTGGTGTTCCAGGCCACGTCGCCGCTCGGCGGATTCGGCTGGCGCTACGCCGAGGAGGCTGCGGCCAGCGCGGCGCCATGCAGCGCGGTCATCTGCCTGATCCGCAAGCGCGAGGTCGTGGTCACGGAAGCCCGGTTCGGTGGTGTGGTTGCCGAACCCCTCACGGCGCTGCCGACGGCCGGGCGTGGCAATCTGGGCGTGGTCCGCCTCTCGAAAGCATAGAACAGGCGAGCGGATCGAGGAAGCTGGGTCAGACAGGTTGAGACGCCGTCGCATACCCCTGCGGGAGTATGCGCGCCGATCCCGGTTCTCCTACGATCCGCGCCGAGCTCATTGGAGGCGGATATGCGAAAACGGGTTCTCGCCCTTGTGGCAATGGCGATGATGGCTGCCGTTCCTGCCGCCCAGGCCGGGTGCGGCATCGAAATCCGGTTCGAGAACAGGCTGGATCGGCAGATCGCGCTCGATCGCCAGTTGACCAAGGTCAGAACGGTCGGCCCCGGAACGAACCCGGTGGCGATCGGCCCCTGGCGGCGGCTGTTCGACGACGGATTCACGCTGCCGCCGAACAGCACGCGCGTCAAGCAGGTGAGCCTCGCGCAGGGCTGCAATGCCGGCTCGCGGCAGTTCAAGTTCGTTTTCGCGGCAGGGCTGGAGGTCCGGCACGTCAACAAGATCGTCGTGATCCCGGTCGACAGGAAGTTTCGCGTCCGGATTCGGGAATGGGAGTGAGCCGGCAGCCGGCCGGGCCAGCGGCGACAGGCGATCATCGCTCGGATTTACCCCACAGGTGGTATGCGGCCGCCGCCGTTCTTTTCGATCATGAGGCCGAATCGGAGGGTGTTCCGTTTCCGGGACCGGCGATCCGTCGATGATCCCGATACCCAAGGCAGCCAGTGGAAGAACGGAGGAACCATCGTGGGCTTTTGGAGACCGATAGCAATTGCGGGGCTGTTCACCCTCGGAGCGGCGGGGGCGGCCGATGCGGCGTGCGATCCGCCATGCGAGAAGGGCGAGGTCTGCCGCTACGAAGCGGCAGGCGATAACTTCTACTGTCAAGCGCCCGTCTTGAAACCGGAGACGAAGCCGAAACCGAAGCCGGGGCCGGACACGACGCCTCCGGCAGATGATACAACTACGCCAGACACGCAGCCAACGCCCAGGAAGAACTGAACTTGGCCGGGATGGACACGCTCGCTGGCAATAACCGCGAGCGTGTCAGTCCCCCGCTGCACGGGAGGAAGCCGGGTCCGGCTTGCGACGAGCCCGCTATGCCAGGCCGGCTACTTACCGAACGCCCGCCACGCCTTCGGGATCAGAAACCATTTGCCGTCGACGCGGAACAGGCCGTCATATCGCATGCCGACATCCTTGCCGGGCTCGGTATAGCGGAAGCCGTAGATGGCGGTGCCGGGCCGGAAATGATCGATCTGCTGGCGGTATCCGCCGGGCAATTCGCCAAGGTCGGGGCCGATCACCGTGATTTCGGTCTGACCGGGCTTGGCGGCGGATTGCCCAGTAGGCAGATTCCGATAGGTCAATTCCACATAGGCGCGCAGCCATTCGGCATCCCTCAGCTTATGGGAAATGGCGTTGATCTGGGGATTGGTAGGCTTCCATCGAACAGCATTGCCGAAGTCCTCGCGCAGGGCCTCGGCGATCTCGATGATCTCGGCCTCGAGGTCGTCCGCTGCGGCCGGGCTGGGCATCCCCGCTGCAAGCAATGCGAGTGTTGCAAAGGCTGTGATGGACAGGGAGCGCATGGCGCGATTGCTTTTTGCGCATGGCGCGGCGGCCATACGGGCTGATCGGTCGCGTGACGGTTCGGACAGGGCGGCTTGCATGGCGTCTCTCCTTCGCTGCTCGTCCGTCGATCCTTTCCGCGCGCGCGAGCCGTGTCATACCCCGGCTGGCGTATGCTCAGGCGCGTCGCCCGCGTAAGTATCGACCGGCGTCCAAGTCTCAAACTCCCAGGTTCCCGATGTCCCGATGACGCGATGCCACACCTGGGCGGTCTCGCGGTCGCGATACCAGAACTCGGCGGTTTTATCGGAAGGCAGGGGTTCAAGACGCTCCTTCAGCCGAAGGATATTGGGAGGATCGTACTTCCAAAGAAATCCCACTTCTCGCGGAAAGATCCACAGTTCCGGTTCCCCGACGATCCGCCACCAGAGCCATCTCAGGCGGCCATGAGGGTAGCGGCGCGCGATCATCGCTTCGCCCGGACGTTGGTGGCAAGGCGGATGCGAGCGTGTTCCCGCCGATAGGCCCCTTGCGGTTCCGATTGCCGGCTACGGCCTGTTCTCGCCTTCACCGCCGTCGCCCTCTTCACCCCCGCCCTCCAGATCGACCGAGGCACTGCCGCCGCCGCCGGATATTTCCGCGCTAACATCCCCTTGTGTTTCAATCGCCACAACCGCGACGATTGCCGTGATCGCGACTGCTGCTATCGCCACTATGGCGACTATCGCGACGACCGCAAGGTCATCTGCTATGAGCAGTTGGGTCTGGTATTCGCCCTGGTTGTCATCCGAACCGAACGTACCGGAGAGTTCGTCGCCACGCAGCCGGGCAGTGATCGTGCCGCTCTTCCTCAGGTTGCCAGCCCTGATCGAAACCTGGAGCTCGCCTCCTTCGAGCATGGCTCCCAGCTTGTCGGTGTCGACTTTCCTTACCCTCATAGTTCTGTTGTAGGTCTTACCGTTCGCGGAGAACCTGACGCCGTAACGAAGCTCGTCGCGGCCGTCGAAGACAGTTATCCTGCCGTTGAACCTGGTGCTTCGGATCACTACCGCGGCAATCTCGCGTGCGCTCTGCGCCCGCACCGTCGATGGCATGATGCCGACCAGGCCGGCGGCGACGACGAGCCCCGCCGCTTTGATGAATTCACGTTTATCCATTTCGTGCTCCTGTCTTGAAGCGAGCTGATTCACCGAGGGAGCATCTCGGGCGGGCCTGAGCCGGAAATGTCCGCCGGCTTGGCCGCGTGTTCTGCCCTCTGGGTATGCACTTCACTCACACTTGGTAGCGGCCGTCTCGCCCACGGTCATACCCCCGAGTGGGTATGCGATCCGAGCGCAAGCGCTGATCCAAAAGGGGCCGCTGCGCTTCTCCGGCTCTCTGTAGATCAGGCGGCAAGCGCCTTAGGAAATTCAGTTTGCCTCGGCTTCCTTCGCCCTGGCGGCCCACATCGCGGCCTTGGCGGCATCCTGCTCGACACCCTTGCCGTCGCGGTAGGCTTCCGCGACGTTCTTCATGCCATCGACGTCACCCATCTCGGCGGCCTTCAGCATCCACGCGAACCCCGTCTCCAGGTCGAGTTCGGCCGCAATGCCGAGATAGAGCATGCTCCCGTAATTGTTCATGCCCACGGGGTCGCCGCCCTCGGCGCCAAGCTTGAAGAGGCGCAGCGCCTCATGCTGGTTCTTCTTGACGCCCATGCCTTCGAGATAGAAATATCCAAGCCGTGTCATGGCTTCCGCCAGACCGGCATTGGCCGCCCGGCGCGTCCAGTAGACGCCTTTGGCGATGTCGGCCCGGCCGCCCATCCGGCCCTCGCTGAACCAGTCTCCCGCGTTCTTCATGCCCCAGGGTTCCCCAAGCTCGGCGGCGCGCAGGAACCATTTGCCGGCCTCGACATCGTCGGCCTCGACCCCGCGACCGTTGCTGTAGGCGGCGCCGACCGCGTTGACCGCCTCGGGAATATCCAATGCCGCCGCCTTCCGATACCAATCGAGCGCAGCCTTTAGGTCGACCGCCGTGCCCACTCCTCGCTCATACGCATCAGCGAGGTTGAACATGCCGCCGGCGCTGCGCGCTTCGGCGGCCTGGCGGTAGAGAGCGAAGGCTTGTGCCGGGTCTGCCGGGACGCCGGCGCCGTCCACATATTTGTGGCCGAGCTGCCATGCGGCGTCGGCATGGCCCGCGTCGGCGGCCTGCCGCAGGAAAATGATCGCCTGGGCGTCGTCCCGATCCACGCCCAGCCCGTCCGAGAACATGATGCCTGCCATGTAGGCGCCGCCCGCAATGCCGGACGCAGCCGCCTCCCGGAAACGATCGAGCAGCGCCGCGTACTCCGCTCTCGTCCCGGCGGTGTCGAAGCCGGCGAGGGCCAGCTCGAAAGCGGCCCCCTTGTGTCCGGCCGACGCAGCAAACTCGAAATGCTCGGCTGCCTTCGCCTGGTCCTTCTCCAGGCCGGTCCCGGCCTTGTAGAGGATGCCCAGATTGTAGTGGCCAGTCGGATCACCAAGATCGGCCGCCGACTGGTAGAGGCGGATGGCCTGCGCCATGTCCGGCGCCGTGCCGCGGCCATGCTCATAGGCTTGGCCCAGCATCGCCTGCGCAGCCGGATAGAGCATCATGGAGGCTTTGCCGTACTGCGCGAACGCTTCCTCGACTTCACCGGCAGCGTCGAGGACGCGCCCGAGTTGGAAATAGAGTCGAGGATCACCTGGCTTCTGCGATTGCGCGCCGGTACAGGCCTGGCGAGCCTTGTCGATGTCGATCGCCGCGCGCTCCACGCCAAGCGCGTTGCGGTTCATATCGAGCGGGTCCGAAGCCATGCTGTCGCAGACGCGGACGAGATCGACGGTATTGGCGAAGGCCGGCATTACGGGCGACAACGCCAAAAGGAAGATCGGAAGGGTGCGAAGGCCGCGCATCATCGGTCCTGTTCCTGTGCTCTGGTGGATTTCGGAACGTCGCCGGCCGGATTGTTCACGAGGTCGGCGGCGATACGCTCGGCGATGGCGGGCATCGCCATGCCGGGATCGGCGGGGCAGGATGCAAGCAGGTGCGAATGGATGTGGCTCGACAGAGCCGCAAACGGCCAGGCCGTGGCAAGATCGGGCGCGGCGGCGGACAAGCCACCGCTGACATAGCCCGTGATCCAATACAGCATCCGCTCGGCGCGCTCGCGGGTGGCAGGCGCGCCCGCGCCGATATAGTCGGCGCAGCTATAGGTCGCTGGATCCTGCCGCAACGCGATCTGCGCCGAGGCCGCGGACGGCGTAAGCGCCGCGCATGAGGCCGTCACGGCCAAGACCAGCCTGCCGGGCGGTTTGGGCAAGTCTCGTTCCTCCGCTTCGTCATCGTCGTGTCGCCCATGCCGCCCCGATTGGACGATCCAGCCGGCTGGCGCGCAAGGCATCGCTATCCTGCTCTTTCTACGAGGCGGTGATCGTCGCGGCATACCCCGGCGGGGGTATGATCTGCGCCCAGGGGCGTCTTATGGAACAGGATGTCGCGCGTCCGATTTCGAGGTTCACCGATGACACCATTGACCGAAGCCTTCATGACGATCTGGCCGGCGCTGATGCTGGTGATGTTCGTCGGCGCGATCGCGCTGTCCTACCAGATCGAGAAGCGCTCGCCCGATCTCGTCAACAGGACCGGCGTCCCGCGCATGGCGATGTTCTTTCACACCATCACGAACATGAAGGTGGCGCGGGACGGCAAGACCCAATCCATGCGGCGCGTCATGCTGCTGCTGCTGGCAGGCGTGATTGTGTTGTTTGTCGTCGTCGCCTTCGTGGTCAGCGGCATTGAGCAGCCAATGTCCGACGCCGCATAGCCCAGGGATATGACTAAGCCGGCGGCGATCACGCCAACTTTGTGCGGCGTTGACTGCCCATCATACCCTTTCAAGGGTATGACGCCACGGCGGCTATGCGCCATGATCGGCGCGATGATCCCAGCCTGCGCGACAGCTATGTCCGCTTTCGTCCGGCTCGGGTATTGTTATCGGGGCATCATAGGTCCCGGCCGGGCGCGGGTCTCTAGGCGTCGGTGGGACTGAGGGGCAAGGCGCGAACATGGACAATGCGGGAGGATTGATCCGGTTTTCCACGATGCAGGCCGCTGCCGGGACGGACGCGAGTGTCGAGGAAGTCTATGCTCAGGTCACGCGAATGAACATCGCCTCGGTCGATGAAGCCGCCCTCGACGTCGACATGTCGCTGAGGCTTCTGCCCGGTGTTGCCATTGCTGCGATCACGGCCTCGCCCTACAGGGTGGAGCGCACGCACGAGCAGACGATCGATGGGAACGACGATTTCGTATTGACGATCGTGCGCCAGGCAGGGGTTGCAGGAGGGCAGGCCGGTCGCGGTGCCGAACTGCAGACCGGGGAGGCTTTCCTGTTCCACAACGACGGGCGAATGACCGCCGTGGCTCCGATCGGTGCCAGGGTCATCAATGTTGCGGTGCCGAAAGGACTGATTGTTCCGGTCGTCAAGGACATCGACGCGGTGCTGAAAGACAAGCTGCCGCGCTCTATGCCGCTTGCGCTGCTCGCCTCCTATGCGGAAGGACTAATGGCGGACATCCCGCTGACGCCGGAAGCGGGACGCATGGCCGGTTCTCATATGCGCGATCTGATTGTTGCGGTGATGAACGCGCAGCCCGAGGCCCTGGAGGAAACGAGCTCTCGCGGCGTCCAGGCCGCACGGCTGGCCGCCATCAAGCATGATATTGCCGAGAATCTCGCAGATCCCGGATTGTCGCTCGATGCGGTGGCGATCCGGCATGGGATTTCGCCGCACTATATTCGGCTGCTGTTCAATCAGGACGGCACGGCGTTCTCCGACTATGTGCGCGAGCAGCGCCTGCTTGCGGCGTTCCGGCATCTGACCGATTGGAGATCGGAACGCCTTTCGATCACCGCCATCGCCTTCGAGTGCGGATTCGGCGACCTGTCCTGGTTCAATCAGGCGTTCAAGAGGCGGTTCGGACGGACCCCCTCGGATGTCCGCCATGCCGAGGATCGCAAGCACGGCGGCGCCAGTTTCAACTAGCGCAGAACCCCGGCGATACTAGCGCTGAGCCCTGTTCGCCCGCTTGCGGAAAGGCTAACCTCCACCTTGGTGACGAATGCCATGCGTGCAAGCGGCTTGTGCCGGGCAGCAAGGTTCGTGCGCCAGGGGGCGAGGCCAGACCATTCGATCCGTGCGGTTCATTCTGCCTGACGCGCTCCCGGCTGCATCAGGTGGAGGCACGCGATGGACAAGGGAGGCATCAGATACGCGGTCGGATCGAACGCCGGCCACCGGCCGTCATCCGTGGTTCGCCGCGACGCCTCCAGCTTCCTGGTGAAATCGACAAGGCCGGTTATCTGGATCGGCGCGCCAGCCGGAAGCGGCAAGACGACGCTCGCCACCCAGATTTGCGACCAGTCCGGTCATCCGTTCGTCTGGTTGCGCGTCGAGGCGCGCATGGCCGACATGGGCGCTTTCCTCACCGCCCTGGTCGCCACGTTCCGAAAGACATTCCCGCATGAGGCGCTCCCGGCCCTTGGGCCGGAGGACATCGCCTTTCCAGTCGATTTCCTGCGGCGCCTCATCGCGGCGGGTAGCGGTGGCAACCCCATGCTCCTCGTCCTCGACGATCTGCATGTCCTGCCGGCCGATGCGCCGCCGCTTCAGGTGCTCGCCGGCGCAAGGCGCGACATCAGCGACGATGTTCGCATCGTACTCGTTTCGCGCGAGCCTCCACATCCGGCATGGTTGTGGTTCAACGCCCGCGGCGAGCTCGAACGTGTCGGGTCGGACAGCCTTCGTCTCAACGAAAGCGAGGCGGGCGCGCTGCTGACGGCGCATGCCGGCATCGACTCCGGCTGGACCGCGTCCACTCTGCTTGAGGCATCGGGCGGCTGGGTGCTCGGCGCGAGGCTGCTGCTGCAAACCGCGGCCTTCCCGCCGCAGGAGGACATCGAGGCAGGTCTGTCGGAAGCGACCGGCGATCTGCTGGACCTCATCGCGCACGAGCTGGTCGCGCCGCTGGAGGAGGAGGATCGCCGGCTGGTCCTGAAGGTCGCCAGCCTGCCCAGCATGCCGGTCCCGGTGCTGGCTCATGCGCTGAACGCGCCGGGCGCGGAGCGGACCTTGAACCGGCTCGCCCGGCAGATGCTTTTCGTCGAGCGCGACGGGCGGGGCCGGCTGCAATTTCACGATCTCCTCAAGGCGGCGATCGAGCGTTGCTATCCCGACGCGGTGTCCCCCGAAGAGGCCGTGGCTCTCGGCGCTCGCGCGGGCGAGGCGTTGATCCAGCGTGGCGAGATTACCGACGGACTCGCGCTGCTCGCGTCCTCGGGCGCCTGGGACGCGCTCGCCAAGGCCGTGCCGGCTCACGCCCCGGCCATGAAGGACAAGGGCGAATTGGGCGTCGTGCTGACCGCGCTGGAGCCCCTGCCTGAACCCATCCGCGACCAAAGCATCGCGCTGCGCTACTGGCACGGCGTTTCGCTGCTCAGCCTCAATCCGCCCCGCGCCCGACAACTCCTGTCCGGCACGCTCGACGCCGCGCGGGCGGCGAAGGAGGAGGCGCTGCTCATCCCGATCTGGACGGCCCTCGTCGATGCGATCTGGCTGGAATGGGTCGATTGCAGCCTGTTCGATCCGCTCATCGCGATGCTTCCCAAGCTGGAGCCGCTCGCCGCCCGGCTTGGCGCGGACCACCAATCCATGCTGGCGCGCGGGGCCTTCGCCGCCATGTCGTTCCGCTGCCCCGACCATCCCGACTACCCGAAATGGGAGCAGCGCAATCTCGACTTCTACTGGCAGCCCATGCCGCGCCACGAGACGATCCGGCGCGGCATCCACCTGATGTTCCGCTACTGCTTCGGCGAGGGAGACCGCTGGAAGGTGATGCAGGTCCGCTCGCGCCTCAACCAGGTGTTCGACGAGGCCGCGGCGCCCGTCG
Organism: Aquamicrobium sp.; assembly: GCF_023954335.1. Taxonomy (NCBI): domain Bacteria; kingdom Pseudomonadati; phylum Pseudomonadota; class Alphaproteobacteria; order Hyphomicrobiales; family Phyllobacteriaceae; genus Aquamicrobium; species Aquamicrobium sp. Next base: position 740,681 of record NZ_JAMLIE010000002.1, read on the forward strand.
CTGACATCTGCACGCGCCATGTGGTCTCGGCCGAATACCTGTCGATCTTCGAGGCGGCCGGCGAGGAAACCTTCCGCGCCGTCGATGACGGATTGGCGGCCAATGCGCGCCACCAGCAGACTTTTTGGGACGGCACGCTCCTCAATGCCGGCCTGTTCAAGGCCGCCGCACTCGAGAACCGTGACCGGCTGAACGCTTATCTGGCGCTGTTGGCCGAACGTCTCGGTCCGGCGACCCATCCCAATCACGTTGCGTTCCACGAGCACTTCACCGCCTATCGGCAGTGGCTGGATGGGGAGCACCAAGCCGCGCTGACGCATATCATGCCGGCCTATCGCACCGGCGAGCGCAGCGGGATGGCGCTCTTTCCGGTACACTACGGCAACGGTGTTGCGACGATCCTCCATTCGCTGGGCCGGCGCCGTGAGGCGCTTGGCTGGATGCGTCGGGCGCGGCGGGCGGCAACGCGGCAGCAGAGCCCGCTGCTGGTCTTCCTGACGCATCTGCGGGGTGCCGCCCTTGCGCTATCCTGCGGGCGGGAGGACCGGGCGCACCGCTATCTTCGCATCGCGCTCCCGGCCGGCGCCAGCATGAGAATATATCTCCACCCCTGGATCCGGCGCTGCGAGATGGCCCAACTCCTTCAGGCGGCGATCGAGGCAGACATCGAGACGGAGTATGCTGGCGAGTTGATGCGGGTTCTCGGCCTTGCCGCCGAGCTTTCCGGGACGGCGGCGCAGGCGATCCGCATCACCTCGCTCGGCCGTTTCGACGCGACGGCCGGAGACCGCTCCCGCATGACCTCCGCCAAATTGCAGCGCGGCCCGATCGCGCTTGCCGTCCACCTGATCGCCGCCGGACCGACCGGAGAAAGCGCCGAGACGCTGGCGGACCGGATGTGGCGCAACGTCGATGCGGACACGTCGCGCAAGCGCATGAAATCCACGGTCTATCGCCTGCGGCAGATGCTGGGCGCCGCCGATGCCGTGCAGACGCAAGGCGGCCGCATCGCGCTCGATCCGGGCCGCGTTACGGTCGACTCCTGGGATCTGGATGCGCTGGCGAGCGCGCCGGGCTGGACGGCGGAAGCGCGCTATGCCGAGGCGCTGCGGCTCTATGCGGGTCCGTTCGTCCAGCATCATGCCGACGACGCCAGCCTGATGGTCTATGCGCAGCGCATCGAGACGGTCGCCGTCGGAATATGCACCGCCTTCGCGCAGTCGCTCATCCTGACGGGCGATTGGCCCCGCGCGCTCCGGGTCGCGCGCGAAGGTCTCGACCGCATCGGCTATCATGAGCGCCTGTTCGATCTGGCGACCCAGGCGGCCGAACATCTCGGCCGCGATGCGGAACTCGAAGCTCTGGAAGACCTCCTCTCGCGCTCGAACTGAGCGAAGCGCGGGGCCAGGCTTCGATGCCGTGTGGCCGCACGGCAACACCGGCGTATTCATCTGAAAATCTTCGCAAATCAACCGTTTGAAGCGCAATCCGCGACCGATCCGCGACCGGCATTTGGTTTGGTGGTCCACAACGCGAGATGCGCCTTCCGATACGATTCGGACGCGCGTCTCTCCACGACTTGAGAGGGGCGGATCACCCATGAACGACAAAGCGATACCCGCAAGCCGGATTGCCCGACGCTGCCTGTTCGCAGCCCTGCTGGCCTCGACGGCGCTGGCGACCTCGCAGCTTCGCGCGGACGATATCTGGCAGGGTACGAACGACGATTATGACGACCCTGCAAACTGGATCGGCGGAACGGTTCCTGGAGCGGGGGAAACCGCGACATTCGATGGCGGCGGCACGGCCGTCCTGATCACGGACGTCACCGAAGTCGAGGCTTTCGAGTTCCTGGGTGCGGCCGCACCGTTCACGATCACCAACGGAGCGGTGGTGACGGGCGGCTATGGCTTGATATTCGATGACGGGGGAGCCGGCATCGGCGGCATCATCTCGGACTCGATTTCCGATCAGACCTTCATCAACAATCGGATCATGGAGTTTCGGGGGGCGACCAGCGCCGACGGGGGCGCCGGCACGGGCGACGTCATCATCGAGAACAACAACACCCTGAACTTCGTGGGAAACAGCGGCGCCGGCAGCGCGCTGATCACAAACAATAGTGGACTCAGTTTCTTGGGTTCCAGCTCCGCCGACGCCGCCGAGATCACAAATAATGGGGTGATGACGATCGGTGGGGCGGCCAGCGGAGGCACCGCGACCTATATCGGCGGCGATGCGGCAGCGGTTCTTGATATTTCCCTGCTGACAGCGCCTTCGACCTCGATCGGGTCGATCCAGGAACTCGGCACCATTCGCCTGGGCGACAACAGGCTGGTTGTCGGCGGCAATAATCAGAACAGGACCTTTGGGGGAACGATCGAGGATGGCGGACTCGGCGGCGGCGTTGGCGGAGAGCTTTACAAGGTGGGCTCCGGCACGCTGACACTCTCCGGCGCCCTCTCCGGCAGCTTCAACTATACCGGCCTGACAACCCTCGCCGAAGGAAGGATCGTGGTCAATTATGCCTCGCTCGGCGACGTGCTGATCGACAATGCCGATAGCATGCTGATCCTCTATGACGATGACTATGACGCTGGGCTGCGCCCCGGCTCGACTTTGGAGATCCTGAACGGCGAGGCGAGCTTCGAGGGAAACTCCAGCGCCGGTGAGGCGCTGATCCAGAACCGCGACCGGCTCACCTTCCGCGGCGGCAGCAGGGCCGGAACCTCCACGATTGTGATGAACAGCGGCGGGCTGACCGCGAGGACCAGTTTCCGCGATTCCAGTTCAGCCGACGGGGCGGACATCACTGTCGGGTTCGGCACGGAGCTCGATTTCTACCACAACAGCACGGCGGGCGATGCCACGATCACCTCGTCCGGTAGTATATTTTTCTACGCCGATTCGACGGCCGGAACGGCCGACGTCACCAGCACCGGGCTGATGTCCTTCTATGGCGACAGTTCCGCCGATCAGGCGGAGATCGTCAATCAGGGCGGTCTGAGCTTCCTCGAAGATGCCGTCGCCGGGACGGCGACGATCAACAATGGAGCATCCGGCACCATCGAATTCGACGACCATGCAAGCGCCGACGCCGCGACGATCAACAACAGCGGCACGGTCTACTTCAGAACGCAGGCAGACGGCGGAACGGCGAAGTTGACCAATCTCGCCGCGACAGCCGACATCGACATTTCCGATATCGACAGCGGGCTCTTCCAGACGGGATCGGTTGCAGGCAGCGGTTTCGTCAGCCTCGGCGGCACGCAGCTTTGGGTCGGCGGCGGCGGCGACAATCCCGACATGGTCTTCTCCGGCACCATTCGCGATGGTGGCGTCAGCGGCGGCACGGGCGGCTCGCTCGTCAAGGACGGGACCGGCACGATGGTCCTTTCCGGTGTAAACACCTACACCGGCGGCACCTTCGTTTTGGCTGGCGAGCTTGTGGTCGACGGCTCGATCGCATCGAGCAGCGTGGCATCGTTCGGGAGCGGAACGAGGTTGTCGGGCAGCGGCTTCGTCGGCTACACGCAGATCAGCGACGGTGCCACGCTTGTCGGCGTTCAGGGCCAGACCCTGACGATGGCCTCGCTCGACCTGTATGCCGGCTCGATCGTCGATGCGAGCCTGGGCGCGCCCGGCACGACGGCCCTGTTCGACGTGACGGGCGACCTGACGCTCGACGGCACGCTCAACGTCACCGACGCTGGCGGCTTCGGTCCCGGCCTCTACCGCATCGTCGACTATGGCGGCACACTGACGGACAACACGCTCGAAATCGGCGCAGTACCCGGCGGTGTCGATGCCGCCGACCTGGAAGTCCAAACGGCTGTTGCCGGGCAGGTCAATCTCGTCAATAGCGCCTATGTCGGCGATCTTCTGTTCTGGGACGGCGATGCTGTCGGCAATGCCGACAATGGCGCCATCGACGGCGGCGATGGCGTCTGGACGCTGGTGAGCACCAACTGGACCAACACCGACGGGTCGGTCAACGGCGCGATGACCCCGGTTCCCGGCTACGTGATATTCTCGGGCGCTCCCGGCACGGTGACGGCCGACGATACGGCAGGCGCGCTTTCCGTGACAGGGATGCAATTCGCCACTGACGGCTATCTACTCACCGGCGATGCGATCGAGCTGGTAGGCTCGGGCGGCGAGGCGATCATCCGGGTCGGCGACGGCACGAGCGCCGGTGAATACATGACCGCGACCATCGCATCGGACCTCACGGGCAGCGCCGGGCTGGTCAAGACGGACCTGGGCACGCTTATCCTTTCGGGCAGCCTCGACCATACCGGCCTGACCACCCTGGCCGACGGACATATCGTGGTCGACGGCACCGGCATCGGCGACGTAATGATCAACAATGCCGGCAGCACGCTGACACTGTCGGGTGCCGGCTTTCTGCACGCTGGCTCAACCCTGGGGATCCAGAACGGCGAGGCGATCTTCGAGGGAACCTACAGCGCCGGTGACGCGACGACGACGATTCAGAACGGTGACCTGCTCACCTTTAGGGACGACAGCGGGGCCGGAACCTCCACGATCGTGATGAACGGCGCAGGCACGCAGACCGATTTCCGCAACTTCAGTTCAGCCGAGGGGGCAAGCATCACTGTCGGGTTCGACACGGAGCTTAGCTTCTTCAATGACAGCACCGCGGGCGACGCCACCATCACCTCGCTCGGCGATATATCTTTCTGGACCAATTCGACGGCGGGAACGGCCGACATCACGCTTTTCGGTTCCGGGGGAATGATCTTCTACAATAACAGCTCCGCCGATCAGGCGGAGATCGACAATCAGGGCGGACTGAGCTTCCTCGACAATTCCGTCGCCGGAACGGCGATCATCGACAATGCCGGCGACCTCGAATTCAGTTCCTACGCAAGCGCCGACGCAGCGACGATCAACAATAGCGGGCTTGTCCGATTCGGGGGATGGTCGACCGGCGGAACGGCGGAACTGACCAATCTCACCGCGACCGCCGATATCGACATTTCGCAGCTCGTCGATGTTTCCCCACTCATCGAATCCCTCGCGGTGGGATCGATCGCGGGCGGCGGTTTCGTCAGCCTCGGCGACAATCAGCTCGTCGTCGGCGGAAACTACCTCTCCACGACCTTCTCGGGCGTCATCCGCGACGGCGGCATCGACCCAGCGACGGGCGGCTCGCTGGCAAAGGTCGGCGCGGGCACGCTGACGCTTTCGGGCATCAACACCTATACCGGCGCCACCGACGTTCTCGGCGGCGAACTCGTCGTCGACGGTTCGATCGCGTCAAGCAGCCTGACGACCGTGGCGTCCGGGGCGGCGCTGTCGGGCGGCGGCGTCGTCGGCGACACGGTCATCGCCTCGGGCGGCCACTTGATCGGTGCGCAAGGCCAGACCCTGACGATGGCCTCACTCGATCTCGACTCCGGCTCGATCGTCGATGTGAGCCTTGGCGCGCCCGGCACGACGGCCCTGTTCGACGTGACGGGCGACCTAACGCTGGACGGGACGCTCAATGTCGCCGACGCTGGCGGCTTCGGTCCCGGCCTCTATCGGCTCATGGACTATGGCGGCACGCTGACGGACAACACGCTCGACATCGGCGCGGTGCCCGGCGGCATCGATCCCGCCGATCTGGAGGTTCAGGCGGGTGTCGTTTCCGGCCAGGTCAACCTCGTCAACAGCGCCTATGTCGGCGACCTGCTGTTCTGGGACGGGGACGCGCCCGGCAACGCCGATAACGGCCTGATCGATGGCGGAAGCGGCGTCTGGACGCCGACCAGTCCCAACTGGACGGGTGCCGACGGATCGGTGAATGGCGCGATGACGCCGGTTCCCGGCTACGTGATATTCTCGGGGGCTGCCGGCACGGTGACCGCCGACGACAGCGCCGGCGCGCTATCCGTGACCGGCATGCAGTTCGCGACGGATGGCTATGTGCTCACGGGCGACGCCATCGATCTGGCGGGCAGCGAGGCGCTCATCCGCCTGGGTGACGGAACCGCCGACGGTGCCGGATATACCGCCACCATCGCATCGAACCTGACGGGCGGCGGCAAACTGATCAAGACCGATCTCGGCACGCTGATCCTCACCGGAAACAACACCTATACGGGTGGCACCCAGATCGCCGGGGGAACTTTGCAGGTCTCGCAGGACGCCAATCTCGGCGACGCCGCGGGCGGTCTGGGGCTGGCTAGCGGCACCCTTGCCGTAACAGGATCGTTCGACACCGCCCGCAATGTGGCGCTGTCGCCCGGAGGGCGATTCGACATCGCGGGCGGCGTCGTATTCGGTGTCGATGGCGTCGTTTCCGGGGTCGGCCCCCTCGTGAAGGACGGCGCCGGCACGATGGTTCTGTCCGGGACCAATACCTACTTTGGCGGCACGCAGATCGATGCTGGCGTGCTACAGGTCACGGCGGACGCCAATCTCGGCAACGCTTCGGGCGGAGTCACCTTCAATGGCGGCGTGCTGGCGACGACCGGCTCCTTTGCCAGCAGCCGCGACATGGCGCTGCTTGCCGATGGCGTGTTCGATGTCGCCGCGTCCACCACGCTCGACCTCGATGGCGTCATCGCCGGCGCTGGCGACCTCGTGAAGCGGGGCGGCGGGACACTGGTCCTAACCGGGGCCAATGGTTATGGCGACACGACTGTTGAGGCCGGGACGCTTGTCGGCGACAGCAGCTCGATCAGCGGTGACATCGCCAATGCCGGGACGGTGATCTTCTCGCAGACGACGGACGCGACCTTCGCAGGCGACATCGTCGGGCTTGGCAGCACGGATGGCGTCATGATCAAGGACGGCGCGGGCGCATTGACGCTGGCCGGGACTAGTGCGCTCGACTGGACGATCGGCGGCGGCAGCGTTGTCACGGCGGCCGAGCGGTTCGGCGGCGACGCCACCCTGGAGACCGGCGGCGAACTGGTCTTCGACCAGACCGCCGATGCCTCGTCGGACATCCTGCTGTCGGGCGACGGGACCGGAACCTTCACCAAGACCGGCGCCGGCCTGCTGAAGCTGACCAGCGACAACAGCGCCTATGCCGGCCATACCGACATTGACGGCGGCGCGCTCGACGTGGCCAATGCGCTCGGCGGCTCGCTCGCGGTCAATACTGGCGGCATGCTGATCGGCGGCGGCACGGTCGGCGATACGGTGGTCGGAAACGGCGGCGTTATCTCGCCCGGCGATGCCGGCCAGATCGGCACGCTCACCGTCGACGGCGACCTGACCCTCGAGGCGGGATCGACCTATATCGCCCATGTCGAGGCGCCGGATCAGTCCGACCTGATCTCCGTCACCGGCACGGCCACCATTGACGGTGGCGCAGTCCAGATCGAGAAGCTGAGCGCGGAGACCAGCTACTTGAATGGGCAGACCTATCGGCTGCTGACGGCCGGCTCGCTGGTCGACAATGCGGAGTTCACCTTCAACCAGCCGTTCCTCTTCCTTGACGCGGAGCTGATCTACGGAACCGATCTCGTTGCCGGCACTGAGTTTGTCGACCTTTCCCTGTCGCGGTCTGCTTCGTTCACCGACGCCGCGCTCACCTTCAACCAGTTCCAGGTGGCGGGTGCGCTCGACGGCCTGGAGCAGAGCGACGATGCACTCGCCGTTTTCAACGAGCTGTTGGTGATGACGGACGCGGATGAAGCTCGCCGCGCCTACGACCTGACTTCGGGCGAGATCCATGCCTCCGGCCAGCACGTCATCAACCAGACCTTCGCCTTGTTCAACCGCACGCTGCGCCAGCAGGCGTCGGCCGGGATAGGCAATGGCATGGTCGGTGCCGGCGTGGTCTCCGCACCGATCACAAACGTGTCGGCCTATGGCCCAACCGCTTCGGCAAGCCTTGGCGTCCACGCCATCGACGCGGCAACGGGGGACTATGCCGACGCTCGTGTCCGCGGTGCATGGGCCGCTCCTCTCGGGGCGCGCGGCACCATCGACAGCGATGGCAATGCCGGCGCGCTGGACTGGTGGACGGCCGGCATTGCCGGCGGCTATGAGGGCGTGGTCGATGTGGGCAGCGGCAATGCCGTGGCCGGCTTGGCCTTCGGCTATCTGCGCAGCGGCGGTACGGTCGATGCGCGCCTGTCTTCGATGGACGCGGACGGATTCCATCTCGGCGCCTATGGCGCCTGGACCAATGGTCCGTGGTCGCTCGCAGGATCGGCCGCCTATGCGGCAAGCTCTATCTCGACGCACCGCCAGATCATTGTTGGCGGCATCAACCGCACGGCGGAGGCGGACTACTGGAACCACACGATCGGCCTCTCAACCGAGCTGGCCTATGCGTTCGAGATGAATAGCGGCTTCACCATCTCGCCACTATTCACCCTCGACGCAGGGTGGAGCGGCAACGGCGGCTATTCGGAGACCGGCGCGGGCGCGCTCGGCCTGACTTCCACCGGGCAAGGCTATGGCTGGCTGGACACCGGGCTCGGCATCGCTCTCGCCCATACGATCGACACAGGGAACGGCAAGGTCACGTTCGACGGTCGCGCGGTTTGGGAACACGCCTTCGCCGGCACCGTGCCTGGCGCGGATCATCTCCTTGCCGGAAGCCCCGTCGACTTCACCGTCAATGGTCCCGACGCCGGCAGAGACCGACTCCGCCTGGGCGCTGGACTGGCCTTCGAGATCGGCAACGATATGACGATCCGCGCCCGCTATGACGGCCTGTTCTCGGGCAACCAACAAAGCCATGCCGGCAGCGTCGGCCTCAATGTGAAGTTCTGAACATGCAGCTTTCCACGAATGCGATCCGATCCGTTGCCGTTGTCGCCATGATGAGCACAGGCCCCGCACTTGCACAGGGCCTCCCTGGCGGCGCCTCGTCGCTCAATGAAAAGCATGGCGACTGGACCGTCGCTTGCGCAATGCGCGAGGAAGCCATCCGCTGCGTCATGTCGCAAACCCAGGTGCGTGGTGAGAACCGGCAGCGTGTTCTCGCCATCGAACTGACGGCGGCCGAGGGCGGACAGGCGGCCAGCGGGACGCTGGTGCTGCCGTTCGGTCTCAACCTCGATCAAGGGGCGGTGCTGTCCATTGACGAGGGCGAGTTCCTGCCCGCGCTGCGCTTCTCGACCTGTCTGCCGGCAGGGTGCCTTGTCCCGCTGACTTTCAATCCGGACGCGGTGACGGCGATGCGTGCTGGAACGGCGCTCAAGGTCAAAGCGGCCGCCAATGATAGCGGCCAAGAGGTCAATTTCTCGATCTCGCTATCCGGCTTCAGCTCGGCACTTGCGCGGGCGGCGGAGCTAACGACACCATGATGCGGCACAACCCAACCGTAGCCTGAAAGGAGGAGCCAGCCGAAGCCGCGTCGCCACTCTTGAGGAGGGAGCACATTGGCGATGGACGGACTGAACACGCCTCTTTGGGAACGTCCTGTGCGCTGGCCGGCGGAGGGACTTCCATTTGATATGCGGGCGCTGCGCTATGTGCTGGCGGCGGCCGAGCAGATGAGCTTTTCGGGCGCGGCCTGCGCGCTCGGCATGAAAGTATCCAGCGTCAGTCGCCATGTGCGCGACTTCGAGGACGACCTTGGCATTTCGCTATTCGAGCGCACCACGTCAGGTGTCCGGCTGACCGATGCCGGAAGCCGATTCCTCGACGACATCATCCCGGTTCTCCAGCGGGCCGAGGCCGTGCTGCAGCGCGCCGGCGCGGCCGGCCGGGTCGAGGAAGGCACGGTTCGCGTCGGCATTATCACGACGCTGGCAGGTGGTTTCCTGCGGGAGCTGATTGCCTCCTACCGGCGCTGCTATCCGGGCGTCGAGCTCGACATTCAGGACGGCGGACGACGGGAACATCTGCGCGCGATCCGGGCGCGCCAGCTCGACATTGCCATTTTCACCGGCAACGCTCCGGTGGCCGGCTGCGATGTCGAGGAGTTCTGGCGCGAGCGGGTGCATGTGGCGATGGCGGTCCATCATCCGCTGGCGAGCAGCAACACCTTGGATTGGCCGCAACTGCGCGACGAGCGATTCATCGTCTCGACCATGGAGCCGGGGCCGGAGGTGCATGACTATATCGTGCGCCGGGTCGCGGACTACAGCACCTACCCGGATGTGACCTCGCGCCAAGTGACGGTGGAGACGCTGATGCACATGGTCGCCATCGGCGAGGGCATCACGCTGGTTTCGGAAGGCTGGACCAGCATGGCGCATGCCGATCTGGCGATGCGCCCGCTGACGGCGGCCGAAGACATCGTTCCGTTCAGCGCGGTGTGGTCGCCGTCGAGCGACAATCCCGCGCTGCGCCGGTTCCTGAGCTTCGCGCGGGATCTGGCGGCAAGGCAGCGGTTGCGCCGGAATCAATGATCGGCGTCGGCTGCGCTCGGCCTGGCGCTTCCGCCGGACTGGCCGGAAGCCGTCGCGCGCGCCTTCCCGGTGAGCTTCGACTTGCGGCTGCGCCAGCCGCGATCGGATCGCAGGAAGGCTTCGAGCATATGCGGGATCAACGTGGCGGCGTCGACCTCGCCATAGAGACGGCCGTATTCGGAGGCATACAGGTCGAGTTCCTCCTTCAACGGCTCCGGCATCGGGATGGTCATGCGCACGATGCCGAGCTTGGGCAGGGGGCCGAGCTTCAGATTGCTCATCATTGGGCTCCGTATGGCTCGAGGACGAGATCGCGCCCAACGATCACGCGGACCGGAAAACCGGGCCGGATGGTCAAGGTGGGCTCAACCTGCAACTGCCGCTGCACGATCTGCTGTCCCGCCTGGTTCACCGTGTCCTGCGCCCCGTCACGAATGGCGCGAATCAGGCGGTCTTCGTCGCTCGTCGCCAGCTCCGCGCCAACGGCCAGGAGCGTGGAGAGGCCCGCCGCTTTCATCAAGTCCCACCAATGGTAATCAACCCCGTCTTCGAGGCCCGCATAGCCCGAGGCATCGGCGCCGCGCTGGCGCTCCAGAACGATCGACCGGCCATTGGGGAGAATGAGACGATTCCACACGAGCAATACCCTGCGCTGGCCGAAGGTGACGCCATTATCGTATTCGCCGATGAGGCGGCTTCCCTGCGGAATAAGAAGCAGGGCGCCTGTGGGGCTGTCATAGACGTGTTGCGTCACCTGGGCGGTGATCTGTCCCGGCAGGTCCGAACGGATGCCGGTGATCAGCGCGGCCGGGATCACCGAGCCGGCCTGAAGGATATAGGGCGAGGCCGGCGCCATGACGCGATCGGGCGCGACCGTGCGGCGGTCCACCTCGGCATTAAGGAAGGCAAGGTGCCGGTCTTGCGTTCCGGCGCCCGTAAGGCCGGTCATGCCGGGAACGGACGGGATCGAGGGCGAGCCGGTGTTCTGGCCCGCCCTGATCTGGAAGAAGATCTCGCTGGTGCGGGCCGCCTCCAGCTCGGCAAGCCGGCGCTGTTCCTCGGGATCGGCGGCGGGGACCGGCATGGGGGTCGCCGGGATCGGCTGGCCTTCTTCGCGGGCGCGCAGCACCGGCCCGCCGAGATCGCCGGGCAGCGGCGGGCCGAGCACCGGCACGTCGCCATAGCTGCCCGGAAGGCCCTGCAAGCCGTCCGCCGTTTGGCGGCGATCGGTCGAGATCAGTTCCTCGGACTGGCCGGCACGATCGACGCCCTGAAGCGCATAGATCAGCGCCCCGCCGATGCCGATGCCAGCGACCAGGCCGGCGCCCATCAGAACCTTGCGCGAAATGCGCGTGACGCGCGGCGCTTCGGCGCGCAGGCGCATCGCCCCCGCGCCGTCGCCAGCCCCTCCGGCCAGTTCCACGCCTTCCTCTTTCCGGTCGTCGCTCTCGCTCATGACGGTGCTCCTCCCGTAGCCGTGGTTTGCGTGGTCGCTGCGGTCTGGCCCGGCTGGACGCGGACGATCCGGACGGTCTGCTGCCGGTTGCCGGAGCCAAGGCGCAACTCGGCCGCTCCGAAGAGGCGATCGACGATGAGGACGTTCTGATAGATGCGGCTGTTGACGATCTCGGGTTCGCCGCCCGAGCCGATGACGAACAGGGGCGGCATCTCGCCCTGGACGATCCCGCGCGGGAACACCACGTAAACGCGCCTCCCATCGTCGAACACGGTGGTCGGCCGCCAGGGCGGGGTGTCGCCGGTGAGGCCGTAACGGTAGTTGCGCGCGGATTCGACCGGGATGATCGGAGCGGCCGGCGCGGTGACACGCTGGCTTGCCGGGGGAGCGGGATAGGCCCAGGCGATCGCCGGCATCCACGTCTCCTCGCTCGCGCGCAGCTCGACGAGGTAGGTCCTCCGGTCCGTCGTAATCACCAGATTGGTGGAGATGCCGGCGCGGGTCGGCTTGACCAGAACATGGACGCGGCGCGTCGTGCCGGAGCCGCTTTCGGTGTCGCCGATGATCCAGCGGGCGGTGTCGCCCGCCGCGATCGGACCGGCCCCGGTCAGGCTTTCGCCGGGTTCGAGTGCGATGGTCGTGATCTGCCCGACGGCGGCATAGACCTGAAACAGCGCGCCCTCGGACCAGGGATAGATCTGGATCGCGTTGTAGTAGCCCTCCCGGCGCGGCTCGACGCGCGCGGCCGCATTGGCGTTGCCGACGCGGGCCTCTGGGGTGCCGGCGGCCGCGCCGCCGCGCGCGACGGTCCAGCCGGGAGGCGTATGCAGCGGCCGCGGCGCGCCGTCGGTCACGGCGGTCCTGACGACGGGAAGCGCCGGCACGTCGGCATCGTAGCTGAATTGCGGCGGGCGATTGGTGGCGCAGCCGGCGAGCATGGTTGCGGCCAGCAAAGCCGCCAAGGCGGATTTACGGAAAGCCGTGGGTCCGGCTTTGTGGGATTTGCGGATCATTGCGACATCTCCCGCGACCAGGAGATCGCGTTGACATAGATTCCAAGGGGATTGGCGCGCAGGCGCTCGGCGGTGCGCGGCTGCTGAAGGACGATGGTGAGGATCGCGGTCCAGCGTTCGGTGCGGGAGAGCTGGCCGTTCTCGTAGTGCTGCTCCGACCAGGCGACGCGGAACGAGTCGGGCGATGCCCGGATCACGCTGGAAACCTCGACGGAGACCTGCTGCCGGCCGACGCGCGTGAAGGGGTCGTTCGAGCGGGCGTATTCGTTGAGCGCCACCGCGCCCCTGTCGGTGGTGAACTCATAGGCGCGGAGCCAGTTCTGGCGCAGGACGATGGGATCGGAGGGCAGGCCCCGGACCTGCTCGATGAAGCGGGCCAGGTGCCAAGCCACTTGCGGGTCGGTCGGCCGGTAGTCGGCGACGGCGGATTCGACGGCGCGCGCCTCGCCGTGGCGGTCGATTTCCACCACCCAGGGAACGACGGTGCCGCGGGCCGATTGCCAGACCAGGGCCGAGGCGAACCCGGCCGAGAGGATGAGGCAGCCGAAGGCCATGTAGCGCCAGTTACGGGCCTGGACGCGGGCCGAGCCGACGCGCTCGTCCCAGACCTGGGCGGCCTTCTGATAGGGCGTGACGGGTTCCGGCGTCTTGCCGTAATGGGTCGTGGGCCGTTTGAAGATGTTCATGTGCGGTCGCTTTCGGAAAGGCTGATGGAGGAGCCGCCGCCGTGGCTGTCACCGGAGCGGACGGCATGGGCGGCTGCCGTGACGCCGTGGCTCAGGGCCTGGCTTCGCCGCATGCGCTGCGCCCAGGCAGGAGGACCATCGGCAGAGGGAGCATTTGCTGGAGAGGGCGACATGCCGCCGCCGACCGTCCCCATAGTGGAGGTGCCGCCGGTGGTCTCGAAGCCGCCTTTCACGCCTGCGCTATGGCTGGACTTGAGGCTGTCGGCGGCGCGGGAAACGGCGCGTTTCAGCGGCGACACGGCCGCCGACGCTCCGGCGCGGGCAACGCCGCCGAGACCGGCGGCGACGCCAGACGCGCCGCTTTCGCCCATGGAGGCGAGCGTAAAAGCCGAGGACGCGGCGCCAGCGGCCGATGCGCCGCCTCGAGCGAGAGCAGCTCCGCCGGACAGCGCGGCACCGCCGCCGCGAGCGGCGAGCATGGTCGCGCCACCGGCTGCGATCGCCGCGCCGCCGACGGCCAGGCCGGTTCCGACGGCAGCGCCCGCGCTGAGCTGCGGGCCGCCGGAGACGAGGCCGGTGGCAATGCCGGGGCCGAATATTCCAAGGCCGAGAAGGGAAAGGGCGGCAAGGACGATGGCCATCGCATCATCGATCGTGGGGGTTGCGCCACCGAAGCCGGCGGTGAACTGGCCGAACAGGGTCGAGCCGATGCCGATGATGACCGCGAGGACCAGCACCTTGATGCCGGACGAGACGACATTGCCCAGGACGCGCTCGGCCATGAAGGCGGATTTGCCCCAGAGGCCGAAGGGGATGAGGACGAAGCCGGCCAGCGTGGTCAGCTTGAATTCAATCAAAGTGACGAACAATTGGATCGCCAGAATAAAGAAGGCGAGGATCACCAGCGCCCAGGCGAAGAAGAGGCAAAGGATCTGGACGAGGTTCTCGAAAACGGCGATCCAGCCCATCAAATCGCTGATGGATTCGAGCAGCGGCCGGCCGGCATCGAGGCCGGTCTGGGCGACGCGGCCGGGGCGCAGGAGATCGGCGGTCGAGAAGCCGGTGCCGGAGGCCAGGAGGCCGAGGCCGGCAAAGCTCTCGAAGACGATCCGGGCGAGATTGTTCCAGTTGGAAATGATGTAGGCGAAGACGCCAACAAAGAGGGTCTTCTTGACCAGGCGCGCTACAATGTCGTCGTCGGCGCCCCAGGCCCAGAACAGGGCGGCCAGCGTGACGTCGATGACGATCAAGGTAGTGGCGATGAACGCCACCTCACCGCCGAGCAGACCAAAACCGCTGTCGATGTAACTGGTGAAGATGCCGAGGAAGTTGTCTATGACGCCGGTGCCGCCCATGTGCTCACCGCCCTTCGTTCGGGGCGGGAGCTGCCGGCGCGGGCGAGCGGCCGAGGAAGCGGTCGCGGGTCTCGGCCCAGACGCGCAGGCAGGTGGCGTCGTTGGCGGCCGCTTCGCCCAGCTCCTGGCACCGCCGCTGCTCAAGCCTCAGCGGATCGGTGGCCGGCTGGAGAACCGGAACGGCCGGTGCTGGCCCGGCTTTCTCCTCGCGAGTCATTTCGATGATCGTCGCCGTGATGGCCACGGCGACGAATATGATGGCCGCGATCCGGGCCAGCACCTTGCCGTCCATGATGTCCCCCTTCCGGCCCGTCAGTTGTTGAACATGCTTGCGTTGCCGGGCTGGTATCCCGACCCAGGAGCGAGGAAGCGTTCGCGCTGGATGCGGCCCTGCTCGGCGGCCGTGGCGCGCTCGGCTTCGGCCAGCGCCTCGGCCCGGCCATTGGCGGAACTGACGGCGATCAGGTCGGAGACCTGCTGCGACAGGAGGCCGAGAAGCTGGTTGCCGGCCTGGGTGGCTTGCAGCGCGCCGGTGGCGCCCTGGCTTTCGCCGATCAGCGCGGACATTTCGGCGCGATTGGAGTCGATGTTGCCGACCACCCCGGCCTGAACGCGCATGGCGTCCTGCAGCCCGCCGACGGTTGTTTCCCAGCGGCTGCGCGCGTCGGCGATGAGCTGCTGGTCGGTGGCGTTGAGGGAGAGATTGCCGTAGTCCTGCTGGAACATGCGGTCGATCGACTGCACGTCGAAGGCGATGTTCTGCGCCTCGGCCAGAAGCTGCTGCGTGCGCTGCACGTTCTGCTGAAGCGCCTGAAGCGAGCTGTAGGGCAGGCTCGCCAGGTTCCTCGCCTGATTGATGAGCATCTGGGCCTCGTTCTGGAGCGAGGTGATCTGGTTATTGATCTGCTCAAGGGTGCGCGCCGCGGTCAGAAGGTTCTCGGCGTGGTTGGTCGGGTCGTAAACGATCCGGCCGAAGCCGAAGAGGGCGTGGGCCGGCGTGGTGAAGACCGGCGAAAGCGCCAGCGGCGCGGCAAGGGACAGCGCAAGCAGGGAAGCGCCGGCGAGACGGGGAAGACGGTATCTGGTCATGGCATGATCTCCTCTGGGTCAAGTTCAAGGGCGTCGGTAAGGTCGAGGGTCGCCGCCAGTGCCGCGGCCGGCGCCAGGGGCTCCGGCGCGGTGGCGATGTTGGTGAGGTTGGGAATGAGGTCGGCCGCCCATTCGACGCCGCGGGCGGTGAGCCACGCGGCGAGGAAGCCGTCGCGGCCATGCTCGGCGAGGATGTCGGCGATCAAAGCCTGGTCGGACTTCGAGGACGCGGCGCAGAGCGCGAGGCCGACTTCGGACAGGCCCAGCTCGAACAGCCGGTTGCCGCGCCGGCTCTGGCAGTAGTAGTCCCGCTTCGGAATCGCGCGCGCCAGGATCTCGATCTGCCGGTCATTCAGGCCGAAGCGCCTGTAGATCGCGGTGATCTGCGGCTCGACGGCGCGATCGTTGGGCAGGAGCAGCCGGGTCGGGCAGCTTTCGATGATTGCCGGGGCGATCGTGCTCTTTTCGAGCTGGGCGAGCGATTGCGTGGCGAAGACGACGCTGGCGTTCTTCTTCCTGAGCGTGACCAGCCACTCGGCCAGTTGCTTGGAGAAAGCGGGATCGCCGAGCGCCAGCCAGCCCTCGTCGATGACGATCATCGTCGGGCGGCCGTCGAGGCGATCGGCGATCCGATGGAACAGGTAGGCGAGGACGGCGGGAGCCGCGCCGGTGTCGAGAAGCCCTTCGGTCTCGAAGGCCACGACCGAAGCGTCGCCGAGGTTTTCAGCCTCCGCGTCGAGCAGCCGCCCATAGGGACCGCCGACGCAATAGGGCTGGATGGCGAGCTTCAGATCGTTGGACTGGAGCAGCACCGACAGGCCGGTGATCGTGCGCTCCTCGATCGGGGCCGAGGCGAGCGAGGACAACGCGGTCCAGATATGCTCCTTGGCCTCGGGCGAGATCGTGACGCCCTCGCGCTGGAGGATCGCGACGATCCAGTCGGCGGCCCAGGCGCGGTCCTGCGTCTGCTCGATGCGGGCGAGCGGCTGGAGCGAGACCGAGCTGTCCGCGCTTTCGGTCAGCCGGCCGCCGAGGTCGTGCCAGTCGCCGCCCATCGCCAACGTCGCCGCGCGAATCGAGCCGCCGAAGTCGAAGGCGAAGATTTGCGATCCTGCGTAGCGGCGGAATTGCAGCGCCATGAGCGAGAGCAGCACGCTCTTGCCAGCGCCGGTCGGGCCGACCATCAGCGTGTGGCCAACATCGCCGACATGAAGTGAGAGCCGGAAAGGGGTCGATCCTTCGGTCCTGCCATAGAGCAGCGGGGGTGCGCCGAAGTGATCATCCCTTTCCGGCCCCGCCCACACGGCGGACGAAGGGACCGTGTGGGCAAGGTTGAGCGTCGAGATCGGAGGCTGACGCACATTGGCGTAGGCGTGGCCCGGCAGCGAGCCGAGCCAGGCGTCGACGGCATTAACCGTCTCGACCATGACGCTGAAATCGCGCGACTGGACGACCTTCTCGACCAGCCGCAGCTTCTCGTCGGCGCGGCGGGCATCCTCGTCCCAGACCGTGACGGTCGCGGTGACATAGGCGATGCCGGCCACGTCCGCACCGAGTTCCTGCAAGGCCATGTCGGCGTCGAGCGCCTTGTTTGCGGCATCGGTGTCGACAAGCGCCGATTGCTCGTTCGTCATTACCTCTTTCAGAATGGCGGCGATGCTCTTGCGCTTCGCAAACCACTGGCGACGGATTTTCGTGAGCAGCCTGGTCGCGTCCGTCTTGTCCATCAGGATGGCGCGGGTGGACCAGCGATAAGGGAAAGCCAGCCGGTTGAGATCGTCGAGCAGGCCCGGTGTGGTGACGCTCGGGAATCCGGTAATCGTGAGGACGCGCAGATGCGCGGAGCCCAGCCGCGGTTCGAGCCCGCCGGTCAACGCCTCGTCGGCAAGCAGCGCGTCGAGATAGATCGGCGTCTCCGGCACGCGGACGCGATGCCGCTTGGTCGAGACGGTGGAATGGAGATAGGTCAGCGTTTCGCCGTCGGTGAGCCAGCGGCACTCGGGCATGAAGCCGTCCAAGAGGGCCAGCACGCGGTCGGTGCGGTCGACGAAGCCGCGCACCAGCTCCCAGGGGTTGACCCCGGAAGTCTCGCGGCCCTCATAGAGCCAGCTTTCGGCGCGGGCGGCGTCCTCGGCCGGCGGCAGCCAGAGGAAGGTCAGATAGTAGTCCGAGACGAAGTGACTGCCTTCCTCCTCGAAGTCGGCCTTGCGCTCGGCATCGACCAACGCGGAGGCCGGGTCGGGGAAAACATCGTTCGGATAGGTGCCGGCCTCGGACCGTTGCGCTTCCACGAAGATGCACCAGCCGGAGCCGAGACGGCGGAAGGAATTGTTGAGGCGGGCGGCAACGCCGACCAGCTCGGCCGCGACGGCGGAGTCGAGGTCCGGGCCGCGAAACTTCGCGCTGCGCTGGAAGCTGCCATCCTTGTTCAGCACGACGCCCTGGCGGACCAGGGCCACCCAGGGCAGGTAGTCGGCGAGGCGCGATGCGGTGCGGCGATATTCGGCAAGGTTCATCATGGCGCGCGCCTCACACCGAGAGGTGGCCGGGCACGCGCAGATGCCGGCGTGCGACCTCGACGAAGAGGGGATCGC
The DNA here is from genome assembly GCF_023954335.1 of Aquamicrobium sp. Lineage (NCBI taxonomy): Bacteria > Pseudomonadati > Pseudomonadota > Alphaproteobacteria > Hyphomicrobiales > Phyllobacteriaceae > Aquamicrobium > Aquamicrobium sp. The sequence goes on from NZ_JAMLIE010000002.1 coordinate 759,205, forward strand.
GCTTTGCCGCCCAGACGGCCGCGAGATGGCCGACCGCCCAGATCAGGATGCCGGCGAGCCAGAGCTGGAGGCCGAGGCCCACGGCCCCAGCGAGCGTGCCGTTGAGGATCGCCACCGAGCGCGGCGCACCGCCGAGCAGGATGGGTTCGCTCAGCGCCCGGTGAACCGGGGCGGTGAACCCCGGCAGGGCGTCGAGCTGTTCGAGGACGGCCACCATCAGATGACCGCCCCGCCGCCGAACGAGAAGAACGACAGGAAGAAGGAGCTGGCCGCGAAGGCGATCGAGATGCCGAAGACGATCTGGATCAGGCGCCGGAAGCCGCCGCCGGTATCGCCGAAGGCGAGCGTCAGGCCGGTCACGATAATGATGATGACCGCCACGATTTTCGCCACCGGCCCCTCGATGGATTCGAGGATCGACTGAAGCGGGGCCTCCCAGGGCATGGAGGAGCCGGAGGCCAAGGCTGGCGAGGTCAGCAGCGCGACCCAGGTGAAGGCGGCGGCGGTTGCGATGTGGCGGCGAACGCGGAAGGCGCGACGGATCATGCGGGGACTCCTGTTTGGTCGGTGGGGATGGGGTCGGGAAAGGCGGGGGCGAGCCGGTAGTCGCCGTCGGCGCCGAGGCCCTCGACGCGAGCGAGGTCGGCAAGCCGGCGCGCGGAGCCGCGGCCGGAGAGGACGGCAACGAGGTCGATCGTCTCGGCGATCATCGCGCGCGGGACCGTGACGACGGCCTCCTGGATGAGCTGCTCGAGACGGCGCAGCGCGCCGATGGCCGAGCCGGCATGGATCGTTCCGACTCCTCCGGGATGGCCGGTTCCCCAAGCTTTCAGGAGGTCGAGCGCCTCGGCGCCGCGGACCTCTCCGATCGGGATGCGGTCGGGGCGCAGGCGCAGCGAGGAGCGAACGAGATCGGAGAGCGTCGCCACCCCGTCCTTGGTCCTCATGGCGACGAGGTTCGGCGCCGCGCATTGCAACTCGCGTGTGTCCTCGATGATGACCACGCGATCCTGCGTCTTGGCGACTTCGGCCAACAGCGCATTGGTGAGCGTCGTCTTGCCGGTGGAGGTGCCGCCCGCCACCAAGATATTGGCGCGGGAGGCGACGGCCTCGCGCAGCGCGGCGGCCTGGGTGTCGGCCATGATCCCGGCTGCGACGTAATCGTCGAGGGTGAACACCGCGACCGCCGGCTTGCGGATGGCGAATGTTGGCGACGTGACAACGGGAGGAAGGAGGCCCTCGAACCGCTCGCCGCTCTCAGGCAGCTCGGCCGAGACGCGGGGCGCGCGGGCATGCACCTCGGCCCCGACGTGATGGGCGACGAGACGGACGATGCGCTCGCCATCTTCCGGGGTCAGCTTCTCGCCGGTGTCTTCCAGTCCTCCGGCGAGGCGATCGACCCAGATGCGCCCATCGGGGTTCAACATCACCTCGACGATGGAGGGATCGCGCAACAGGTCCGAGATGGCAGGCCCGAGCGCGGTGCGGAGCATGCGCGCGCCGCGTTCCATCGTTGCCTGTTTGCGATTTTGGCCAGCCATCTCGTCCCCGTTTCCGGGGAGGAGGGCGAAGGCGGTCCCCGGATGGGGATGACTAAAAGAACGGCAAAACGGGCCGATTCAACAAGTTTCGGTCGTAGTAGTAGTGCAGCGCAGTAATACAGGAGAACGGCGGAGTCGGGTCGCGGCGAGAACGTGCTGCCGGTCTTGTGGCGGGCGAATCAGTCGGTGGGCCGAAATGGATAATCCAGCCGCCGCGACAGGCCGGACGTCCTGGCGCGACCCGAAGAGGCGATGGCCGGGGTCTTAGAGCCGGCGTGCAGTCCAGCGATGCGTCAGGCCGTCAAGCGGCTGCGCTCACGTCGAAGTCGAAATGGATGTTCTCGTAGGGAAATTCCAGGCCGCTTTCGGTGCGGTCGATGACGCCGGCATTGATGAGCGTGGTCACGTCCCGGTGGACGGCCTGCACGTCGCGGCCGACGCGCCGGGCGACCTCGCGGATCGACAGCGCGCCTTGCCCGGCAAGCGCCTTGACGATGGCAAGGCGGGAGGGGGCGAGAACGCGGTGCATGTCCTCGTAGCTGCCGAAATTGAGGCAGGGTTGAACATCGACGTGCTGACCGGCGAGCACCTTCCTGCTGGCCGCGGCGATCCTGCTGCGGATTTCGGTCATGCCACCCAGGCGAACGGTCAAGGTCTTCATGCCAGCATCCTTTCCATGTCGCGCTCGAAAGCGGTCAGAAGCGCCTCCAGCGTGGTGAACTCGAACGGTTCCTCTCGCTCGCCGATGTGGCGGTGGTCGCCCTTGCCGCGCTCGTTGTCGTAGCGAAGAATACATTCCCCGCGCACCACGAGGGCGAGGCGGTATTTGAAGCCGTGGCCGCTGCCGGGAACCGGGGAGGGCACCTGCCAGACCACGATTTCATAGAAGGCATCTTCGCTGAGTGACGTGCGTTCCTTGGCGATCAATACCGCATCCATGTTGTTCCCCATAACAGCGGTGTCCATGTGTTGTCAATGAGAACATCACCCTGCGAGACGCCTGCAAGCATCCGCGGTGGTCGCCCCGCCTTCAAGGGAGGCCGTCCACATCGCGTTCTGCGGCCGGCTTCGCGGCGATGTCGTCGGGGATCTCACTGAGGAAGCTGTTGCCCTGCTGGAGTCGTAGGCCGAGCGTCTGGACGAAACCGTCGAACCGCTTAAGACCTCTGGTCTGGGCGGCGGCGTTCTCGTCGGGCGGGAGCTGCGGGGTGACGGTCAGCCAATGCCGAATGAACAGCGCCAGCGTGTCGGCGGTCAGCCGCATATCGCGTTCGAGCCGCGCCGTCTGGCGCGATAGGCGATCGAGACGGCGCGTGAAGGCGGCCTCGCGCATGTCCTGGGCGTCGGGTGACAGGAAGGAGGCGATGGCCGCCTCGGCCACGGCCGAGCGCGACAGCTTGCGGCGATCGGCGAGGTCGTTGAGCTGTCCGAGAAGCTCGGATGGAAGGGTCAGGCATAGTCGTTCGCGCATGGTCGATCCTCACATATCAATGCCGTCATTCGGGTCCATGGAGACCTGGCGGGCGACGCCGCGCATCTGGCGGCCCATGACCTGACGCTGCCGGGCGCTGTCTTCCTGATCGTCGACGAGCAGGTGTTTGAACTCGTCCTCGGGCGCAGGCTCCTTCTTTTCGTGGACGATCTCGACATGCTGGGGCATGTCCGGTTCGCGGCGCAGGCCGGCGTTGGCCTTGTCCTCCGCCTTCTTCCTCGCGGCCTCTTCGGCGGCCGCGACCAGCGCGGCATCGGGAACAAGAGGCTTCAGCGCCGTCCATCCATCGGGGCGCGCCGAGCTGGCGATCGTCGCCGGGTCGGGCGGCGGAAGGATGCGTTCGGTCAGGCGCGGGTCGATATAGTAGCGCGCCTTCTTCGCCCGGATCGGCGGGCTGCCAGCCACCATGACGATCTCGTCGTCGGGCGGGAGCTGCATGATCTCGCCGGGGGTGAGGAGCTGGCGGGCGGTCTCGGAGCGCGACACCATGATGTGTCCCAGCCAAGGGGCGAGGCGGCTGCCGGCATAGTTCTGCATCGCCTTCATCTCGGTCGCCGTGCCGAGCGCGTCGCTCACCCTTTTCGCGGTCCTTTCGTCATTGGTGGCGAAGCTCACCCTGACGTGGCAGTTGTCGAGGATGGCGTTGTTCTGGCCATAGGCTTTTTCGATTTGATTGAGGGATTGGGCGATGAGGAAGCTCTTGATCCCGTAGCCCGCCAGAAACGCCAGCGAGGACTCGAAGAAGTCGAGCCGGCCGAGCGCGGGAAACTCGTCGAGCAGCAACAGCACGCGATGCCGGCGGTCCTTGGCGTGGAGATCTTCCGTCAATCTGCGGCCGATCTGGTTGAGAACGAGACGGATTAGGGGTTTCGTCCGCGAGATGTCCGAGGGCGGCACCACGAGATAGAGCGTCGAGGGTTTCGGGTCGGCGATGAGGTCGGCGATGCGCCAGTCGCAGCGCGATGTCACGGCCGCGACAACCGGATCGCGGTAGAGGCCCAGGAAGCTCATAGCCGTCGACAAGACGCCGGAGCGTTCGTTGTCGGATTTGTTGAGCAGCTCGCGGGCCGACGACGCCACGACGGGGTGTGGCCCGGCCTCGCCGAGATGGCGCGTGGCCATCATGGCGTCCAGCGTGGCCTCGATCGTGCGACGCGGATCGGAGAGGAACGCGGCCACCCCGGCGAGCGTCTTGTCCTTCTCGGCGTAGAGGACGTGCAGGATCGCGCCGACCAGAAGCGAGTGGCTGGTCTTTTCCCAATGCGACCGTTTCTCCAGCGAGCCCTCGGGATCGACCAGCACGTCGGAGATATTCTGGACGTCGCGCACTTCCCACTCGCCGCGCCGCACCTCGAGCAAGGGATTGTAGGCGGCCGAGGCCACATTGGTCGGATCGAAGAGAAGCACGCGGCCGTGCCTCGCGCGGAAGCCGGCGGTGAGCCGCCAATTCTCCCCCTTGATGTCGTGGACAATGCAGCTCCCCGGCCAGGTCAACAAGCTCGGGACCACGAGGCCGACGCCCTTGCCAGATCGCGTCGGCGCGAAACATAAGATGTGCTCGGCGCCGTCATGCCTCAGATAGTCGCGCTCGTAGCGGCCGAGGATCACGCCGTCCTGGCCGAGAAGGCCGGCGCCTTCGATCTCGGACCGCTCTGCCCAGCGCGCCGAGCCATAGGTGTCGATGTCGCTGGCCTCGCGAGCGCGCATCACCGACATGGTGATGGCGACGGCGATGGAGAGGAAGCCGCCCGAGGCCGCGATGATGCCGCCCTCGGCGAAGATGCGCGGCGCATAGGCTTCATAGAAATACCACCACCAGAACAGCGCCGGCGGATAATAGACCGGCCAGCCGGCGACCTCGAACAAAGGGGGGCCGAGCTGGGGCTGGAAGCCGAGCCGGAAGGCGACCCATTGCGTGCCGCTCCAGACCGAGACGAGGATGATCAGGAAGACGATGCTGATCTGGCCCCAGAGGATTTTCGTGCCGGACATGGGAGGCTCCTTTCGTCAAAGGCCGAGGTCGCGCTTGCGGCCGAGCGACCAGTCGATGCCGCCTCCGCCGCGGGCGACGCCGGAGATGTGCTGGCCGAGCTTGTGTTCGATCTCGCGGGACCAGGGGACGAGCTGGAAACCGCGCCCGCCATCCGGGGCGATGCCCTCGATCACGGCGAAGCGGCCGGAGGAGAGCGCGAGCTGGCGGCGATAGGTGCCGGCGACATATTCGCCGGCCTGCGCCTTCACATGCGACAGCCCGGTCTCGGCCGTGAGCTGCTCGCCCACGGCGTCGAGTTCGCGCCGGCGCAGCGTCGCCAGCAGATTGCGTTGCAGAACGATGCGCTGGCTTTCGCGGCGGGCGAGGCCCTCGTCGGCGAGGTGTTCGGCGCGCGCGTCCATCGCCTCGCGCACCTCGCGGCCGAAGCCGCCCATGCCGAGCGGCATGGGTTCGCGCTCGACCAGCCGATGGTCTAGCCAGGTTGCGCCGGGCGCCGTGATCTGGCTCTGGAGATCGAGGTCGGAGCGATTGGCGAGGACGATGGTGGGGCGTGGATCGTCGGGACCGCCGAAACGGCGGACCTCGACGATGCCGCCGATCGGTGGCGCATGCTCGAACGCCTCGATGCCGCGCAGGCGGACGTGATGGGCGCGGCCGTCGGTGCCGTCGATCACGGCATAGGCTTCGCCGGTCAGCTCGTCATGGAGGCCCTTGTCGACCAGCCGGCCGATGATGGGCGGGCCGTCCTTGGCCGCGTCGATCGTGAAGTCGGCGACGGCGCGCTCCTCGCCGAGTCCGGCGAAGGCGCGGTGCATGGTCTTGATGATGTCGCCGCGCGTGCCGAGATCGCGCAGCGTCCGCTCCGCGCCCGGCTCGACGAACCATTCGTTGACACCGGCATCGGTGGCGAGGCCCATCTTTTCGAGATGGCGAAGGCGGGCGACCAGCAGCCGGCGGATTTCGGGATCGTCCGGTCCCTTGGCCTCGGGCCGCAGGTCGATATAGCCCAGCTCGTTGGACTGGCGTGCGATCTCCCGATCGAGCCGTGTCCAGCGTTCGGCGTCGACCTCGCGCGCGAGGCTGGAGCGGATCTCGTGCTCGGGCTTGGGACCGAGTTCGGCATCGACCAGTTCCTCGGCGCGGCCACGCAGGTCGTGGCTGATATAGTCGCGCGAGATGACGAGATCGGCGCCGGTCTCGTCCACGCCGCGCACGATGAGATGCACATGCGGATTGTCGGTGTTCCAGTGATCGACGGCGATCCAGTCGAGGCGGGTGCCGAGATCGGCCTCCATCTGCCGAGCGAGATCCCGCGTGAAGGCGCGCAGGTCTTCCATGTCGCCGGCGTCCTCGGGGGAGATGATGAAGCGGAAATGGTGCCGGTCGTCCTGGCAGCGATCGGCGAAGGCGAGATCGTCGGCGCGGTCGGTCTCGGCGTCGAACATGACGCCCTTCTCACCATCGCGGCTGACGCCCTCGCGCTTGAGATAGGAGAGGTGCGCCGAGATCGGTGCGGAGCGAAACGCGCGGCCCCGGTGTCGGGCGATCCGCGCCTTGGCGACGACGCGACGACGCGAGCCGAGCAGGCGGCTGCGTGACACGACATTGCGGCCGCGGCCGAAGGTCGAGCGGCCGGAGCCGCCGCCCCTTCGCCTCGATCTCGATGCCGATCCGCTGGCGGGCGCGTTGCTCGCCTGCTTGGCGGCGCGCAGCACCTGATTGATGAAAGTCTTGGCGCGCGGCGCGCGGGTCGAGCGCGGCTTGCCGGGGCGGATGCGAAACTCGTTGTCGTCGCCACTCATGCGCGCCTCCAACGAGGCACGGCGAAGCCGCACATACGAAGTGGCGTTGATTTTGCTGGCAAAATCGCCCATGCGTATGCACGACCGACCGCCATATGCGCAAAACACCAAGCCATTCCAATGGCTTGACGGTGGTTTGCGCAGGCGCTTTTACCTTGCCGTATTCCAGTCGCCGTGCCCCTTCCGGCCCGCGACCCTTCCTTTCCTTTCCGGCGCTCCGCTACAGCGCGAAACTGTGCGATCCAGCTCATGGCGCGCCTCCCGAACCGGATCGCGCGACGAACAGGGCCTCGGCCGGGGCCGGCGCGAGCGAAGCGGGCGATGCGGCAGGCGCATCCGAAGGTGCGCCGGCGCTGCGTTCGCCGTGCAGGCCGGGAGAATGTTCCGAGCCAGCCGGTGCCGTGACGAAGAGGGGAGCTTCGCGCCAGTCGGTGACGCGCGGCGGACCGGCGAGTGCGCCCGGCGCGAGCGGCTCACCGGCGAGAACGGGCGCGAGCGCGGCGATGTAATCGCGCGTTTCTGGCGGCAGGCCACGCTCACCGGCAAGGTATTCGTCATACCGGCCGGGACCGAAATTGTAGGCGCCGAGCATGTCGGTGATGGTGCGGTAGCGGTCCCACATGGCGCGCAGGTAGGCCGCTCCCGCAAGAATGTTGTCGCGCGGCTGGAACGGATCGCTGCCGAGCCGATGGAGCGCGCGCTGTTCATCCCATGTCGCGGGCATGAGCTGCATCAGGCCCATGGCGCCGGCCGGCGATACGGCGGTCGGATCGGCATCGCTCTCGGCGGCGAGGACAGCCGCGATCCAGCCGGCCGGGATGCCGAAGCGGTGCGCCGCCTCGGCGATGTCGATGGCATACGGGCCGCCGACTACCGGCTGCGCGGCCTGCCCGGTTTGAGCACGGATCGCGGGCGCTGGCGCGAGGCCGAGAAGCAGGCCGGAAAGGAGAAGGAGGAGAGCCGGACGCCGGACGGAAGAACGCCGTCCGACGCCGGCATGACGTTGATCCGTCACTTGCCGGTCCCTTCGGCGCGCTTGGTCCGCTGGTCGTTGGTGTGGAGGCTCCAGGCGGTGTCGTCGTCGTCGCTGTCGCGGAACAGGTTGGCGCGCAGCCATCCGAACAGCGGGCTATAGATCTCGATCGAGACGAACTCGCCGGCCTTTTCGCCGACATGCGACCAGCCCGCGCCGATGTCGCGGCCGTTCTCGCCGCCGAGCAGGATGCGATAGGTCGGCGCGTTCTCGGCCTCCGAAGGCTTGGCCGGAACGAAGGTGAGCGGCCCTTCGATTCCGAGCCCCTCGAAGCGCCCGGTGAAGCCGGTCTCCGTGCGGGTGAAGTCCCCGAGATTTGCCATGGTCAAGTCTCCTTTGAGTGCTGGTTGCGGAAGGCTCACGGCTCAAGGGCCGGATCGGTGAAGCGCCAGCGAAAGCGGCCGTCGCCGTATTCGTCGGTCCAGATCGGCGTTACGCGGGCGGTGATGGAGGTGCGGGGAAGCGGTCCGAAATACCGGCCGTCGAGGCTGTCGGCGGCGTCCCAATTCATCAGGAACACCTTGCCCTCGGCGATGACGCGGCAGCCGTGCCATTGCGGCAGGTCGCGGCCGAAGCGGTCGCGGGCCTGCGCCTCGCCATAGGCGTGGTCGTAGGCGATCACGGTCGCGCCGCGGCGGCAGACCTCGGCGCCCGGCAGCGCCAGGACGCGCTTGAGGAGCGGCACGCCGCGCGGCAGGTAGCCGCGCGCGGCGAGGAAGGCGGCGAGGTCGTCGGGCGGCAGCACCGCGACCAGATCGCCGACCTCGATCGCGCCGGCCGGGGCGATCCCGTAGAGCCCGATCGGAACGCTCGGCGATGCGTTCCAGATGAAGCGCGGCGCCTGGCCGGTGACGACGGGCGCGGCGATCAGCGCCGCACCGGCGAGCGTGGCGATGAGCGTGACGTGGCGCGGGCTCATGGCAGGATGCTCCGGCGCGTGCGCCAGGCGTCGTGCTGTTCGCGCGTATAGAGGTGCGGTTCCGCACCGGCGATCAGCCGGTTGTGGACGTGCCGCCAATATGCCGGCGCAGCGTCTGCCGCGTCGATGTCAAGCGCCTCGATCGCATCGACGAGCTGGAGCACGCGCTCGACCTTCGGCCAGCCATGGAGCTTGAGGAGGAGGTCGCCGCCAGGGCGCACGAAGGGGAGCGTCTGGAACGGCTCGCCGCGTCCGATGGCGCGCAGAATGTCCACGCGCGACACGACGGTCCCGTAGTCGTTTGACGCCCAGCGGACGAAGGCGAAGACGCTGTTCGGCGCGAAGCCGACGACGCGGCTGCGCCGGTCGATCGTCCGCTGGTAGATCGGATGGCCGAAGCGGATGCGGTGCTCGATCCGGCCTTCCTCCCATGTGAGATGAACCAGCGTGGTGAAGGGCGGCGCGTCGTTCGGCAGCGCATTGCCGCCCATGCGGCGGTTGTCGAAGCCGGTCATGGCGTGCCCCCATCGGCAGGCGGGAACTCCCGTGCGAAGAGGTCGCGCAGCATGTCGGCGACCGTGACGCCGCGCTGGAAGGCCGCGATCTTGATGCGGCCTCGCAACGCCGGCGTGATGTCCACGGTCAGCCGCGCCGAATAGGCATCTGCGGCATCGGAGCGCGCTGATGGCGTATTGCTGGCCTTGATCCAGCGATCGGGATCGGCCGGGCGTGTAGCGAAACCGCGCTTGTCCGTGCCGGCCGTCATGACGGGCCTCCGTCATGGAACGGCAGCACGGTGGCGATGCGGTCGCGGGCACGGTCGGCCATCGTGGGGTCGATCTCGCAGCCGATATAGCGCCGGCCGGAGAGCCGGCAGGCTTCCCCGGCCGCGCCGGAGCCGGCGAACCAATCGCCGACCAGGCCACCTTCCGGGCAGCTCGTGCGGATGAGGATTTCGAGAAGGGCGGATGGCTTCTCGGTCGGGTGGATAGCGCGGCCGTGGCAGTTGCGCAGGTAGATGACCGAGCGCATCAGGCGCGGCCCACCGTCCTGGCTAACATAGTGGCCGGCGTCGATCTGGCCGGTATGGGGCGGGCGCTGTTTGCGCCGGACGGTGCGGGCCGTCGCGTCGGGCGTCGTCTGTGGGTCGTTGTAGATGTCGCGCCAGGGCGTCTCGGCGCGATAGAACTGGACGGCCAGCTCGTGGACCCGTTTGAAGCGGTCGGCGTGAAAGCTGGTGCCGTTCTGCTTCTCCCAGACGATCTCCTGGGCTAGCCGCAACCCGGCGTCAGCGAAGCGGTCGGCGGTCGCCATGAAGCTGCGCAGCGAGCCGAAGACCCACATTGAGCCGGTCGGCGCAAGCGCGGCGCGCGCGAGCGTCAGCCAGCCCTCGACGCGGCGATCCCAGGCGAGCGATGTGTCCCCGTAAGGGGGATCGGCGAGGATCATGTCGTAGGGGCCGTGCGCCGGCATGCGATCGCGGCAGTCGCCGGACAGGATGATTTCGGGGAGCACCATCATGGCGCGGCCCTCCCGACGCCGAGACGCGCGACCTCGGCCGCCAGCGCCGCGATCTCGCGCGCGGCGGGCGACTGGCGGTCGATGTCCGAGGCGAGCCGTCCGGTCTGGGCAGCGTCGGCGAAGACGACACGCTGGCCGACCGTGGCGGCGAGCAGGGGCGGATCATGGTCGGCCAGCGTCTCGGCCGTCTCGCGGGCGATGACGGTGCGCGCGCCGCAGCGATTGAGCACGAAACGGGCGACGAGCTGCGGCCGGTAGATGCGGGCCTCGGCGAGCAGCGCCAGCATCTCGGCCGAGGCCCAGCCGTCGAGCGGCGACGGCTGCACGGGGATCAGCACGAGATCGGCGGCGAGCAGCGCCGAGCGCATGAGGCCGGCGACGCGAGGTGGGCCGTCTATGACGACGTGATCGACGTCGCGGGCAAGCTCGGGGGCTTCACGGTGCAGCGTGTCGCGCGCCAGGCCGACGACGCCGAACGCGCGGGCCAAGCCCTCGCGCGAGCGTTGCTGGGACCAGTCGAGGGCCGAGCCCTGCGGGTCGGCGTCGATCAGGGTGACGCGGTTGCCGCGCATCGCCAGTTCACCAGCGAGATGCAGCGCCAGCGTCGTCTTGCCGACGCCTCCCTTTTGATTGAGCAACGCGACGATCATCGGCGGCCTCCCGGCAGATCGAGAGGGAGCCGGGGCGCGTCGGACGAAGGGACGTCCGCGTCGTCGGACTTGTTCGGATTTTGCGGTGTAGAAAGCGCGAACGGCGCGCTTTTTTTCGCGGCTACGCTAAGGCTTCGGGCGGTGTCGCGGATGAGGTTATCCACCTCGCGCGCGCGCCCTTCAAAGTTAGTATTATTGTTAGACTCTAAGTTAAGGCCGGGAATCGTCGTTTCGGGCCAAAGCGTTAGCTGGGGTTTTTGCGTGTGATCTCCCGAAGGGTTTGCGTGCGATCTCCCGAAGGGTCGTGCGTGTGATCTCCCGATGGTTTCCACACCTTTATCCACAAGCCCTGTGGATAACGGCGCGGGCAGGAAGCGCAGCATTTCGCGGCGTCCGTCGCGCTCGATGCCGAGCCGATAGCCGGGCAGCGGCTGGCGTTTGGCGATGCGGCGGATCTGGAGCGCGAAGTCGGAGACGCGCGCGAGGCTCCCGGATTTCTCATGGAGGTGGTGGAGGTCGAACACCCACCCCTGCGGCTGGCGGCCGGCGTGCTTGCGGGCGACGCGGTAGAGCCAGCGTTCGATCCCGCCTTTGAGCCGGAAGTAGTCCGCGTCGATCGCCAGCACGAGCGAGCGGTCGATGACGCCGCGATAGAACCAATCGGGGAGGACCAGCTCCATGCCCTCGACCCGGCCGTCGAGGCGGGTGAGTTCCTCCCATTCGTTGACCCAGGAGAACTGATGCCGCCGCCAATGCTCGCCATTGCGGATCGTTGTGCGGATCGAGGTCGATTGCAGCCGGGTCAGAGCGGCCTTGAGCAGCTTGTAGTCACTGGCGCCGGTCTCGCGTCCGATGGCCGTGAGGAGGTGATAGGGCGTGAAGCGGAGGAAGCGCGAGGTCGCAAGACCGAGGTTCTCGGCCTCGACGATCTGGCCTGCGGCCCAGATCAGGATGTCCGCGTCCCAGATGGTTGCCATGCCGTGCTCCGGCACGGCGAAGACCTCGACACGCACCGCGCCGGCTTCGTAGAGGATCGGCACGGTGCGCCGGGACTTCGCCAGCGAGAAGAAGGGGCGCTCCATGAGGTCGCGCTGATCTCGCGGGCTGGCGTCGCCTGTGGCGATGACGAACGGGTCGAGGCGCGTCCGCTCGGAGCTGGGAAGGCGTCGGGACATAAGTGACACCCTCAGCGCGCGGCGCGGCCCGAAACGGGAGGATGCTGCCTGTTGCTGGGAAGGGCGGCCAGAACGCTGCCGCGAGGATCGGACGTGGAGGAAACGGTTCCCTTGTCGGCCCAGGCTTCCAGCTCGTCGATCGCATAGACGACACGGCCGCCGAGCTTGCGGAACAGCGGCCCGGTGCCATAGGTCCGGTGCTTCTCCAGGGTGCGGGGCGAAAGGCCGAGAAACTCGGCGGCGTCCTTGGTGCGCAGAAAGCGCGGCGGCAAAAGAGCGGGATTGGGGTACATGGCTGCCTCCGTGGCTTCGGGGTGTGCCGCTCGGGTGGAGCGGCGGTCAGGGGCCACGGTGGCGAAGGAAGGGAGCGCAGGGAGTGGGGGAAATTGAGGGGTGCCGAAATTCCCCACCCTGATCGTTGGCGGTCAGGATCGGCGGCGGAAGCGCAGGAGCTTGAGATAGCCGCCCGCGATCATGGCGGCGCCGTCACGGAGGAGGTCTCGCACGGTGTCGCGGAACGGCGAGGATTGCCATTGTTCCTCGGCGATCCGATCGACACCGAACAGAACCTGGGCGATTTCGCGCTGGCTGGCGCGATGCCGGCGGGCGTCGACGGCGCGCAGCATCGCCTTGAGCCGTCGTCGTTGCTGGGCCGTCATGCGCTGGTCGCGTGGAACCCGGTAGCCTGCCAGGTGCCGCAGCAGGCGGTCGGCGGCGGCAAGGCGGTCGAGACCGTCAGGGTCGATCGGTATCGAGATCGCCAGCGGATCGTCGGGCTGGATCGTGGGGTCGGCGACCAGATGCAGGCCGGGACCGACCTCGCGCAGCAGGAGGTGGAGTTCCTCCGGCGTGATCCTCACCTCGCCTGAGAGGAAGGCGCGCAGGGTTGCGCTGCCCTCGCGCGGCGGAACAGGACTGCCGGCAAGGCGCAGGACGGCGGTATCGACCGTTTCGCTCCAGAGAACGGGCTGGTTAAAGCCCGAGAGGCGTGGCCGGGCCGCGAAATCGTAACCCCCAGCGGCGCTCCATCGGTTCGGGCAGTCGCTGATCGAGGCTGCCGGCTCCCCTGAGAACACGATAGTCCTGCTGGTAGTCTCCGTTTCGGCGCAGGCACTCCCAGGCGAGGTTGTCGACGCCGGCCTGATCCATGAAGTCGTAGGCGGACTCCTCCCGCCAATGCGACGTGTCGGGTCTCATGATACTCCTCCCGCACTACTGAAAACACACGTCAAACGGGAGAATGATCCGGGCGAGTCGGTCGCCGATCAAGAACCTGCCGCCGCAAAGCGCCTTCGCCTGCCGGCAATACGATGATCGACGATGGTTCAGTTCGGGCGGCCGAGGCGCAGGATCTTGTAGCCGTGTTCGGTCATCCAGTGCGCGCGGGCAAGGTGGGTCTCGTGAACCCTGCGGGCGCGTTCGGGTTCGGCCTGGGGATCGAGTCCGAACAGGACTTCCACGGCTTCTTGCCAATCGGCACCGTCCGCCTCGGCATCGAGCAGGCGGCAATAGAGCTTCACATGCGCGCGGTCATAGTCCGTGAGAAGATCGCCGCTCGGCGCCTCGTCACGATAGGATAGCGTCGCCATCACGTCCTTCCCCCGGTTGCGACGTTCTGGATTTTGGCGCGCACAATATCGCAAAGATGTGATCGGTAAACGCCGATTCATCGAGAAGGGTGAACGCGATGGTCCGTGGCGGATTTGCTGCGATCGCGTCAGCGGCTGTTGGCTGTGTGCGTGACATCCATCATCACCCCGATATTCGGGCCGGAGTTGATGAAGACGATGCCCGACGCTTCCAGAGCCCTGCGAACCCTGTCGGCGGTGGTCTCGAAGACACGTTCGCCGTTGACCGACTCCATGCGCTTGAGCGCGGTCAGCGAAACGGCGGCCCTGTCGGCGAGCATCTCCTGTGTCCAGCTCAGTAGTGCGCGCGCGGCCCGTGTCTGTTGGGCGGTGATCATACACGATCACCTCCCACCGGCACTGAGCCTCGTGCCAGAACTACGGCTATAATAGCCGGAGTTGCCAGTAGAATCGACCCATTATCGCCGTCCGGCGCGGTCGCGCCGATGCCGTGCTTCCGTCTGATTCGCCCGGCGCTTCCAGTCGAGATGCGTGGCGGCGGCGGCCGCCGCCGGGCCGGTGGCGGCCCGGCATCGCCCGCTAGGGGGCAAAGGGGTCCACCTCGTTGACGATGGTGTCGTCGTCGCCGTCATATTCGGCGGCGGGCATCACGCCCATGGTGCCGTCGCCGGCGCGGAAGATGACGATCGAGACCATCAGGGTCGAGGCGAGGCTGAAGGCGAGGGCGTGGGCATCTGCAAGCGACATTTCCGGCTCCCGTTCTGGTGGCGGGGACCATCCCCGCTCGACAGGCGCCCGATGGGTTTTGGTCGCGGCCGCGATCACCCTGGAGGCCGTGGCCGGAAGGGCCGCACGCGCGCGTAGCGGACCCCCTTGCGGGGTTGATCGTGGAAGGCCGGGATTGAAACCAAGGTCAGCCTCCAAGAGCGGGGTGGTTCCGCCAAGAATCCCGGAGCTGGCGTTCGCGCTGCCGAGGCTGTTGCCGGAGCCGGGAAGTCTCGCCATTCGCTCGCTGGTCGGGCTTTGCGGCGCGCCAATCGCGGCATCCTCGCTGCGTGCGCTCGTTTCGGGAATGTGAAGGCGATGGCTATGCCATGCGATGGCCGCATCGAGTTCGCATGGGGCCGTCCAGGGTGAGACCGGCGATCGTGCGGATCTCGCCGCCAGGGCGGCGCGCTGGTGCTGCGGCGCGCCGTCGCCAAGATGCGGGAGCCGGCCGCGAGCATGGGAAAAGGCCCGGCGGTGGATACCGCCGGGCCTTCGAGGTTCCGATCAGAACGGAATCTCGTCGTCTTCGATGAACTTGCCGTCGTCGTTTTCGTTCTTCGGCTTCGGCCAGGAGAGGAACGTGACCCTCTCGGCGATCACCTCGGTCGTGTAGTGGACCGCGCCGTCCTTGTCGGTCCAGCGGGTGGTCTTGTTGCGGCCTTCCACCAGGACGCGCATGCCCTTCACGCATTTGCGGAGCGACTTGGCGACGCCGTTGAAGGCGGTCACGCGGTGCCATTCCGTTTCCTGCTCCGCACGGCCATTCTTGTCGCGGATGATCTCGCCGTTGGAGTAGCGGGGCCGCGAGGTGGCCATGCTGAAGCGCGTGACCTGGGTGCGGTCGTAGGTGTTGGTCTCAGGGTCCTGGCCGACGTTGCCATTGAGGATCACGATGTTGGTCATTCTAGGTCTCCGTTTGCTCTTGCCGGAGGGACCGTCCCTCCGACGAGACCCGGCCAAGGCCGTCGGGAGACTCCCGCAACTGCCGATCCTTCGGCAGCTTGCCCCTAAAGCCCCAGGTGGGGCGGGCAGCCGCGCTCGCGCGGCAACACGGCTGGGAGCTGCGGGGGTTGCTGGTGGAAACCGAACGGACTTAGGGGATCGCTGAGGAGGAGGGATTGGTCATTCCGCGATAGCCAACGCGGAGACCGATGCTGCCAACATGATCCTCGACGCACGACGGACGCACGGCTCCGACAACGCCTCGATCGCCTTCCGTCACGGCGCCGGTTCGGATGTGCCACCGGCTCCGCCTTCCGCCTCGATGCGATGATGTCGACGGGTCAAGTGCCGGGCTATCGCCGGAGACCCTATGGCATCGCGCCACGCTCACGGCGGATTCGAGAACGCTGCCGTGCGGAAGGGCCTTCGTTCATGCGCCCGGTGGAAGGCCGCGACAGGTTCGACCGTTTGGGCCGTATGGCGCGTTCCGGGCCACACGACGGTCTCGCTCAGCACGCGGGCGTCGCCGTCGACGCAGAAGAACGAAAGCGACGACGCAATTCATTCTCGACGGCATGGCTCCAGTGATCGGAAACCCAGAGGTTCGGCAGATCACCGGCGTTCCGATCCCGTTGTCGAAGCGGCCGGCCGAGCATCTTCCGGGAGGGGAGGAAGGGTTTGGGAAGGAGGTGGAGGGAACCGTCCCTCCTTCCCATGGGTAGGGGTGTTTGAGGGGGAGGGGCAAGGCCCTTCCCCTTCATGGGGTGAGCGCGAGAGGGGGCGTTCGGCCCCCTTTCGTATGCGAGGATGGCCGGTCGATCCGGCCGGAATCGCAAGGACATCAAAGCAAAGGCGACAGGCGGCCGAAGCCGCCTGTCGCTGGCCGAACCGTATCAGTCCGGGCCGTGCAGCAGTTCGTAGTCGCTCTCCGGGTCGTCCCCGTCGATCCTCGCCAGCGCGTAGATCACCGCGCGGACCTTCCAGTCGCCGATGCAGGTGCGGCGCTGCGCGATGAGGATACTCACCGCCGTCTCATTGGCTTCGATCGCCGCGATCGCCTCATCCACCCTGTCGAATGGGGCGAGATTTTCGACCGGCTCGAAGTCGCCGTATTCGTCGTCCCACCTGCCGCGGATATACATCGGCTCGTGCTTCAGGTGCTCGATGGCCTCTTCGGCCTCGCGGATGAGCCGGAAGCCTTCCTTCCGGTCCCTCCAGTATTGCGCGCTGCCGCCGTCGATGGTGATGATCTTGCGATAGGTCATAAAGTTCTCCTTTCG
The DNA here is from genome assembly GCF_023954335.1 of Aquamicrobium sp. Classification (NCBI taxonomy): domain Bacteria; kingdom Pseudomonadati; phylum Pseudomonadota; class Alphaproteobacteria; order Hyphomicrobiales; family Phyllobacteriaceae; genus Aquamicrobium; species Aquamicrobium sp. The sequence continues at coordinate 775,910 of NZ_JAMLIE010000002.1, forward strand.
TTTCTGACGAAAGGTGGGCCACGCTGTAGGCCAGAGGTGTCAATGACCGCGCAAGCGGCCGCTTCGCGGGGATCGGAGGAACCGATTTTGTGGAGTCGGCCATGGGCCGGCGGAGGAAAATTGGAGGTGCCGATCATCATTTACACCGGATGGCCTGGCGTAAAATAGGACGTCAGAGAGAGAGGTAGCCCGCGGCCCCGACGAGGGGCCGCGACCGCATTGGAGCGGGGAAGGTCTGGAAGGGGGTGTTACACCCCTTTCCAGGGGAGGATGTTTGAAGGAGGGGCCATGCCCTTCCTTCATGGGGGTGAGCTTTGCGAGGGGCGGCTTGCCCCCCTTTTCCCTTCACCAAGGCGATGGTCGCCCCCGGCTTGTCCGGCGTTCCGCGATGATGAAGGAAGGCAGGCGTGGCCTGCCCTCCATCGGTTCAGACGCGGGCGGCGATGAAGGTGACGCCGGTTTCCTGCCGGATCGCCTCGAGCAGCGCGGGCAGTTCGCCCAGCTCGGTGGCCGGAACCTCGGTATAGTTCAGGTCGATGAGGCAAGCGTCATCTTCGATACGGGCAAAGATGGTGATGTCGTCCAGCACCGAAATCGGGCCGTGCTCGATCCATCTGCGCTCGAAGGGTGTGCAGATATAGTAGAAATAGAACAACGACTCGCCAGCCTCGGACGCCTTTCGGTCGCGGTCCAGTTCCTCGAAGGTTGCGATCTCGTCGACAAGATCGGCGGCCATCAGATCGAGCTTGTCGAGCAGTCGGCCATAGAGGTTGCGCATGAAGGTGGTCGTGCTGTCGTCGCGGCCGAGCAGCGCCCTATGGCGCAGACGCTTGATGGATTGCAGAAGCGCAGTGGGATTGAAATCGGTCATGTCGAAGTCCTCTCGATGGCGAAGCCGGGTCATTCTGCGGAAGCAGGCGCCCGCTCCTGCTTCCCGAGTTCGCGCGGAGCAGCGGGTGAGAGGGGGGCAAGGCCGGGGCGGCGGAGGGGGATCACCCGGCCTGCACAAGCGCAGCGCGGAAGGACGGGGACACCGGCGGCGTGGCCTTGCTGGGGAGAGAGGGCGGAGTTTTCTTTCCCCTGACATCGAGAGCAGGATGATCGCCGAAGGCGATGCACGCTAGATCCGGGGATGGCCTGGAAGGGGGTGTGACACCCCTTTCCAGGGGAGGATGCGCGAAGGAGGGGCGCGCCCTTCTTTCGCAGGCGATGCCGGCCGGTCGCTCCGGCTGGCATGGCTGGCAGCACATGCAGAAGGCGGCGGGCGGCTTGCGCCGCCCGCCGCCTCGTCGAGGCTATCGGTATAGGTCGTTGCCGAGGGGCTTCTCGTAGATCTCGGGATCGAGGCCACCCGCTCCTTCCGGTCCGATGCAATCGTAGTAGAGATAGGTGGTGAAGCGGATGCCGGTATCGGCGGCGATCCGCTTGATGATCTCACCGAGGCCGCAAAGGTGCTTGTCGTCGACGGTGAACCTCGCCGGGATCGGGCTGGGGCACCACATCTCCGCGCTGGGATCTATGTACCCGCCCCAATCCATCTCGGGGTCGATGCGGTCCAGCAGGTGCCACGGATAGAATCCGCCGCCGCTGGTTTCGAGATCGCCCACGCAAAAGTTGATGGTCTCCTCGAGTGCCTCGCGGGCGGCCGGATCGGCCTCTGTCCGCAGCATCGTTTCGGCCTGATGGCCTTCCCGGCAGTATCCGGCAAGGCGGTCGAGTGCATCGGCCAGCCGGACGTGGACGACCTGGGCAAAGCGTGTGTCGCATCTGGTGCGGTTCGCGCGAACCTCGGTCGCAAATCTGGTGAATTTCTCGCTGAAATCGAGGAAGTCGAGCTTAGGCATAAATGTCTCCTTTTCGTTCTGACGGAAGGAGTCTGCGCTGGCGGGCAGAGGTGTCAGGGACCGCGCAAGCGGCCGCCATGCGGCGAGCGGAGGAACCGATTTTCTGTTGCGAACGTCTTCGGACGGAACTGAAAATTGGAGGTGCCGCGACGTCCTTTACACCGGATGGCCGCGCGCATGATCGGACGTCAGAGAGAGAGGAGCAACCACGGCGTCGACCAGACGCCGTGTCCGTATCGGAATGGGGATGGTTTGGAAGGGGGTGGCGCACCCCCTTTCATGGGTGGGGGTCGAAGGGGGCGGGGCTCGCCCTGCACCCTTGGGGAGAGCGCGAGAGGGGCGGCTGTGCCCCCCTTTCGTTCCGGGAGCATCGGACCGAAAAGTGGGTCCGGTTTTCGGGACCGATCCGATGCTCCCAGAGGAATGTGGGATTGCCGCGCGCCCTAGCGCGGCGGTCCCGCCGACAATACCGTGCCGGCGGGGCGGGGCCGAAGGCCCGCCGCCGGCTAACGGGACAGCGCGGATTCGCCGAGGGCGTTGAGATTGACGATCGCCGCGATGCCGATGACGAGCCCGGCGACGATGCCGGCCGAGTTGAGCAGGAGCGCGGAATCGGTGCCGTGCTTGAGGATGCCGTAGATCAGGGCATAACCGGCAAGGAAGGCCGGGACCGCGAAGACGGCGAGTGCCACGAGGCGCACGGCGAGATTCCGGGCAAGGCCGACGACGGCGATGACGAGAACCACCGAGGCGAGGGCCGCGCCGAGTGCGGCAAGGCCGGACCAGACGAAACCGGCCTCGCTCGCATAGACCCATTGGAACGCGGTCAGCCCGACCATGAACGGCAGGGCGAAGATCGCCAGATGCCAGGCGATGAAGCAGAAGGTGATGATTGCGGAGATCGCAAGCAGGATAAGCGTCATGATAGCCTCCACGGTCGATGGACTGTTGACAGGCCGTCTCTGCGCTATGCACCGCCTGGGTCTGAGCTGTTTCGCCTGGTCTCGCTGCAAGTATTTGATACTGCGGCCGGCGTTGCAGTCAAGTCCTGCGGCCTGTCGGTTCGCGGGACGGCGGTAAACCGGCCGCTCGGGAGCGGCCGGGGGAAGGCGGCGCTCACGCGCCGCCCTCGTATTGCTTGGCGGGGATGCCGAGCTTGCGGGCCTTGTCATAGATGTTGCCCTGGATGCCGCCGTTTCCGAAGACGAGAACGCCGACCGGAAGGGTTTCGAGCATCACGTCGTTGCGCTTGTAGGGCGCTTGCTTCGCCGGGTATTTCTTGAAGTCCGGCGGCAGCGGGATCTGCGTGACCTTGCGGTTGTCGGCCCAGCGGGCCGCGATCTTCTCCGCCCCGGATTTCGAGCCGCCGTGCATCAGCACCATCGTCGGGTGCTTGGCCCGAACCTGGTCGAGCTTCGCCCAGATGAGGTGATGGTCGTTGAAGTCGGTGCCGCCGGAGACCACGATCACCGGGCCGGCGGGCAGCATCAGCTCGGTTTCGGCCCGACGCTTGGCGGCAAGGAAATCCCGGCTGTCGACCACCGCGGCGGTGAGGTTGCGATGGTTGACCATCGAGCCGCTGCGCGGACGCCAGGGCGTGCCGGTCTGGCGCTCGAAGCAATCGCTGGCGAGATCGCGCATCAGCTCGAAGGCGTCGCGCCGCTCGATCATGCTCTGCCCTTCGGCCGTGAGCCGCTCCAGCTCGACGGATTTCACCTCGCTGCCGTCCTGCTCCCGCTGAAGGCGGCGCTGGGCCTGCTCGTTGTCGTCAAGCTCGCGTTCGACCCGGCTCACGGCGCGGTGGAACAGGTTGACCTGGCCCCAGAGCAGTTCGTCAAGGTCGGGTTCGAGGCGGGTCTCGCCGAGCGTGGCCACCAGGGCGTCGAAGATGTCTGCGACGGCGGTTGCGACCATGTTGCCTTCGGGCAAGGGGCGCGGATCGGGTTCATCCTCGAAGGGGCGGTAGCCGTATAGCTGCAATTCGTTGAGGACGTGATCGGTGGGGGACGAGGTGTGGACCGGCTCGAAATCGTCGTCGTTGTGGGTCATCTCGGGTGCCTCCGTGTTCGGGAAGCCGCGACCGCCGCGGCCTTCATGGCGACGAAAGCCCACGGGCGGGACGGTCTGGCAGTCCCCGCGCCTTCGCGGGGGCCTTGATGGCCGGGTCCGGCTAATTTGTTTCGCGCTGCAAAGGCGGGGCTCGCCCCCGCCGGCGGAAATTAGCCGGACGCGGCCATTGCCTGTCCGGCCCGTTTGTGGGCCGCTCGCCCTCTCAGAAGGCCAAGGTCGCCGGCCTCTCCGACATGGTGACAACGGGTCCTCACGACCCGACGAGATCGCGCCGGTCGCGTCGCCCATCGCGGATCAGGTTCGCTCAACCGCAGAGGTAACGGACCGCATCGTCGGGGTGGAGCTGGTCCTTCAGCGCCGCCACGAGAGCATCAATGCCGCCATCGCGCAGATCGTCGTTGAAATCGCCCCCGCGTGGCGCGAGCCCGATCGCCTCGATCCCGGCCTCGCTTGCGCTGGCGATCAGGCTGTCCCTCGCACCGTCGCCGGCCGGGTCTCGATCGCGCACAACATAGAGCCGGCGCAGTCCTGCCGGGAACAGGATGGCGGCGAGGTGAGCCGCAGAGAGCGCGGCGATCATCGGCATGCGGGGCAGGCCCGAGCGGACCGACAGCACCGTCTCGATGCCCTCGCCAGCAGCCATGACGACGCCCGACCGACCGAACCGGACGCCGTTGCCGAGAAGTTCGCCCATCGCCCGACGCGGGGTTTCGACGGCTGCCTTGCCGCTTCCGTCGGGGGCAAGCCAGGTGCGATGCGCGCCGGTGATCGTGTCCCGGAGGTCTGTGACGGAGGCGACCATCGCCGGAAGCGCCTGGGTGACGCGCGAGCCTTCGGGACGATAGTAGCAGCCGGGATGGAAATGCAGGCTGCCGAGATCGTGCAGGGCGGTGATGCCGCGACCGCGCAGATAGGTCTCCGCGATCGTGTCCCGGATAGGCTGGGAGATGGCAATGAGCCGTCGCGCCGCCTCGCGTGATCCTGACGGGGCCGGTGTTCGGTCGTCGTTGGACCGTTCCGGCGGATCGGGATCGGGCAAGGCCAGAAAGCGCCGCGCCTCTGCGGCGACGTCGCGGAAGTCGTTGCGCCCGATCGCCGCCGCGATGACATCGAGGAGATCGCCATGTGCATCGGGCACGGCCGCATCGGTCCATTTTCCCGCCGCCCCCTTGCCGGAGTCGGGGCCGGTCAGCCGCACATACATGGAGCGGCCGGGCGTGTTGTTGATGTCGCCGACGAGCCAGTAGCGTCCCTCGCGGCGACCATTGGAGAGGTAGTGCCGGCATACCGCCTCGGCCCTTCGGCCGAGACGGATCGCCAGTTCGGAGGCGTCGAGCCTTGACATTACGCCGCCTCCCGCTCGCCGATGCGCTCGACCGGCCAGCGGTCGAGGACGCGGGCGAGCACGTCGACGCCCGACGCATCGGTCGGCACGAACATCCTGAGCTTCCACGAGATGATCTCGTGGAACAGGCCATAGGCCGTCAGGCGATCGCGCATCGTGTCGGTGAAGCCCGACAGCTCGATGCGATGGGCGCCCATGACGCGAACGCGGCGAAGCTGGAGGCCCTCGGCGAGATCGAGGACGGTGCGGCCGTCCGTCAGCGCGGCGAAGGCGTCCTCCGGCGCGAGCGTGGTGACGCCGGTTTCGGTGGCCTGCGCGGCCCAGGCCGGCGAGACCCGGCGGCCGATGATGCGCTCGCCGGCGTCCGTCTGGAGCCGATAGACGCGGGTGGATTCGTGCGGCAGACGCTTCCATATCGGCAGGAGCAGGCCCGTCACCATATGCAGGGTGCTTTCGGAAAACTCCGGGACGGTTGCGACCTCGGCCACCCAGGCCGAGGCGAAGGCGTCGCGCTCGACCTCGACCCATCCGGTTCCGGCCATCAGCCGGATCGGGATGTTGTGCGCTTCCATTGGCCGGATCAGCCGGATGCGCCGGTCGACCTCGCCGTCATCGAGCATGACCGAAGTGGTCGGGATCTGCACGGCGGCGCGGCCCGACCGTTCGTTGACGAGGAGCCGCGCGCGCAAATCGGCGAGTTCGGAAAGCGCAGCCTCGAGCGAGACCGGCCGGTTGCGCTGGCGCTCGGCGATCGTGAGCAGGCGGGTTTCCGCGCCGGTGCGCGGATGGGTGTAGATCGTCTGGCGGTCGGTGACGACGAAGCTCTCGGCGTGCAGCGTTTCGAGCCCGGTATCATAGGTGCCGGACGCGATCGCGCCCTCGATGCGCGCTGTCAGGAGCTGCTCGAACACGGTGAAGAGAACGCCCTGAAGCTCGATCGTCAGCGCGAGCAAGCGATTGAGAAACGTGGTGATCGGCGGCAGATCGTCCTTGATGCCGTTGTCGTCCATCAGCTTCAGGCCGGTCGCGGCCTCGAACCGTTCGAGCGAGCAGCCCTCGACCTTGCCGCGGACAAGAAGGAGATAGAGCTGGCGCAGCGCATCGCGCGCGTAGTGCGATTCCAGATTGTCCTCGGGCCGGAACAGACCCTGGCCGCCCGTCTGGCGCTGGCCGCGCGTGATCGCGCCCAGCGTGTCGAGGCGGCGCGCGATGGTGCTCAAGAACCGCTTCTCGGCCTTCACATTGGTCGAGATCGGCCGGAACAGCGGCGGTTGCTTCTGGTTGGTCCGGTGGGTGCGGCCGAGCCCCTGGATGGCGGTGTCCGCCTTCCAGCCGGCTTCGAGGAGATAATGGACGCGCAGCCTCGTGTTCTTCGCCGACAGTTCCGCGTGATACGAGCGCCCGGTTCCGCCGGCATCGGAGAAGACCAGGGCGCGCTTGGCGTCGTCCATGAACGCCTGGGTTTCGGCGAGGTTGGCCGAAGCTGCCCGGTTCTCGACCACGAGCCGGTCGATGGTGACGCCGTTGCCGGCCTTGCGCACGATGCGGCGCGACCGGCCCGTCACCTCGGCGACGGTATCCGTCCCGAAGTGCTGGATGAGCTGGTCGAGCGCGCCGGGAACCGGCGGCAGGCTGGCGAGCTTGGCAATCAGGGCGTCGCGGCGGGCGACCGCTTCGCGGCTTTCGACCGGCTGGCCGTTGCGCATGACGGCGCGCGAGGACAGGTTCCCCGACGAGTCGGTGAACGGCTCGTAGAGCTGAACCGGGAAGGAATGGGCGAGGTAGTCCAGAACATACTCCCTCGGAGTGATGTCCACGCGCACGTCGCCCCATTCCTCCGTGGGCAGTTCGGCCAGCCGCCGCTCCATAAGGGCCTCGCCGGTCGAGACGATCTGGATGACGGCCGAATGGCCCGCGTCCAGATCCGCGGTGATCGAGCGGATCAGCGTCGGGGTCTTCATCGAGGTGAGGAGGTGCGAGAAGAACCGCTGCTTGGCGGACTCGAAGGCGCTGCGCGCCGCCGATTTCGCCTGCCGGTTCAGCGTGCCGGAGGAGCCGGTAATGTTGGCGGCCTGCATCGCCGCGTCCAGATTGTTGTGAATGATCGCGAAGGCTCCGGCATAGGCATCGTAGATGCGGGTCTGCTCGGGGGTCAGCGCGTGCTCCAGCAGCTCGTATTCGACACCGGCGAAGCTCAGGGAGCGGGCCGTGTAGAGGCCGAGCGCGCGCAGGTCGCGGGCGAGAACCTCCATGGCCGCGACGCCGCCGGCCTCGATCGCCTCCACGAACTCGGCTCTGGTCGAGAACGGAAAATCCTCGCCGCCCCAGAGGCCGAGGCGCTGCGCATAGGCGAGGTTATGCACCGTGGTCGCGCCGGTTGCCGAGACGTAGACGATGCGGGCGTTGGGCAGGGCGTGTTGCAGCCGCAGCCCGGCGCGGCCCTGTTGGGACGGGCTGACGTCACCGCGTTCTCCCTTGCCGCCGGCAGCGTTTTGCATGGCATGCGCCTCGTCGAAAATGACCACTCCATCAAAGTCTTTTCCCAACCATTGGACGATCTGCTCGACCCTGGAAACCCTTGCTCCGCGGGCGTCGGAGCGCAGCGTGGCATAGGTGGTAAATAGGATGCCCTCATCGAGCGTGATCGGCTGTCCCTGTGGAAACTGCGACAGCGGCACGATCAGAAAACGCTCCATGCCGAGCGCGCCCCAATCCCTTTGGGCATCCTCGACGAGCTTGTCGGACTTCGAGATCCAGACGGCCTTGCGCCGCCCCTGAAACCAGTTGTCGAGGATGATGGCGGACGATTCCCGGCCCTTGCCGACGCCGGTGCCGTCGCCGATCATGAAGCCCTGGCGGAACTGCACGGCGTCCTCGGCATCCTCGGCGGCGACCGACACGACGTCGAGCGTGTCGTCGACCGTCCAGGCGCCGGGGATATGGTCCGAATGGGCTTCGCCGGCATAGATGACGGTTTCGAGCTGCGCGTCCGACAGGAGCGCATGGACGTTCTTCGGCAGATGCGGCCGATAGCTCGGCTTGGGCGGCGCGACGCTCGCCATGGCGGCCGACTGCACGAGCTGGGTCGGATGGGCCTGCGCTCCGGGAATACGGATGGCCTGAAGGCGATAGTCCTCGTAGATCGCATCGCTGATGTGGCCGCCCTCGGCGGCGTGCCAGTCCTGCGTCTCGTATTCGAGCGGGACAGCCTCCGGTTCGGCCGGCGCGACGGGGCGCACGACCCTTGCGGCGCGGTTGATGTATGCGCGCACGGTGCGCGGCGCGGTCGAGGCCGACGAGGGGACGGGCATGCCGGGCAGCTCGACGGCGAGGCGGGCGGGAACATGGCCCGCGATCCAGGCCATTAGCGTGGCGACATCCGGCGCGACGCCCGGAGCGGCCGGGAAGATTGCCGGGTCTTCGGCCGGCCGCTTGTCGATCACGGTGAGCCGCGTGGCGATCGTGGTGCCATGCTTGGCATAGACCGAGCCGTCGATCGCGGCCGAGAAGACGACGCGCCCGCGCTCCTGCAGACGGGTGAAGCCATCGGCCCAGGCCGGATTGTCGGGTGCGAAGTTCGCCCCGGTAATCGCCACCAGCCGGCCGCCGGGCGCGAGGCGCGCCAGCGCCGATGCGACATGGCGGAATGTCGCGTCGGCTGTGCGGGCCTCGACATTGGCCAGCGCCGAGAACGGCGGATTCATCAGCACGACGGACGGCACCAGGGCCGCGTCGAGGTGATCGTCGATCTGGGCCGCGTCGTAGCGGGTGACGGAGAGCGCCGGGAAGAGGGAGGAGAGAAGGCCGGCCCGCATGTCGGCCAGTTCGTTGAGCACGAGGTTGCCGCCGGCGATCTCGGCCAGGATCGCGAGAAGGCCGGTGCCTGCCGAGGGTTCGAGCACGCGATCGGCCGGGGTGACGGCGGCGGCCGTCGCCGCGACCAGGCCGAGCGGGATCGGCGTCGAGAATTGCTGGAAGATCTGCGATTCTTCGGAGCGGCGGGTGTGGGTGGGGAGAAGGCCCGCGATCTTTTCGAGCATGGGCAGGCTGTGGGACGCCGAGCCGGACTTGCGCAAAAGCGTCTTTCCGTATTTGCGCAGGAAGAGGACCGTCGCGGCCTCGCAAGCCTCGTAGGCCGTTTTCCAGTCCCATGCTCCGGCCGCGTCGGAAGCGCCGAAGGCGGTCTCCATCGCGCCGCGCAGCATGGCGGCGTCGATCCGCTGCCCGCGTTCGAGATAGGGCAGCAGCAGGCCGGCGGCAGCGAAGACGTTGGCGGCGGTGTCGGTGTCGGGGCCGAGCGGAAGCGAAGCGGCGGCGGATGCCGCCGCGGATGCGGAAGTCATGGACATGGTGGGAACCTCGGGAGAGCGGAATAGGATCGAGCCCGCGCCGCGCTCTCTCTCGACCGCGCAGGCTCAAACCCTTCCCGGCCTTCCTCTCCCTCTGCCGACGAACGGGATTGCCAAGGCCGCGCGACGGCGCGCAGCGATTGGCCAGCTCCGACAGCCCCCGCGTGGTCCGTGGGGGCGGATGGTCAAATTTCGCGGGGTGGGTTTACGGGATGTTCAGCCAACTCCGGCTATTATAGTCGTCATTGGTGCGACGCGCCGAACAGCAATGCAACGGAGTCCCGACGGAGGGGCGTGATGTGACATCGGATAGAGGCGACCGCGCGCCAGGCAAGCTCGACGCGGCGATTGACGCTTTCGAGGCCGCCGCGTTGTGGCTGATCCGCTGCGAGAGCTGGCAGAAATGGATAATGGTCGTCGGCGCGATCGCTGTCCTGACGACGTTCGACCTCTCGGCCGCGACCGAATCCGTCAATTTCCGGGCGCTCTATATCATCCCGGTGGCGCTCGCCTGCTGGACGTTGCAGCCGGTTCACGCCGTCACCGTGACGACGGGCATCGTCGCGCTCCTCTTCTTCCAGGCTCAATTGAGCTACGGCACGCCGCTCTTTCTGGAGCTGGTCGCTAGTGCCGTCGCGCGAACCCTGGCCTATTCCACCGTCGCGGCCTTCGTCCTGAGCTTCCGACGGCTCTATGACCGCACGCTCGCATCAGCGCGCCAGGACCAGATGACCGGCGTTCTCAACAAGAGCGCCTTCGGGCAGGAGGCGGCGTTCCTGTTATCGAGGGGCCGGGCATCGCGGACGACCATGCTGCTCGCGGTCCTCGATCTCGACGGCTTCAAGCAGTTGAACGACGCGCGGGGCCATGCCGCCGGCGATGCCGTGCTGAGGGATTTCTCGGTCAATCTTATGGGGGAGATTCGGCGCAGCGACCGGATCGGCCGCATCGGCGGCGACGAGTTCGGCCTGGCCTTGCAGGTCGGATCGGAAAGGGAAGCGAGGCAGCTTGCGCGCGACCTGCATGCGCGCGTGTCCGAGGCGCTGGCGGCGACCGGCCGGCCCGTCACCTTCAGCATGGGCGCGCTGATCGTGCCGCCCCATGTGGCCAGCGCGTTCGAGCCGCTCATGGAAGAGGCCGACCAATTGCTCTACGCGGCCAAGCGGCAGGGCAGGAACACCGTCGTCGTCGCGGCGGCCGCCGCAGGTCCGAAGCATGGCGCCGCTGCCGGGCGAACCGCGGCCGGAGCGGCGCCCGCCGGGTAGCCGACAGGCCGGGGTGGAGGCGAGTTTCGCAGGGCAAGCGCGCCCCTCGTTCCCGGCCCTTGCCCCTCCCTGTCATGCTCGACCTGACCGGCGATCATCCGAAGCGGCGTCCGGTTTCGGTGAAGGTGTATTCGTTGACCGCGATCGCTTCGTCGACCTGCCCATCCGAGGTCTGGAATTCATACTCCCTTTCGAGCTGGCGATAGAGCCAGCGGGCGAGGTCGCGCAGCGCCTCGGCGACGCAATCCTCCGCGTCGGCCGTCATGTCCTGCCAAACGGGGCTGTCTCGCCTGACGACGATCTCCATGCTGCCTTCGTGGTGGTAGCGCCCGCGATGGCCGATGTCGGCATAGAGCCGGTAGAAGTTGCGCCGCTGCACGGCCTTGAGCGCGTCGGCGATGCGATGAAGCTCGCCGTCGCGGGGCGCATGGGCGCGAATGGCCACCGACGCGGATTTCGCATATTCGTAGCGGCCCTCGAAGCACGCGCCGTCGCCTTGCGACCAGAAACCGCTGAACCAGATGCACGGCTTCCCGCGCGTCCCGCCGCCATGGAGCTGGACGGGGCGCGTCTTGAGGCGGATGCCGAGGATTTCCGCAATCTGCCGGAAGTCCTCGAAGACGAACTCGTGCCAATCATGGTCGAAAGCGCCCTCCCGATACCAGGCGCGGGCCTTCTCGCGGGCGTCATCGGACAGCTCGTGCAGGCGATAGACGGTGATTTCGACGATCTCAGGCATCGGGATCGCCTCCATCCAGAACCGTGGCCAGCCAGCCGTCGGTGTAGGTCCAGGCCACGGTCTCGCCGGTGGCGAGATCGAGGACGTGGGCGCCTCCGCCGAAGGCATTGACGCGCGCCGTCGAGCAGGTGTTGGCGTATTGGAAGCCCCATCTGCCGGTCAGGCCGAAGGCGGCGGCACAACGCTTGACGAACTGGATGACGTGCTCGGGATCGCCGGTGACGTCATCGCGCATCCAGAGCTTCGTGCCGCCATGCTCGGGCTGGATCGACAAAAGGAAGCCCTCCGAAGGCGGGTCTTCGGCCGCGTTGTCCTCGGACAGTCGATTGTAGAGGTCGAGGGCCTGGGCGGCATTGTCGGGTGTGCCGACGTCGAGCAGGCAGGAGAAGTGGGTGTAGTAATTGGCCATGTCGGGCTCCTGAAACGAGAAACCCCGGCGCGTTGGTCGGGGCGGATCGGGGGAAGACGGGATCGGGTCAGTGCAGGGTCGGGCTGACCTCGCGCTGCGCCGGCGCATGGCAGCGCATCATGTCCGTTCCCTCGATGGAGAGCCGTGCCCGGCAGGTTCGCCCGGATCGCGTGCGTCCGCTATGATCGCCTCGCCGCGCGCCACGGCCGAGGCGGCGCGCTCGATCCATTCGTCGGACGATGCCCGGCCGGCCCGGACGTCGGCGAGGAGCATCTTGAGAAGGCCATGCAGGATCTCGAACTGCCTCGCCCTGCGCTGGATGGATTCCTCGAAATGCGAGGGCACCGGAATCGGCGTGGAAGCATAGGCTGGCCCGGCGCCGCGCCAGATGCCCGAAACGAAGGTCTCGCCGACGCACTCGCGGTCGAGCTTGCTGGCCGACCAATTGTTGTCCTCGATGGCCTTGCGGCAGGCATCTGCGACAGTGTTCGCGCGATAGGTGCGATGCCGGTAGCATGGCAGATGATAGGCGGTTTCAATCGTGTAGTGGGGCATGGGAGCCTCCTGAAACGAGAAAGCCCGGCGCGAGGCCGGGCGAGGATTGACGGGATTGCGCGGCGAGCCGCTGGGCATCGGCGTGGTGACGGAGCATCTCGCGGTAGAACCGCTTGCGCGCGTCCCGCCTGGCGGGATCGCGCAGAGCGGATCGTGCGAGCCTGCCGCGAGCGGCGCGGATGACGGCGCGCTCGCCGTGCCAGACCAGGACGCCGAGCCGGAGATAGGTGGCATACATGGCCGCCACCTAGACGTTGATGCGCTCGCACAAGGCGTCGATCCGGGCGGGACCGAGGCCGGCATGTGCGCCGTCATTGGTGAGGATGCTCGTGAGCGCCGGGTCGATGTCTCCCCGCGCAAGGGCGAGCTGAAGGAGGCGAAGGCCCGCCAGGGCCGCATCGCGCTCCTCGGCGGTGACGGCGAGGCTCACGAACGCCTCGACGGCCTCGCCATCTTCGAGCAGGCGAACGCCGCCAAGCTCGTCGATCTCGAAGTCGTCGAACTCCTGCACATAGCCGGTGGCGAGCCATTCGCCATCGTAATGGACGCTCCGGGCGAGGCTTCGCGCCTGTTCGGGCGTGTCGGCCTCGATGACGGTTTCGTAATAGGCGAAGGCGTCGTGGCCCTTGCTGACGACGAATTTGGGCATGGGAAACTCCATTGGTGAAAGCCCGGCAAGCGGCCGGGGAAGGGATGGAAATCGGGGATGAAGATCATGCGGCCTGCGGCAGCCGCAGCAGGTCGGCGGCGGTCTCGCGCCAGGCGAGATCGACCAGCCGGGCCTCGAGCATTGCCGCGCAGAAGCGAAACTCGCGGGCCGAGACTCGCTCGCCGCGATCTTCGGCGGCGAAGGCGCGCCCGCGCAGGCGGCTGGCATCGGCAACGACCCGGCGCGCCTCCGCGTTCGAGCCGACCGGCTGTTGCCAGAGGATGATCCCGGCCCGGATCGCGCCGGCGAGAACCAGGGCGCGTTCGCGGTCGAGGATGGCGGCGAACCGGGGCCGGAAGCGCAGCGTCTCGTCCGTGCCGATGCGGATGTCTCCACGCGCGACGCGCAGGCTGGCGTCGGACATGGCCGCTTCCGGCGAGGCGAACACGCCGAGGTCGACCACGCGCTCGAAGCTGTCGGCCTCGTCGCAGCCGTCGAAGCCGGCCACGCCGATATAGCTCACGCGCAGCGGAAACCTCGCCGCGTGATGCAGCTCCGGCATTACCTGCCGGGCGAGAACGTCGCCGATCTTTCTGAAGCTGGTGTGATGGTCAGGGTTCATCGGGCAAGCCTCCGCGACGGGCGGCGGAAGCTCTCTCCCGCCTTCCTACCCGTCACGGCCAAACCGGCCTTCCTCTCCCTCTCGCCGCCGGCAACGGCGGCCAGGCGGGCATGAATAAAGCGCCCTGCGGTGTGGCAGGGCGCTTTTGGGGGGTCAGTCTATGACCGCGAGGATCGCGGATGCCTCGGGATGATCTTTCGTGTAGGCGAGAAGCCGATGGTAGCCGTCCGACAGATGCCTCGACTCATATTTGAGCGAGAGATGCGAGAGCGTGAACAGCGTGGCGATGATGCCGGCAGCCTCGGCCGACACCTCGCCGCGATAGTGGGTGATCGTGCCCTCGATGCGGAACCGGCGATCGCTGTCCGGCGCGAGGAACAGCGGCTGGCCCCGGTATTCGTAGAACGCCCAGAAGCCGCCGCCATAGTCGCGGGGGCAGAGGCGTTCCATGAAGGTATAGACCGTGTTTTCCGCTGCGATCAGGAATTGAAACCCGAACAGGACCGGCAGGAATTTTTCGCGGCGGTCCTCGGGAACGATGGTGGCGAGCTGGCGTGTGGCGAGGTCGGTCGTCACGGCGTTTGATCTCCAGTGAGATTGGGGGAACAAGGCCGGACGGCGCTCTCTCTGCGTCCGCCCGACCCTGTTCGCGTCCGTCAGTCCTCTTTCTCTCCTTCAGGATCGCCAGCGTCCGACGATCTCGCGGGCGACCATGGCGCGGGCCTTTGCCATCACGGTCTCGCCGGACGTTTCGGGGTGCCGGAAGAACCGCGCTCGGGGACCGTTCGCGGTCCAGTCCGCGTAATAGCAATAGGCGCGGTCGCTCAGGCGGAACGCCGTCATGTCCTCGGCCCAATGCGGTTTCGGCTCCACGACCACGGTGACGCCGCCGCGCGTTTCCTCCCAAGGAAGCGACCGCTCCGGGGGAGGGTTGCGGCGGTCGTCGGCGAACAGGGCATCGACCGTCATCATGGCGATACCCCCGCGTCGGGCTTCGGGAGAAAGCCGGCCGGGTCGTTCGGATCGGGCGGCAGATAGGCGTCATAGGGATTGCCGTCGGCCAGATGGCCGAACGGCGTCATGACCACATCGCCGTCATCGGCGCGGCCGACCGCGCAAATGACATAGCGATGCTCGCCGGTGACGGCATCCAGGCACTCCATGAGGGCGAGATTGCCGTCGCCTGCGGCGCGCAGCAGCGTGTTGAAGTTGGTGCGGGCATGATCGGGAATGGGCATGGTGATCTCCTCGAAACGAGAAGGCCCGCCGTGCTGTGACGGCGGGCCGGGTGGATCGGATAGGTGGTGTCAGGCGACGGCGCGGCCTTCGACGGCATCCGCGCCCACCTCGTCGGCCGAGACCTCCTCCATCCGCGCGCGGCTGCATCCGGCTTTTGCCAGCCAGAGTTCGGCGGCCTCGCGGTCGTCGGCGAGATGGAGCAGTTCGACGTTTTCGCCGACCTGCTGAACGACGCGGACCTGGCCGACCCTGGGCCGCTCGACCACGCGGAAGCGGAGATCGCTGTCGATCCCGTAGGTGCGCGCCGAGGTGACGAGGACGATGCCGCCCTCACTGAAGTCTCCTTCGTGCAATGTGAAGCACGGCGGGGACGAATAGGTCGGGCGCTCGCGGGCCGGCTCCTTGCGCACGAGGCGGCCGAGACCGTTGCGGCGCTCCCAGGCGGCGAGGTTCTTGGTGAAGCTGGCCGGCGGCCTGGGCGTGCCGTCCGAATAGGCGACAAGCGAGCCGAGCGGCGCGATGTCGAGGATAAGCGATGCACTCATGGAAAACGCTCCTGAAACGGAAGCGGCCCGGCGGGATGCCGGGCCGTGCGATGGAAGGGAAAGAAGGGGGGCGGGCGAAGCCGCCCCGCTGATGCGCGCTATTCGGCGGCGACGAGGGGCGCGGGGTCCGCGTCGGGATCGGCGGCGTCCTCCGTGTCGCGGCGCTTGAGGAAGGCCGGGATGACCGATTCCGCGTCGGTCTCCTCCTCGCCCGCGAGGAAATCGGGCAGCGCGACGTCGGCCTCAGCTCCGTCCGCGTCTGGCTCGATCGCCGGCTCCTCGACCATGAGGCGCAGCGGTTCCGGGAGCCAGCCGGTATTGGCCAGCCGCTCCTCGGCGGCGGCCGCCAGCCCCAGCTTGTCCTTCTTCTGAAGCTCGAAGAGGTTGGCGGTGCTTGCGCCGCACGCTTCGGCGACAGCTTCGAGGATTCGCTGCTTCGTTACCCGGCCGAAATAGTTCGCCACGGTCGGCCGGAAGCCGGCTTCGGCCATGTCGAGGCCGGTGACGATGGCGAGGCGGTCGGCTTCCGACAGGCGGCGCTGAAGGCCCGCTTCGGAGATCCCCGACGCACTCAGCGGGTTGGGCCGCTCATAGAGCGCGTTGACGCCGAAGGCGACGCAATGGGCGAGCAGCGCCATGCGGCTGTCGTCGTCGAGCGCCTCGAGCCAGTCCCAGAGCGCATCGCTGTCGGCCGGCAGCCTGGCCTTCCAGTTCTCGTGCCGCTCGTCCACCGCCTTGGCGTAGGGGGTGTTCTTGAGGTCAACACCCTGTTCGCCGCAGTAGATTTCGCGGACGGAGACGTGAAGGCCGGCCCCATGCGTCTGCCGCTTGAAGGCATCGTGGACCAGCTTGTGCAGCAGCGCCGTCATGGCGATGCGCGGATTGTTGCCGACGGCGTGGCGCAGCGCGATGGTGCGATGCGCGCTCAGCTCGATCACCAGACGCTCGGGGAGGGGCCTGACGGCCTTTTCGTCCTCCTCGGGCTCATCGGCCTCGCCCCCGACGGTGATGACCGTGCGCTGCACCTCCGGTTCCGCTTCGCTATCCGCGTCGGTTTCGGCTTCGGCATCGGCCTCCGGCTCGTCGCCGGCCTCGACGGTTTCGACCGGCTCGTCCTCGGGACGCACCCACCCGCGATCGACGATAAGCTCGCCGTCCTCGTCGACGGTGACGAAGGCGCCGGCGAAGGCGATCTCAGCCGGGTCGAAGACGACGGGGCGGCGCTCGAAGGCTTCGAGCTGCTTTTCGATCTCGCCGAGGCGGCGGTCGATGTGGTCGGGAAGCTCCTCATGGCCGGCATATTCGGTTTCGAGACGCTCCTGCTCGTCGCGCAGCTTCTCGCGCTGGCGGCGTTCCTTCGCGGACAGCTCGGCGAAGGTGCCGACGATGCCGCGCAGGTCATGGTCGTAGCCATAGGGAAGTTCGAGATCGGCCGCGAGCCACTTCCAGCCCTCGGCGGCCACCTCGTCGGCGGCGGCCTTCAGCTTCTCCGCGACCATCCGGTCGAGGAGCTTGACGTCCTCCAGCCATCCGTCCTCGTCATCGTCGAAGAGGTAGCGCGGCAGGACCGGGCCGCCCGCTGCGAGATAGGCGTCGAGGCCGACGAAGCGCGCGCGCTTGTCCGACGACGGCACGGTGGTCTCGGTGAGCATGTCCCGGATCTGCCAGGGCTCGTTGCGGTGCGTCTGCTGGACGGCCTCCCAGACCTGCTCCTGCCGCTCGTGATCGGGATGCGCGGTGAACGCCTCAAGCATCTTGAGCGTCATGCCGTTCGCGGCATAGACCGCGTGCAGCTTGGGCGAGACCTTGGCGAGCACAAGGCGCTGCTCGACATAGCGATCGGTGGTGAAGTAGGCGCTGGCGACCTCCTCGATCTTCATGCCGCCGTCCACCATGCGCTTGAAGGCGCGGAACTGGTCGAGCGGATGCAGCGCCTGCCGGAACGTGTTTTCCGCCAGCGAGTCGTCGACCGCCGAGGTCTTGGCATTGGCCTTCTTGACGATGCAGGGGACAAGGCCGTCCTCGGGGAAGCGGCCCTTCGCCACCAGACGGGCGATGACGCGATGGCGCCGCCCGCCTGCCGGGGTCTCGAAATCGCCGGTCTCGTTGCCGTCGGCGTCGAGGATGGCGCGGACATTGATGCCGAGGATCAGATCCTCGCGGCGCTCGACGTCGAATTCGAGTTCATCGAGGCCGACGTCGGCGTCGACCTCGCGCACATTGTCGTTCGACAGATGGATGCGGTTGAAGGGAATATCGCGCGCCCGCGAAAACTCGATCAGTTCGAGGACGGGCTTCTTCTTGGCAGCTCGGGCCATGGTGGTTTCTCCGCGACGGGCGCCGAGAGCCACTCTCTCGACCATCAACCCGTCACGAAAATCCCATCCCCCTCTCTTTCTCTGGCCGCTTCCGCTCGCTCCGACGCCCGCCGGCTCATGCGCCTTCCGGCCCGCTGGCTGCCGCGCCGAGATGGTGGCGGATGCGCTCGGCAAGGCGCTGGTGATCGTAGGGCTTGCCGATCGGCCCTTCGTCGCAAAGCGAGGCGGCGGCCTCGGTCTTCTGGATGACCCCGGAGGTGAGGATGATGCGGCGGCCCGGCCGATGCGCGCGCACCCACGCGGCGAGACCGAAGCCGTCCATCGGGCCGGGCATCTGGATGTCGGAAAAGACGAGATCGACGGGAGCGCCGGATTCGAGCAGGGCGACCGCCTCGGCGGCGGTGCCGGCTTCCACGACCTGCCAGCCGCAGCCGCGCAGGAAGTCCGCTATGTCGATACGGATGAGGAAGTCGTCTTCGACGACGAGGATGGTATGTGGTTGGTCCGGTGCCGTTTCCAATGCGAGCCCCCCTGGCTGTTGTCACCTCCGGTCGTGTGCGCCGACGACTATTATAGTCGCTCTTGAGCCGAATATCGCAACCGCTGAAAGCGCCGAAGGTTCCGAAAACGACATTCCGTCCGTGAGGAGCCGCATTTCCGGGGAGGTTACGCGAGGCGATGGCGGCATCGTTCACGGCGTAGAGGCTTCTTCCTGCTGCTGCCGGAGCGCCTCACGCATGATCGCGGCCATGACATCGACAATCTCGATGCGGTCCTCCTCGGCGACCTTCTCGGGGTGGAACGCCTCGTTCATCTCGGCACCGCGGTCGTCGAAGTCGGCGATGATGCCGCGCGCCGCGCGCAAGGCCCAATCGCCCGGCTCCGGCAGCGCGCCGTCTTCGCCTTCGACTTCGGAATCGAAAGCGTCGAAGGGACATCTGCGGCCCGATCGCAGCATGTCCTGCGCATATTGTTCGAGGGTGCGGCCGCCCTCGAATTTCGGCCATGGCTGTCGCGCCGTGTGACGTCCCGCAGGCGCCCGGATGGGTCGCGGGATGTGGACATAGGCGACGGTGTGGGCGTCGTCGAGCGCCTCGTCGAAGTCGATGCCTTCCTTGTGCGCATAGGCGATCAGGTCGAGGAGGAGCATCTCCAGATTGTGAGCTTTGCTCAGAGGCTCGCGGTCGCAGCGGATCGCGTGGTCCTCGATCGTGCGTGCGGTTTCCAGAGTGTGATCGAGAGCAGGCATGTTCGATGACCTTTCCAGTGCGTCCAACGCGCCGCGGCGGGGGATTTCGAGCGAGGACGCTCATTCTATCGCCACAAGTCGCGCTCGTGGACCGGCTGCGGCCGCTCGCGCCGGATTTTCTTCCGGGGCAGCCTGAAAGCGACATTCAATCCGCCACGATGCGGGGTCGTGGTGCATTGACGCCGTATTTGCGGCGCAGCGCCTCGATGGCGCGGTCCTGCCGCTCGGCCTTGCGGTCGAGCCGAGCCAGCTCGGCGAAGGTGACTCCGGCCAGGACTTCGAGGATTCGCTGGTATTCGGCCTCGTCGGCGCCGGTCCAGCGGCTCATCCGGCGATGATAGTGTCGCGCTTTCGGTCGCCTGCGGATCGCCTCGCCCTCGGCGTGGTCGCGCATCCGGCGTTCCACGCCGGCGATGTTGCGCCGGGTTTCGGCAAGCGCCTCTTCCATGCGCGTCAGGGCGGCGCGCAGCTTGTCGCGTGTCATCATGGTGATCTCCATCGTGACGGGCCGCCGGCGCGATAGGGCCGGCGGCATTTGAGGGAAGCCGACCCGAGCGCGCCGTCAGGCGGCGTCGGGATCGGGATCGTCGTCGCGGAAGCGCGGCGGTATCTCGTCCTCGGGGCCTTTCCAGAGGATGCGGTTGCCGCGCCAGATGGTGACGAAGCCGCCACCTTTGGGCGGCGGCTTCGGCGGCGCGGGCTCGAAGTTGCGGCAACTCAAATTCCCGTCCGTCGCCGAGAAGGCCGGGATCTTGGCATGGCCGAGCAGAACGCGGTCGCAGAAGCCTGCGGGCCGCTTGACGCGGCGGCGCGAAAGGCCGAGCCGGAACGCCTCGTAGTCGCGTTCGAGGTTTTCCGGCGGCGGCTGCCAATGGCGGCAGTCGCGGCATCGGCCCGGCCGGCCCGGCGCGGGATCGTCGAGCGGCGGCCCGCCATTGTGGCCGGGCGGCTGGCGGTCAGCCATGGCGAACCTCCCCGGCCGAGGCCGTCAGCAACCAGTGTCGCAGGTCCTGGCGCATCCGACCGATAGGACCGTTGATCTCGGTGATCGTCGCGTCGGCGGCGACATATCCGCCGTGGCGGAACAGCCCGACGAAATGCCACATCACGTCGAGATAGAGCTGGCCGCCGACCAGGGCGACGTCGATGAAGGGTTGCCTGCGCCAATCGCATAGCGGCGCGATGTGCATGCCGGGATGCTGGCCTGCCGGCATGACGTTGCGCCGGGTGGTCGGGCGCGGCCAGCGTGTGCCGAGACCGCCGGCCTTCATGCGCTCCGCGATTTCGGGGGTCATGCGTGCGTCGTAGGTCTCGATCGGCGTATCGGCGGCGCGAAAGCCGAGGCGGGCCGACAGGAAGGCGACCCGCGCAAGCCGGTTGTCGGGATCGGCGGCCCGCAGCGTGCGCCACAAGGGACCGTCATAGCGTTCGATCGCGGGCATGTATGTCGGGCCGTCCCGCTTGGTGGCCGAGCAGGCGAGCATGAGCAGGCGCCGGGGAGGGGGATGCGGAATCATCACGCCGCCCTCCCGGTCGTGGTCCGGCCCGGCCGCGCGGCCCGCCTGACCATGACGGGCCGCGTGTCGGCCGCCTGGGCGATGCGCTGGATCGTGGCGAGGTCGGCGTCCGGGCAATCGCCTGTCACCTCGATCTCGACATAGTGGCCACCGCTGCCGACCTTGGAGTCGCGCAGCCGGTGATTGGACGATGTGTAGAAGCTCTCGTGCCGCTCGATGAGACGGACGCGCGAGCGCAGGAAGAGGATGCCGGAGCCGAGATTGCCGCAGAACAGCAGCTCGTCGGCCTCGGTGGTCTTCGGCCCGCCGCCGACCCTGCGCTGGCCGATCTGGCGAAACGCCGCGTCGAAGCTCGTCGGGTCCGGCGTGATCCGCGCCTTCAGCTCCGGGTGGAATTTCCAGGGCGGCCGGTGCGGATCGACGCGGCCGACGTCGATCTGATGCAGCAGGTCCGCGAAATAGGCCGGATCGGCTGGATAGGGGCAGGTCCGCCAGATCTCGCGCACGGTGCGCCGCAAGGTGTCGGGCAGCGCGAAGAGACGGGCGCGGGCCTTGCGCCAGGTGGCCGCACGCATCCGGCGGCGTTCGCGCTCGGCCGCGTCCCACCAGATGGCGCGACGGGCCATTTCCGCGTCGACGTCATGCTGGCCGTCGGCGATCTGCTCGGCGAAGAGGGGCAGCGCCTCGCGTTCGAGGCGCTGCTTGCGGTGGAACGCCGCGCGTTTGCGCGACGTGTCCTTGTAGGGCTCGGGCCTGTGCCAGCGACGGAAGCGCATCACGCCGCCCTCCGCTCGACCGGGGCCGCGGCGACCGCCTCGGGCGTGCCGGCATCGTCGCCATCGACGGGTTCGGGCAGGAAGCCGAGCAGCCAGTCGGCCGCCTTGCTCGCCTGCGAGGCGGCGCGCACGATGGCGCGGTTGTCTTCGCGCAGCACCTCCAGCCAGGAGCCGATATAGTCGGCATGGCGCACGGTCGGCACGATGCCGAGCGAGGCGCAGCAGAAGGCTGCCGTGATCTCGGCCACCAGCTCCTCGAAGGCGTATTTCCTGGTCCCGAAGGAACCGGAGAAATCGCGGCCGAGGCGCGTCGGATGGCCTGTCGCGTGACCCATTTCGTGCAGGGCCGTCCGATGCCAGTTGATCGGCTCGTGGAAGGCGTGCGGTGGCGGCACCATCACGAAATCCTGCGCGGGGACGTAGAAGGCGCGGTTGCCGCCGATGCGGAAGTCGATGCCGGTCGCCCGGATCAGCGCCTCGACCGTCGGCTCGATCAGCCCGGGAGGGGGCGGCGGAGCGACGGTGGCGATTTCCTCGGGCAGTCCCTCGCATTGGGCCGCGTTGAAGACGGTGAACCGCTTCAGGAAGGGGATTTTCCCCGGCTCCTCGCCGGTTTCGCGGGCGCGCCGCTTCTCGTCCTCGGGCGTGAAGCGGTCGGCATAGACGACGGTGGTGCCGCGCTCGCCCTTCATCACATTGCCGCCGAGCGACAGCGCCTGGCGGAAGGTGAGCCAGCTCTGGCCGGGAAAGCCGTGCTCGATGACGGCGCCCCAGAGGATCAGGACGTTGATCCCCGAATAGCGGCGGCCGGTGGCGGCGTTCTGCGGCATGGCGAGCGGCGCGCCGGCCGCCGGCGTTCCCCATGGTTGCACCCATGGGAAGCGGCCCGCCTCGAGATCGGCGATGATCTTGTCGGTGATGTCGTCGTAGAGATTGGTCCGGTCCCTGGCCGGGCGTGGCATGCGGTCGTGTCTGGACATCGCGGTTCTCCGCGACGGGCGCCGGAGACCTCTTCTCCGGCCCTCAACCCGTCACGGCCAACCGGCCCGCTCTCTCCCTCTAACGGGGGCGTTGCGGGGCAGGCTGTGCAGAAACTCAGCGAGGACGCAATGCGGCGGCGATGACGAGAACCGACTAGAGCGGGGTTCTCAGCCCCGCGACATCAGCGCTCCGGTTCCGAAGGCGTTCGAAGCGCGGATAATGTTGAATGCCAGGACCGAGAGGGCAGCTTCGGCTTTCACCCGCCGCAAACCGCGGGTCAGGAAGCGGCCTCCCCCAGACATTCGCTTGATGGTGCCGAAGGGATGCTCGACCGTGCAGCGCCGGATCGTCATGAGATCTGGGTTCTCGTGGACCCGACGCTCCATTCGATCAAGCGCACCCTGATCCACGAGCCTGTGAATCGTGCGCTGATATCCTGGCGTACACTGCGGTTTGATCTGGCAGGTCTGGCACGCGGGCGTTCTGTAACGGATCGCCCGATTTCGGGTATGCTTGCCCTTGGGATACATGGTTTCACCAGCAGGGCAGCGGATCGTGTCGGTCTGCTCGTCATGGACGAATTGCACGGGGCGGAAGTATTGCGCGCTCATGGCCCCGCGCTTGATCGGGGCCGCCACGCGGACACCGTCCTGTTCGCAGCGCGCGACTTCCTGCGCGTTCGAGTAGCCTCCGTCCGCCAGCACTTCGAGCTGGTCGACGTCGAGCACTTCTTTTGCAGCTATCGCCATTGGATGCAGCAGCTGGCTGTCGTTGGCTTCGTTGGCGACATCGTTGTGAATGATCAGGCCGCTTTCGATATCGACGACACTCTGGAGATTATAGGCTGGGAACTTCGGCGCCCGGCCATATCCCATTGGTCGTGCATCCGGTTCTCCGAAGACCACGACGTTGGTAGCATGCTCAGCAAGCTCGGCCTGCCGCTTTTCCAAGCGCTGCTTGCGGCATTCGAGTGACGCGATCGCGCTGGCAAACGCCGCGCGATTGACCGTCTGATCGTGCGCGCCCGCCGAGTGTTGATCTGCTATGTTGAGGCGGTCGAGATAGTAGGCGATTTCTGTTTCGGTATGAGCGATGTCGCGTGCCAGACGATCCGCTCCTGCAATATTCTTCGCGCTGGCAACCGCCCGCATCTTTGTTCCGTCCAGCGCCACCTTGCCAGGAGTGACCAAGCCGTTCTCGCGACAGAAGCTGATGAATGCGGCCCCCGTGCGGATGATCGCTTCGGGGTTGTCGTGCCGGAACGCCGCAATGGTCCGATAGTCCGGGGTCATGCGCCGCATCAGCCAGATGGCCTCCAGATCGCGCTGGCAGGCGCGCTCCAATTGGCGCGATGAACGCAACTGGTTCAGGTAGCCCCAGATGTAGAGTCGCAGCATGTCGCCGGGGTGATAGCCGGGTCGCCCCGTCGCGGCGGAGACAGTGCGCTCAAAGCCGAGCGCCGTGAGATCGAGCGTTTCGACGAAGGCATCAACGACCCGGACGAGAGCTTCCTGCAACACGTAATCTTCAACACAGGCGGGCAGCAGTAACGGCTGGCTCCGGTCATATCCCTCAATAAAGCGTCCCATTGTGCCCCCGTCCAGCAAGTGACGAAGTATACCATCCACAAGTGAATAACCCCAGTAAATGCTTGGCAATACGAACAATATCTACTGAGCGCGCTTGGGTTTCCCGCTCTCACTATTCGGCGGCGGTGTCCAGCTACCCGACGAGGCGGAAACTTCGGACCGTCCCTGCCTAGACTCCAGCCCATATGTCGATTAGTCTCGACATATGGAATCAGATAACGCAATCCTCGCATTCGCCGCGCTCGCGCAACCGACCCGCCTCGACGTATTCCGTCTACTGATGGAGCATGAGCCGGAAGGGTTGCCCGCAGGTGAGGTTGCCCGCAGGTTAGATGTACCCCACAATACCATGTCTACACATCTGGCGACGCTTACGCGCGCCAACTTGATCGAGGCGGAGCGGCACAGCCGCTCGATCATCTATCGGGCAAGGCTCGATGCCATGCGCGCGCTCGCCATCTTTCTCGTCAAGGATTGCTGCGGCGGCCGACCCGAGATCTGCGCGCCGTTGATCGCTGATTTTTCCCCTTGCTGCCCACCGCAAACCCTCGCCGCCAAGGAGGCCGCCCATGACTGACCGCACCTACAATGTTCTGTTCCTCTGCACCGGCAACTCGGCACGCTCGATCCTCGCGGAGAGCATCCTGAACAAGGATGGCGAAGGCCGCTTTCGCGCCTTTTCTGCCGGGTCGCAGCCCAAGGGGAGGGTCAATCCCTTCGCGTTGAAAGTGCTGAAGAGCTTCGACTACCCCGCGGAGAACTTCCGTTCGAAGGGGTGGGACGAGTTCGCGGGGTCTGATGCGCCTGTCATGGATTTCGTGTTCACCGTCTGCGACAACGCCGCCGGCGAAGCCTGCCCGGTCTGGCCCGGCCAGCCCATGACCGCTCATTGGGGTATCGAAGACCCCGCATCCGTCGATGGGCCTGATATCCAAAAGGAGGCCGCCTTCGTTGCGGCCTTCCGCTACATGAAGAATCGTATCTCGGCCTTCACGTCCCTGCCGGTCGCCAGTCTCGACAAGGTGTCTCTGCGCACGAAGCTGACCGAGATCGGCCAGTCCGAAGGCGCATCGTCTCCTCGTAACAGCGCAGCGTGAGGCAGGCGATGGACATCATCATCTATCACAATCCCGATTGCGGCACTTCGCGCAATACGCTGGCGATGATCCGCAACGCGGGCGTTGAGCCGCATGTCATCGAATATCTGAAGACGCCCCCATCTCGGGACATGCTGACTCAGCTTATCGCGCGCATGGGCATATCGGTGCGAGAACTGCTGCGCGAGAAAGGCACGCCCTATGCCGACCTGGGACTTGGCGACCCGGCGCTAAGCGACGCGCAATTGCTCGACGCGATGATGGTGCATCCCATCCTGATCAACCGGCCCATCGTCGTCAGCCCGAAGGGCGTGAGGCTCTGCCGGCCGTCCGAGGAAGTGCTCGACCTGTTGCCGCCGCAGCGCGGCGAGTTCGTCAAGGAAGACGGCGAGCGCGTGATCGACGAACACGGCCGGCGCGTGGCCACGGCCTAAGGGAATTACATGTCCACATTTGAACGCTACCTCACCCTCTGGGTGGCCCTTTGCATTGTCGTCGGCATCGCGCTCGGTCATTTTCTACCGGGCGCATTTCAGGCCATCGGTGCGATGGAAATTGCCAAGGTCAACCTGCCGGTGGCGGTGCTGATCTGGCTGATGGTCATCCCCATGCTGCTCAAGATCGACTTCGCGGCTCTGGGCGAGGTCGGGCGGCACTGGCGCGGCATCGGCGTGACGCTGTTCATCAACTGGGCAGTAAAACCGTTCTCGATGGCGCTGCTGGGCTGGCTGTTCATCGGCTGGCTGTTCCGGCCTTATCTGCCAGCGGATCAGATCGACAGCTATATTGCCGGCCTCATCATACTAGCCGCAGCACCTTGCACGGCCATGGTGTTCGTTTGGTCCAACCTGACCAAGGGCGAGCCGCATTTCACCTTGAGCCAGGTCGCCCTCAACGACGCCATCATGGTTGTCGCCTTCGCGCCGATTGTCGGACTGCTGCTAGGCCTGTCGGCCATCACGGTGCCATGGGGCACACTGGTCCTGTCGGTCGTGCTCTATATCGTCATCCCCGTCATCATCGCTCAGATCGTCCGTCGCCGGATTTTGACGAACGGTGGACAGGCTGCACTCGACAGGCTGCTTGCAAAACTTGGTCCGGCCTCTCTCGTTGCCCTACTGACGACGCTGGTGCTGTTGTTCGGCTTTCAGGGCGAACAGATCATCGCCCAGCCTGCGATTATCGGCCTGCTGGCCGTGCCGATCCTCATTCAGGTCTATTTCAACTCCGGTCTTGCCTATCTGCTCAACCGGATGGCCGGCGAGCAGCATTGCTTGGCTGGACCTTCGGCACTGATAGGGGCGTCGAATTTCTTCGAACTGGCGGTTGCTGCCGCCATCAGCCTGTTCGGCTTCCACTCTGGCGCGGCGCTCGCCACGGTCGTCGGCGTGCTGATTGAAGTGCCGGTGATGCTCTCGGTTGTCTGGATCGTGAACCGCTCCAAAGGCTGGTATGAGCGCGGCGGCAAGGTATCGACGTTGACGGAAGCGCAGCGCTGATGCCGGATGAACTTCCCAATCTCGATACCGCCTGCGTTGATGTTCCGAACATCGGCCGATTGCGCGCAACAATGCCGTCTACCCATCCGCCACGCATCTTGCTGCTTTACGGCTCGCTTCGCGAGCGGTCCTACAGCCGCTTCCTGACATTCGAGGCCGAGCGTCTGCTGAGACATTTCGGGGCGGAAACACGCATCTTCGATGCACACGGCCTGCCTTTGCCGGATGGAACCGACGTCAATCATCCCAAGGTGCAGGAACTGCGCGACCTCTCGCTCTGGTCGGAGGGACAGGTATGGACCAGCCCGGAGCGTCACGGTGCGATGAGCGCGGTGATGAAGGCGCAGATCGACTGGATTCCGCTATCGGTCGGCGCGGTAAGGCCGACGCAGGGCCGCACACTTGCCGTCATGCAGGTCTCCGGCGGCTCGCAGAGCTTCAACGCCGTCAACCAGATGCGCGTACTCGGCCGCTGGATGCGCATGGTGACCATCCCTAACCAGTCGTCCGTCGCCAAAGCATATCAGGAGTTCGATGAAGCCGGCCGGATGAGACCATCGTCATATTATGATCGAGTGGTCGACGTGATGGAGGAGTTGGTAAAGTTCACGCTGCTAACGCGCGATGTCTCACCCTACCTGACCGACCGCTATTCCGAACGCAAGGAGAGTGGCGAGGCTCTGATGCGGCGGGTCAATCTGACAGCCGCAACCTGAATCTTCTAATCCGCGCCGATCGAACATCATCGCTCGTGAGAAACCAACCAACGAGGTCTCCTGAATGGATCACAGCCCGCCACAGTCACAGGCAAGCGTTTCCGAGGTATTCCGCGTCTTCCTGAAGCTGGGGCTCACCTCCTTCGGCGGACCGATTGCGCATCTGGGCTATTTCCGCGACGAGCTGGTGACGCGCAGAAAATGGCTGAGCGAAAGCGCCTATGCCGATCTGGTGGCGCTATGCCAGTTCCTGCCCGGTCCGGCCTCAAGCCAGGTTGGCTTTGCGCTTGGTTTGACGCGAGCGGGATGGCTCGGCGCGCTTGCAGCATTCCTTGCCTTCACCCTCCCATCGGCATTGATCCTTCTCGCGCTCGCTATGACAGCTACGCGGCTGGAAGGCCCGCTTGCGCTCGGCGTCCTGCATGGTCTTAAGATCGTCGCCGTCGCCATAGTTGCGCAGGCCGTATGGGGCATGGCGAAAAACCTCTGCCCCGACAAGGAGCGCGCCACGATCGCGGTCGTAGCCGTGCTTCTGCTTGCCTGGGCGCCAGGCGCCATCGGAATGATGGCGGCCATACTGCTGGGCGCATTGGCCGGGCTGGCTCTTGGCAAAGGACAGGTCACGATTGGCGAGCATCTGCCTGTGCCGGTTTCGCGGACAGCCGGACTGACGGCCTTTGCGCTGTTCGCTGTCTTGCTGATCGGTCTCCCGCTCCTCGCCGGACAGGCTCAGGGGTGGGCGCTTGCGGACAGCTTTTATCGTGCTGGCTCGCTTGTCTTTGGTGGCGGACATGTCGTCTTGCCGCTGTTGCAGGCAGAAACGGTCGCGTCGGGTTGGGTGTCCGAAGATGCGTTCCTCGCGGGCTATGGCGCGGCGCAGGCAGTGCCGGGGCCACTGTTCACCTTCGCGGCCTGGATCGGGGCGGTCATGGGACCGCAGCCGAACGGCGTAGCCGGTGCCGCAATCGCTCTTGCCGCACTTTTCCTGCCGGGCTTCCTGATCCTGATCGGGGCGCTGCCCTTCTGGGATCAGTTGCGCCGCACAACATGGGCGCAGTCGGCCATGCAAGGCGCCAATGCCGCCGTCGTCGGAATCCTCGGCGCAGCGCTTTATTCGCCTGTCTTCACCAGCGTGATCGGCAGCATGCCGGACTTCGCACTGGCCTTGATTTGTTTCGTGGCGCTGATCGCCTGGAAAGCTCCGCCATGGGTTGTCGTATTGTTGGCGGCCGTGGGCGGAGTTGCCCTTGGCTTGGTGACGTAAGGCGGTTTCGAAAAACTATCGGGCTCACTCTGTCAAACCCAAGGTAGCACGAAGCTGAATTGAGTCGCGCCGCGCCACCGCTAGAGGGCGAGATCCAAGCCCAGCGACATCAGAGCGAGTTTCTGCACAGCCTGGGGGGTTTCCCCCGCAGAAGGGGGTGCGTCGGCAACGAAGTGCCGACCAGGGGGAAGACTTTCCCCCCCGTTCCCTCCCGCCGCCGATCCGTGTTTCCGCCGACCCGCATCTCCGGCAAGCCCCCCCATGCGGCCCCGCGCATCCGTCTCCGTTCCGGCCCTAACCGGCGTCCCTCGAAACGGAACCCTAACCGCGTTAGACTGGCGGTCATGTGCAACGCTTACGAACAGCATGTGAAGTGGCAAGACTATGTGCGGATGATGCAGGCGCTTGAGCTTGGCATCCCCACGCAGCAATCCGAGCTCGACCTGCCGGAAGCCGACGAGATCCGCATCAACCAGATGGGTCCGGTGATGCGGGCGACGGCGAACGACAATGAGATCGAGCTGGCCCCGATGAATTTTGGGTTTCCTTCCGAGCAACCGAAGCGTGGTATGCGTCCGCTGGAGGAGGGGCGGGGCGATGAACAGCCATATCATCGTTCAGATCATGCTCTGCGCGCTCGCCTGCGAGCCGGCGGAAATCCGCGTCTGGGACGGGGATTCGCTGCGGCTCGGGATGACACACCAAGCCGAGGCCGTGAGGATCTTCAACATCGACGCGCCTGAGATCGAGGGAGGCTGCACGGAAGAGCGCGCGCTCGCCCAACGTGCGAAGGCGCGGCTTGCCGAGTTGCTCGATGGCGGCCGGATCGAAATTCTTCGCCAGGGCGCCGACCGCTACGGCCGCACGCTGGCGGCGGTTCGCGTCGACGGCGTGGATGTGGGCGACCAGCTCGTCCGCGAGGGGTTGGCGCGGACCTGGGCCGGGCGTCGTGAGCCGTGGTGCGGCGGCGACGGCTCCATTCTCTAGGAAGACCCGACGACCCTGGCGTTAGGCCGGGCTGGAGAACCGGGCTATACTGGCGCGCGGAACCGTGCGCAGTTCGACCGGGAGGGGCAGCGAGAATGGGGATCGAGGGCCGATTGACTATCGCGCTGCGGCTTGCCGCGCTGGCGTGCTGCCTTCCGACGACGGCCACGGCCGAAGAGAACCTCGGATGGCATGGCGACAAATGGGAGCGCGGCGCATCGCTGTTCTACGGCGTCCCGCAGACCGACCACGCACCCCTTTCCTTTGCCTGCCCGGAGGGTGGCAGCGAGCTTGTCTTCACCTTCGCCTTCGCGCCGATCAACGCGGTCGATGGCGTAAAGGTCGAAGTGCTGCTCGAAGCCGGCGACATTTCCGTGCCGATCGCCACGACCGGCGCCCGGATCGAGATGGACGACAGCTTCATCCTCGAAGGCCGGACGCCGCTCGATGCCCGGCTTATCGACCTCCTCGGTTCGGACGGCATGCTATCCGTCTTCGTTGAGGACGGTGCCGAGGAATATCCGCTCGACGGCGCGCGCGAGGCGGCGGCGGCTTTGATCGAAACCTGCACCGATAAGGCGGCGCGAGCGGTGACACCTGAAACCGCGCAATGCGACCTTGCCGCGTGGGTGATGAAGGGCGCGCCGCCCGATCTGGCGGTACGCGCGGGGCCGGGGCCGGACTATAAGGCGATTGCCACCGTGCCGCGGCCCTATACCGATGGCGAGGAGATCTATTTCCCCGAAATGGCGATCACTGGCTCCCGCGACGGCTGGTTCCGAATTTCCCGGATCACCACCGAACTCTACGGTGGCTGGCCCACGGACCCGATCGTCACCTTCTCCGGGGAAGGATGGCTGCCCGGCAACGTGCTGCGGACGTGGATCGAGTCGCTGCACCTGTTGGAAAGGCCCTCCCACGATGCCCCGATCGCCTATACCGTGGGGACGGCAAGCGGAATATCCGACGGCTTCCGCATCGAGACTTTCCATGCCTGTGACGGTCCATGGGTCGAGGTCGAGGGAAGCTATCGCGGTGAGAAGGCGCGAGGCTGGGCAATGGACATCTGCGCGAGCCAGGTGACGACATGCCCGTAGGCCGAGCCGCTTCGACCATCGCTCTGTCGCGCATGGCGCTAGTCGGACTGGCGATTTGCTGGATACCCGTCGAGCGCGCCTACGCCGAGCCGGTCTTGCATCCCGACCTCACGGATCTCGTCGGCGGCGGCGAGGACGTGACCTTTGCCGACCTCGTTCGCCTCGTCGTGCCGGGGACCGCGGGCAACGAGACGATCGACGTCAGGGACATCGGCAGCACGGAGGTCGAGGATATCGAACCGGCGTCGGCGGCCGCTCCACGGCTTTCGGCCGTGCCGGTTCGCTCCGGCGGGCTGGACCGGATGGCCGTGCTGCTGAATTTCGGCAGCGGAAGGGATGTGGTCGGCCTTGCCATTCTCGCCCTCTTCGACGTGTCAGGCGAGCCAAGGCTTCTCGACGCCGCCAATGTCGCCAGTGGCGACGGGACCTCCTTCCTCGATCCCGCCCGGCTGCCGGTCGGTATCGGCGACGATCTGCTGGCGATCCAAAGCACGCATTGGAACTCCAGTCAGGGCTATACGACCGTGCCGCTGGTTCTCGTGCGCAACGACCGGCTCGAACTGGTCGATTCGATCTTCGCGTTCGACGAAAACCTCTGCGCCTTCGAGCGAGCGCAGCAGCCCGAACTGCGGCGCGAGGCAGGCGAGCCGTTCTCGGACATCGTGGCGAGCGTGACCGAGCGGACGACGCTCTCGGGGGAGGACTGCGGCAACGGCGCGGTTCCCGAAGCCGGCACGCGCACGATCACCGTGCGCTACCAATGGGATGCTGGCGCGCAACGCTATGTTCCCGATTCCGACGCCTTCGACGTGCTGGCGCGCGAGAGCGAGGGGCGTTTCTCACGACGCCATGCCGTTCGCCCGGCGACGACGCTCTTGAAATGACCGGCCAATGGCCGTACATTTCGGCAAGGAGTATGACCATGGCGACATCTGCATTGAACACCCCGCGCAGCCGCGCCCGTGCCGAGCGGCTGGAGACTCGCATGACGGCCGAGCAAAAGCGCTTGGTCGAGCACGCTGCCGCGCTTCAGGGTCGGACCGTGACCGATTTCGTTCTGACCAGCGTGCAGGAAGCGGCGCGCCGCGCCATCGAGGAGCATCAGAGGCTCGATCTGAGCCTGCGCGACAGCGAGGCGTTCGTGGAAGCCCTGACCAATCCGCAGCCGGTGAACGACCGCCTGCGCGACACCGTGCGCCGATACCGGCAGGCAACCGGCGCCTGACCTGTGGCGGGGAAGGATTGGGGCAATCTGCGGGTCGAGCTGCTCGGCCAGCAGCATGACCGCGCCGCTTTCGAGAGCGGCGTCGAGCCGCTGGATCGGTATTTCCGCACCCAGGCCGGGCAGGATGCCCGCAAGCACATGGCGGCTCCCTTCGTACTGGTGCTGCCTGACGGGACGGTGGGTGGATATTACACGTTGTCGGCGATGGCGGTGAATGTCGGGGAATGGCCGGAGGCGACCGTCCGCAAGCTGCCCCGCTATCCGCTCATTCCCGCGACGCTTCTCGGCCGGCTGGCGGTTGATCGGCGCCATCAGGGGCGCGGATACGGCCGGTTTCTGCTCGCCGATGCGCTCTATCGCGCCCTGCGCAGCGAGGTCGCTTCTTTCGCGGTCATCGTCGACGCCAAGGATGAGGCGGCGCGCCGGTTCTATGAACGTGAGAGCTTCCTGCCGTTTCCAGATCGGCCGCTCATGCTGTTTCGGCCGATGGCGGACATCGCCGCACTATTCCGGTAGCTGATTGATCCGTGCCAGCGACCAACAGGATCGTGGCGGGAAGAATCTCGGTCGCGTCAGCGGGACGGGCTATCGCTGACTTCCCTGTCAGCGATCTCCTGGACGGTTTTCAGATCCATCTCGACATCGGGAGAGAGCCGCGCGACCTCGGCCGCGACCTTGGCCCAATGCCAGAAACCACGCCGATCATGCAGCGTGCGGCAGCGTGCGGCGCGGCGCTGCGCTTCGTAGTAGGCGTGGTGGCCGTGGCTCTGGAGCACGGCGTGAGCGTCGCGCTGCCAGCGTCGCCGGATTTCCCGCCGCTTCTCGATCCAGTCCGTGAGGACGCGCAGCATCGCCTTGACGTCGCCTTTGCCCAGGTTGCGCCGGCACGCGATTGTGTCCGGGTTCCAGTTATATAGCAGACCTTGTTCAAGATGTGAGGAAAGAAAGCCTGAGCAGTAACTGCCGATGGCATCCCGGCTGGTCGGGATGCCATCGGCGGTTTAGTGGTTATGCCACGAGCTTGAGGCGCTTCTTGGCGAGCATGAACCGGACGAACTTGTCCCACTTTGCCATCCCGGCACGCTTTTCGTTCATGTAGTTCCAGCGATCGTAGTGCTTCGAGCTGACGTCCTGTAGCGTGTGGTTCTGGATGCGATCTCGGATTTCCTTGGAGATTCCGGCCTTGCCTGCAAGCGTCTTCCACGTCCGGCGCAAATCCCGATTGGTGACGTAGGGGATCACTTCCCGGTCTCGCTGACGCCACATGAATGAGTAGAGGGTGCCTGCGCTGACAGGCTTGCTCGGGTCCATCGCGGATGGGAAGAACCAGCCATATTCGTTGACATTGATGGACTCGATGATTTCGGCGGCGATCTTCGGCACCGGGATCGCATGCGGCTTGCCGTTCTTGGTCTTCGACCAGTCGATAATGCGCTCCTTGGCGTCCCATTGGTCGATGTGGAGCCGGGCGATCTCCTCGACACGTTGGCCGGTAAGCATGAGAACCCTGACGGCGCGCGTATAGGGCGGGTGGACAGGCGTATCGGGATACTCCAACCAGCGATAGAGGCGAACGAATTCCTCCTCGTCCAGCCAGCGCGTGCCGACATTCTTCGGCTCGGTCGGGATGCCCGCTGCTGGATTGTAAAAGAGACGGAACCGCCGCGCTGAGGTCGTGCGGTAGTCATGCTCGGATTTCAGACCCCAGCTATAGGCTGACCGGATGTAGGAGCGTACATGATCGGCCATCGACCGCTTTCCGCGCTCGTAGATCGGGCGGATAAGCGCGGTGATCTCGTCCGGCTCGATGTCGCGGGCAGGGCGGTTGCGCCCGAGCGTATCGGCGATCTTGTTCAGTCCCTTCTCCGCCTCCTTCCATGACGGTTTTCCGGCGTCCTTGAGGGCGGCGACATAAGCCTCGAAGAGATCTGCGACGGTGCCGGGGCGGGTGTCGCCGGCGATCTTGATGCTGCGACCCTTCTGGATCATGCCGGCATAGTCGCGGTTGAATACCTCACGCGCTTGGGCAAGCGTCATCGACGGATACGACCCGAGCTTTTTCTTCATGCGCTTCTTGTCGCGCCATTGCTGCGCCATCCAGTCGGCGGTGACGCGGGTGGGCATCGGTTTGATGACGAGGACGAGGCGGCCGGTTCCATGGCCCTCCCCGTCGACGAGGTTGAGTTGCTTTCCGGTCTGTTCGACCGTCTTCAGGGTGCGGCGGATTTCTCCATCTGTAAGGCTTGGCACTGGGGTCTCCCATCGGGTTTCGAGTGGGGTCGCGAGACGATTTCATGGGGTCTGCGACTGGGATCAAAAGGGGCGTCAATCCCCCTAAAAACCGACCCCAGTATGCCATGCTATCCCTGACTACGACAAGCCAGAAAATCGTTGTTTCTCAAGGGGATCAGGCGTGACCAAGCGTGACCGAAAAGGGTTGAGTGGGATGGTTGTGGACGAGGATGATCGCGGTCGCCGACACTTCGAGCGCCCGGCGCACCACCTCGCGCGGATAGACCGGCGTGTGGTCGACTGTGCCCGACTGCTGCACCTCGTCGGCGATCAGCACGTTCTTCTTGTCGAGGAAGAGGACACGGAACTGCTCGCGCGGCTCGAACGCCATCGCCGCGCGGCAATAGTCGATGACCTGCGTCCATGAGCCCAGCACCGGCCGCTTGGCGACCTCGCCGCGCGTCATCCGCCGGGCGGCCTCGGCGATCGCCCTGATGTCGAGCGCGGCGATCTCGCCCACGCCCTTGACCTCGCGCAGCAGATGCTCCGGCGCGCCCAGCACCTCGGCGAAGGAGCCGAAGCGCTCGAGAAGCGCCTTGGCGACCGCCTTGGTGTCGGCGCGGGCGATGGAGCGGAACAGCAGGAGCTCGAGCAGCTCGTAATCGGCGAGCGCGGTCGGCCCGGCCTCGCGGAAACGGGCACGCAGCCGCTCGCGATGGCCGTGATAATGCGGCTTTTCCGGCGTTGCCTTCGCTCGCGGGCTTTTTGCATTACGGGTGGGCGGCTGCGGCGCGGAAAGCGGTTTTTCGGCGAAGAAGCCGCGTTCGTCCTCGTCCCCGCCGTCATCCGCCATGCTTTTCACGCTCCCCGCTGCAGGCAGCAAGGATAGGCGGTTCGGATCAGGCCGCAAGCCCCGGCGCGAACAGGCCGGCCGGCGACAGAGTGAAGATCTCGCAGCCGTCTGCCGTGACGCCCACCGTGTGTTCGTACTGGGCGGAGAGCGAGCGGTCGCGTGTCACCGCCGTCCAGCCGTCGGACAGCACCTTCACATGCGGCCGGCCGAGATTGATCATCGGCTCGATGGTGAAGATCATGCCTTCCCGCATTTCCGGCCCCTCGTTGGCGCGGCCGTAATGCAGGATGTTCGGTGCATCGTGGAAGAGGCGGCCGACGCCGTGGCCGCAGAAATCGCGCACCACCGAGCAGCGCTCGGCCTCCGCATGGGCCTGGATCGCCTCGCCGATGGCGCCGGTGCGCGCCCCGGGCCTGACGGCGGCGATGCCGCGCATCAGGCATTCATGCGTCACTTCAAGCAGGCGCTCGGCGGCGCGCTTGATCTCGCCGACCGGATACATGCGGCTCGAATCGCCATGCCAGCCATCGAGGATGAAGGTGACGTCGATATTGACGACGTCGCCCTCGCGCAGCGGCTTGTCGTTCGGAATGCCGTGACAGACGACGTGGTTGATCGAGGTGCAGCTCGACTTGGTGTAGCCGCGGTAGTTCAGCGTCGCGGGCAGGGCGCCGTGGTCCATGCCGAATTCGAACA
Source organism: Aquamicrobium sp. (assembly GCF_023954335.1). Lineage (NCBI taxonomy): Bacteria > Pseudomonadati > Pseudomonadota > Alphaproteobacteria > Hyphomicrobiales > Phyllobacteriaceae > Aquamicrobium > Aquamicrobium sp. Next base: position 811,637 of record NZ_JAMLIE010000002.1, read on the forward strand.
CGAAGCGGTCGATGGCGTCGGTCGCGACTCCGGGCTTGACCAGCGGATAGAGTGCATCGAGGCAGCGCGCCGTCAGCTGGCAGGCCTTGCGCATGCCCTCGAAACCCTCGGGGCCGTAGAGCCTGATCTGTCCGGTGTTGCGCAGCGGCGCGGCGTCCGCGTCGAGATAGGTGACCATGGGGGCTAAGTCCTTGCAGTTCTCGCCCTCATGTCGCACCGAAGCCGGCGCGGTTCAAGAGGCGCGCGCGAAAGTGAGCGTCATTCCCGGCAGCGGCAGGCCGTCGAGCCGCGTCGTCCATGTCTCGCCGTCCTCGACGGGGAAGGCGCGCGTGACGGTTCCGGTGGTGATGAGGTCGTCCGCCTCGATGCCGCGCGCCATCGGCCGCTCGCCGAGCCCGGCGACGAAATTTCGCAACGCCTTGAGCGGCCCGCCGAGCACGTTGGCGGCGACGCCGCGATCCACCGTCTCACCGTTACGCAGCAGCGACATCTCGAAGCGTGCGAGGGAGTCGAGCCATGGCTCGGGGTCGTTAATCGGCGTCAGAGGTCCGCAGACCAGCGCGCCGTGCATCGCGAAGGCCGCCACCGTGTCCGCGGCGCGGAAGCGCCAGCCGGGATAGATCGACTGCACGATCTCGAAGCCGTGGCCGACGGCGTCGACGCAGCCCAGCAACTCCCGCTCGTCCATGCCGGCATGGGGCGGGCGGGCGATGCTTAGGACGATCTCGGGCTCGATGCGCGGCTCGATGAAAGTCGCGGCGTCCAGCCGGGCCGAGGCCGCGCCGCCGTCCGCATGGATCACCGTCCGGTCGTAGATCGGGCCCCAGATCGGGGCATGGACGCCGTATTCGTCCCAGATCGTGCGGTTGGTGAAGCCGAGCTTCCAGCCGGCCGGACGCTCCCCGCGCGCGATGCGGGCGGCCATCACCGCGTCGGAGATGCGGTAGGCGGCGTCGAGGCCGAACCCGGCATCGCTGTCGGTGATCGGCGCCATCGGGCGCTTGCCGTCGAGGGCGGCGAGGATCGTCGCGCCGAGGTCGGCCTCCATGTCCTTCAGGCCCCGTCGACGGGCCAGCCGGAGACGGCCTTGACCTCGAGGAAATCCTCGATGCCGAAGGCGCCGCCCTCGCGGCCGAGGCCGGACTGCTTGTAGCCGCCGAACGGGCTGCCGGGCGCGCGCGACTTGCCGTTGATCTGCACCATGCCGGAACGGAGCTGGCGCGCGACGCGGCGGATGCGCTCGGGATCGCCGCTCTGGATGTAGCTCGACAGGCCGTAGGGCGTGTCGTTGGCGATGCGAACCGCCTCCTCCTCCGTCTCGAACGGGATCATGGCGAGCACGGGGCCGAACACCTCCTCGCGGGCGATGGTCATGTCGTTCGACACGTCGGCGAAGACGGTCGGCCGTACGTAGTAGCCGCGGTTGAAGCCCTCGGGACGGCCGGGGCCGCCGGCGACGAGGCGTGCGCCTTCCTTGATGGCGATCTCGATCAACCCTTGCACCTTGTTGAACTGCGCCTCGGAGACGAGGGGGCCGATATGGTCGCCGTCCTGCGCCGGATCGCCGACCTTGGCCGTCTTGGCGTGTGCGGCCGCGATCTCCACCGCGCGCTCGTAGACCGGCCGCTCGACCAGCATGCGGCTCGGCGCGTTGCAGGACTGGCCGGTGTTCTCGAACATGTGGTCGAGGCCGCGGATCACCGCCTTCTCGACGTCGGCGTCGGCGAAGACGAGGTTGGGCGACTTGCCGCCGAGCTCGAGCGCGACGCGCTTGACCGTGTCGGCCGCGGCCTTGGAGACGGCGATGCCGGCGCGGGTCGAGCCGGTGAACGACATCATGTCGATGTCGGGATGGGCGGACATCGCCTCGCCGACGGTCGGGCCGTCGCCATTGACCAGGTTGAAGACGCCGGCGGGGAAGCCGGCCGCGTCCATGATCTCGGCAAAGACGATGGAGGACATCGGCGCGATCTCGGACGGCTTCAGCACCGCGGTGCAGCCGACCGCGACCGCCGGCACCACCTTCAGCGCCACCTGGTTCATCGGCCAGTTCCACGGCGTGATCAGGCCGCAGACGCCGATCGGCTCGCGCACGATCATCTCCTGCGGGTTGCGCTCGTCGAGCGGATGCTCGAAGCGGAAGTTCTTCAGCGCGCGGATGAAGTTCTTGATGTGGTAGGCGCCGACGGATGCCTGCGATTCCGTCGCCAGCCTGATCGGCGCGCCCATTTCCCGCGAGATCGCCTCGGCCATGTCGGCCATGCGGGCCTTGTAGGCCTCGAGCAGCCGCTCGACGGCAGCGATGCGCTCCTCGTGGCTGGTCGCGGCCCAGGCCGGGAAGGCCCGGCGGGCGGCGGCGACGGCCTTGTCGACATCGGCCTTCGAGCCGAGCGAGATCACGGCGAAGGGCTGTTCGTCGGCGGGGTTGATGACCTCGAATTCGCGCGGGGCGACGGGGGCGACCCACTTGCCGTCGATGTAGAAATCGGTCTTGCGCAGCATGATGCTGTCTCCTCCGGCATTCGTTCAGATTGGACGGGTGATACCAGTCGAAGGCGGCGCGCGCCACCTCCAACGGCTATTGCCGGTTGGGGCAGCGGCTGGTTGGGGGCGGGTGCCTCAGTAGTCGCGTTCGTAGAAGATGCCGAGCGAGGAATCGCCGTCCGAGCCCATCGAGCCGCGCGCCTTCAGATCCTCGGTGATGTCGAGGTTGATGGTGCCGCGCGTCGTCCCTTGCGCACCCGCCTCGACGCCGAGATAGATGTTGTCCTGGATGTAGCGCCCGGCGCGCACGGCGGCGTTGCCCTCGCTGTCGGTCACAACATCGAGGTCGTCGAGGCCGGTGGCGCTGCGCAGGCTGCCGAGAAGCGAGGTGTTGGAGCCGCCGGCAAGCTCGGCCGCCGCCGCCGCGAGCTGGGCGATCTGCAGCGCCGAAAGCTCGCTCAGGCTGCGGTTGAAGATCAGTCGCGCCAGCACCTCGTCCTCGGGCAGCTCCGGCTGCGAGGAGAAGCCGATGTCGAGGCCCGAGACCCGGCCGCGCACGGTGATGAAGACGGTGATGTCGTTGCCGGCCGAGCGGGCGACGAAGTCGATATAGGGGTCGAGATCGCCGATCAGCGTCACCGTCCCCTCGTCGAAGGTGATGCGCTGGCCGAGAATCGACAGGCGGCCGCGGATCAGGCGGAAGCCGCCGACCGGCTGGATGTCGGTCACCGGGCCGGTCAGGCGCACGCTGCCGCCGACCTCGGCGTCGAGGCCGCGCCCGCGGATGAAGATGCGCGCCGGGGCGGTGACGTTGACGTCGAGGCGCACGACGCTCGGCCGCGCCGAGGGGGTCGGCGTGCCGTCATTGGCGCGGGCGCGGGCGAGGGTGGCGCGCACGCCGGCCGGGGCGTTGCGGTGGATGACGTCGATGGCGGCCGCACTGCCGCCGAGGCTGTCCGGCACCGTGATCTCGGCGCGCTCGACATTGATCTCGCCGGCCAGCAGCGGGTCGCGCAGCAGCGGGCCGGAAAGGGTCAGCGCGCCGCTCGCGGTCGCGACCACCATGTCGCCGTCGCTGTAGCGCGCCTGGTTGAGCGTGATGCGAAGGTCGGCCGGCATGCCGGCATCGGCGTTGAGCGAGACGGTGCCGGTGGCGCCGAGCGCGCCGCCGCTGGCGAGGCGGGCATTGGCCGAGCGCAGCGTCACCGTGTCGCCGTCGATCACGCCCATGACGTTGATCTCGTTGAGGCGCACATTCGCCTCGGGGTCGATCACCTGCGCGCCGCTGGTCGAGAACATGGCGCGGATCGCCGGCTGCGTCAGCGGGCCGGACACCGAGCCGCTGGCCTCGACAACGCCGGAAAGCTGGGTACCGCGCTCGGCGAGGAAGCGGTTGGCGAGCGCGAGCGGGGCCGAGCCGTTGAAATCGACCGCGAGGTTGCCGCCGGCCAGCGGCACGATGCCGTTGGCGGAAGCGCGCAGCCCCTCGGGCGTCGAGGCGCTGGCGTTGAGGTTGAGCCGCTCCATGCTGCCTTCGCCCGAGGCGGTGAGCGAGAGCCGGCTCTGGCCGGCCTGCCGCAGCGCGGCGGCGGTGATCGCCTCGCCGTTCAGCGTGAAGCGCGCGCTCGGATTGGCGCGCGGCCCGGTGACGCGCGCCTCGCCGTCGAGTGTGCCGCCGAGGTCGAGATCGGGCCGCACCAGATTGGCGATGGACAGCGGCAGCCGCGCCATGGTGACGGAAAGGTCGAGATTCTGCGCCACGGTGCCGCGCGCCGTCAGCCGGCCGCCGCCGACGTCGAGCGTCAGCGTGTCGATGGCGACGGTGTCGCCCTCCACCTTCAGCGAGGCGGGCGCGGTGAGCCGGGCGACGAGCGGCCCCTGGCCGAAGGAAGCCTCGTCGAGGACGAGCCGGAAGCCCTGGCCCTCGGGCGCGAGCGAGCCGGCGGCGCGGGCGGCCGCGCCGTTGTCGAGCCGGGCGTCGGCGTTGAAGCGCGTGGTGTCGCCGCTGGTCTGCGCGGTGGCATCCAGCGTCGAGACGGTGATGCCGCCGGCGACGATCCCTTGCGCCTGGAGCCGGCCGTCGATGGCCGGCACGCCGAACAGGTCGGCGATGGCGGCCTCGATCTCGGCGCGCTCGATGCGGTTGGCGTCGATGCGCAGATTGCGGGCGTTGCCCTTGAGGTTGGCGACCTGCGTGCCCTGCGCATGCGACAGGGTGACGTCGGCCTCGACCGCGCCCGCACCCTCGACGAGGAAGAGGGCGGCGACGGTCGAGATGTCGGCGGCGTCGATCCTCAGCGCGCCGTCGATCAGGCCGTCCGCGTTCTGGGCCAGCGCGCCGGTGGCGCGGGCGCCGCCTGCGGTGAAGTCGAGGTCGCTCAGCCGGCGCTCGCCGTCGCGGACGCCGATGCCGGCGGAAAGCTGCGCGCGCACGCCGTCGAGGAAAGCGTCGCCGCCCAGCGTGCCGTCGAGCGCGCCGTTCTCCAGCGTGCCCTCGAAGGCTAGTTGAGCGTCGGTGAGCCGCTTGCCGGCGAGGCTGCCCGACGGGACGCGGGCGAGCGTCGTCAGCGTGATCAGGCCGTCCGCGCCCCGGGCCGAGCCTTCCGCTTCCAGCCGCCCGGCCGCCTGCGGGGTGAGGAGCGCGAGGTCGGAGAGGGTGGCGCGATAGGAGAAATCCGCGCCGCCCGAAGCGATGCCGCCATTGGCGGTCAGCTCGACGCGGTCGTTGCCGATCCTGAGGTTTTCCGTGGTCAGGCCGTTCTCGCCGCGCGCGATGCGGCCGGTGATAGTCGAGCGACCGGCGAGGAGCTTGTCCGCGGCTTCGACGCCGATGGCGAGATCCTGCGCCGCGCTGTCGATGACGAGGTTGAAGCCGCCACTGAGCGGTTCGACCGTTCCGGCGGCCTTCAGGTCGAGCGCGCCCTGCAGCGGGCGTCCGGCGAGGCCGGAGAAGGGGGCGATGGTCGTCGCCTCCACGGCGATGTCGCCGGTGAAGACGAGATCGGCGATGTCGCCGGCGAGCGAGGCGGAGAGCCCGTTGCCGGTGAGCGCGGCGTTGTCCAGCCGGATCGGCCCGCCGGCCCGCCATGCGCCGTCGATGTCGAGCGCGATCTCGTTGCCGAGCGCCTCGTTCCAGTCGGCGCGGGTGGCGACGATGCCGGTGAGTGCGCCGTCGGCGGCGAAGGTGATGCTGCGGGCCTCAGTGCGTTCGAGGTCGGTGGCCACCCCGCCGAGCGTCAGCCTGGCTTCCCCGGCCGCGAAGGCGGCGGTGGCGAGGTCCTCGACCGTCAGGAGGCCCGACCATTCACCGCCGGCCGTTTCGCCGAAGGAAAGGGTGAAGGCCGCGCGCTGCACCGTGGTGTCGCCGCCCGGGACGGGCAGCACGACGCGTTCGTCGGTGCCGTTGTCGAGCTGGGCATCGAGGTTGAGGCGGCGCAGGAAGCCGTCGGTCCCGGTCTCGCCATTGGCCGCGAGCGTCAGCGCCGCGCTTTGCAGCCTGAGCGCGTCGAGCGCCACGCCGCCGGCGTCGCGCACGAGGCCGCTGGCGGTGAGCGAGGTTTCCTCGCCGAAGAAATCGCGGAACTGGGCCGGCACCAGCCGGGCGATCGGGCCGGTAAAGCGCGCGTCGTAAGCGAGGCCCTCCGCCTGCCGGCGCAGGGCCGTGGTGCCGCTCAGCACGCGCTCGCCGCCGGCGTCGAGCGCCAGCTCGACGTCGAGACCGGAGAGCGGCCCGCTGCCCTGCACGGCGAGGTCGACCGGCGGGCGGCCCTCGATGCCGAGAAGGTTGGCGATGACGCCGTTTTCCGGTTCGGAAAGCTGGAGATCGACGTCGAGCTGCTCGCTCTCGTTGGCGTAGGCGGCGGTGAGCGCGAAGCGCCCGCCGGGCCCGTCGAGCCGGGTGATGTCGAGGGCGGTGTCGAGCGAGCCGTCCTCGAGGCGGATGCGCCCGGTGATCGAAAGCTCGGATTGAAGGCCGAAGACATCCGGCCCGAAGGAGACGAACGGCACTTCGAGCGCGTCGAGATTGACGGCGACGGGCAGCTCCGGCAGCCGGAACGAGGAGGACTCGGGCGCGGGCAGGCTCTCGTCGGGCAGGGGGCGGCGCAGCACCTCGATGCGCGCTGCCGCCAGCCGGTCGATCTGGAGCCGCTGGCTGAAGATCAGCGCCGAGCGGCTCCAGACGATCTCGGCATCGGTGATGCGCAGCCACACGCCCTGATTGTCGGCGACGGTTATGAGGCCGATCCGGGCGTTGGACGACAGGACGCCCTCGATGCCCTGGATGCGGATCTGCCGGTTCGGCCCGGAAAGCTGGTCCTCGACGAAGCCGAGGAACATCGAGCGTTCCTCCTCCGGCGTTTCCTGCTGGGCGAGGGCCGGCGCGGCGAAAAGGATGAGAAGAAGGGCGAGAAGCGCGCGCATCAGAAAGCCTGCCCCAGTCCGACATAGAAGGCGACGCTCGGGTCGCCGGGGCGGCGATCGAGCGGAACGGCGACGTCGAGCCGGATCGGCCCGAGCCCGGTGATGTAGCGCAAGCCCCCGCCGACGCCGACGCGCAGGCGGTCGTCGAAGGTGGGGATGGAATCCGCGCCGACATAGCCGGCATCGGCGAAGGCGACGAGGCCGATCGAATCGGTGACGCGCATGCGCGCCTCGACCGAGGCCTCGGCCAGCGAGCGGCCGCCGACGACGTTGCCGCTCGGCGTCTCGACGCCGATGTTGCGATAGGCGTAGCCGCGCACCGAGCCGCCGCCGCCGGCGAAGAACAGGAGGTCCGGCGGCAGCTCCGCCACTGACGGCCCGGCCAGCGAGCCGAGCTTCACCCGCCCGGCGAGGACGAAGCGCGAATCCTCGCCGAAGCCGTAATAGGCGCGCGCCTCCGCGGTGGCCCGGATCGCCGGGTTGCCGTACTCGAACTCGTAGAACGGCTCGATCGTGGTCTCGAGGAAGACGCCGCGCGTGGCGTCGGCGGCGTTGTCGCGGCTGTCGTAGGTGAGCGCGCCGGCGAGGCCGATGGTCATGAAATCGCGCCGGCCGTACTCGTCGTCGTCGAAGCGGGCGCGGGCGGCGTTGACGAACAGGCGGCCCGAAAGCTGCTCGGTGAATTCGTGCGTCAGGCCGGCCGACAGGGTGATGGCGGTGCGCGTATAGGCTTCCAGTACCTCGCGGTCGCCGAACAGCGAAGCCGAGAACGAGGTGTCGGGCGTGTAGACGCCCGGCTTCACGAAGCTGGCGCCGACGCGATAGGTGAACTCCTCGGGCTTGAAGGTCTGGCCGATGCCGGCGACCTTGCCCTCGATCTTCAGCCGCTCGGCGCGGCCGAACAGGTTGCGGTGCAGCCAGAAGGCTTCGAGGCCGACGCCGTCGATGCTCGACCAGGTGCCGCCGACGCCGAAGCGGCGCGGCTTGCGCTCCTGCACGATGTAGGTGATCGGCAGGAGGCCGTCGTCGCCGATGAACTCGGCTTCCTGGAAGCGCGCGGCGCGATAGACGTCGAGCCTGGCGATGCGGGTCGCGGCGCGCTTGATGTCGTCGGGGTCGTATTCCTCGCCGTGGCGCAGGCCGGTCATCCAGGCGATCCATTCGGCGTCGACCTGCTCGGCGCCCTCGACCGTCACCGGGCCGTAATAGGCCTTGCGGCCGGGGTCGACCGTGACGCGCGCGTCAATGACGTCGGCCTCGTGCGCGGCCTCGACGCGGCGGTCGCTGATCTCGGCTTTCGCATAGCCCTGCTGGCGCCAGGCCTCGACGGCGAGCCGCTCGGCGCGCAGCACCGCACCCGAGCGCGCCACCTCGCCGGGGGCGAAGCCCTCGTCGCGCGGATCGTCGACCTCGTCGCGCCAGTCGTCGGTCGGCGGTGCCTGGTTGACGATCTCGGCCTGCCGGAAATGGAACAGCGGACCGGGATCGACGGCGATCGCCACCCGCGCCGGCTCGGCCAGCACGGCGTCGGGGGCGAGATCGGACGCCTCGCGCCCGTCGATGCGGATAGAGATCGTGCCGCCATAGCGGCCTTCGCCATAGAGCGCTGCGAGCATGCGGCGATAGTCGCCGCGCGCCTTGGCGATCAGCCCGGCCGCGCCCGAGGCGGCCTCGTCGCGGTCGGCCCACAGCGTCGAGGCGCCCTTCAGCTTCTTCTCGATGTCCTCGTCGGTGACGGCGAACTCGACCTCGTAGCGCTGCGGGTCGCCGATGGTGTCGTCCTGCGTCTCCTCGGCCTTGGAGCCGAACAGCTTGATGCCGAATATCTCGAAGGCGTGCGCGGGCAGGGGCGCAGCAGCGAACGCGACGCAGAAGGCAGCGACAATGAACCGGAACGGGCGCCGGATATGCGGGCTGTGCACGGTCAAGTCTACTCCTAACTGCTCTCGACATGCGGGATGAACCCGCATCGCGCCCTGGCGGCCACTATCGGCCGACAGGGTTAACAGTGCCTTGCCGCCGCAGGCCGAAGCCTGCCCCCGGTCCCGCTTAAATCAGCGCGGGGGCGCGGGCAACCCCTTGCACAACCAATGCGTTCAAAGATGATGGAGTTGTGCAACACGCGGGCTGCCGGTGAATCGGGCATTTTCGCGTCGGGAATGGAAGGGGTGAGCGATGGCTTTCCGGGATATGACGAGGGTACTGATGGCGGCGGGAGCGCTGGCGGCGGCGACGCTGCCGGCCGCCGCGCAAGGGAGGCCCGACGCGCGCGCCATGAGCTGCGGCGAGGTCCGGGCCATGATCGACTCGCGCGGGGCGGTGGTGCTGACCACCGGCCGCCACACCTACGACCGTTACGTGCGGGACACGCGCTATTGCGCCCCGCCCGAGGTCGCGCGGGTGACGACGATCACGACGCGCGACGCGGCGCAGTGCATGGTCTATGCCTGCCGTCCCAATCTTTTCGAGGACTGACGCCGCGAGAGGCGGACGCGAGACGGGCGATTGCCTGCGGGGCCGTGTTGGCCTATGCGTTGCCGCCTTGCACACGGCAAGCGGCGCATCCGGAAGGCTGGCAATGCTCTCTCGCGACATCAACACGCTCCAATCCGATGAAACGGCAATCGTCGATCGCGCGATCACCTCGCGGCGCTCGGTGCGGGCATTCCTGCCGACGCCGGTTCCCGAGGAGACGATCAGGGACATCCTGCGCGTCGCCTCGCGCGCGCCGTCCGGCACCAACATGCAGCCGTGGAAGGTCTATGTCCTGACCGGGGAGAAGAAGGAGGCGCTGTCGCGCGCCATCCTCGACAGCGGCATCCGCCCGGAAAAGATCGCGTGGGACGAGTATCGCTACTATCCGGACCAGTTCTTCGAGCCGTACCTGACGCGCCGGCGCACCGTCGGCTTCGCGCTCTACAGCCTGCTCGGCATCGGCCGCAGGGACGTCGAGCGCATGCGCGAGCAGCACGATCGCAACTTCACCTTCTTCGACGCGCCGGTGGGCATGATCTTCACTATCGACCGGCGGCTGAACGTCGGCTCGTGGGTCGATCACGGCATGTTCCTCGAGAACGTGATGATCGCGGCGCGCGGGCGCGGGCTGCACACCTGCCCGCAGGCGGCCTTCGCGCCCTATCATCGCCAGATCCGGCCGCTGCTCGGCATTCCCGACGAGGAGGTCGTCGTCTGCGGCATGGCGCTCGGCCACGAGGACGAGACGAAGCCGGAGAACGCGCTGCGCAGCGAGCGCGTCCCGGTCGAGGAGTTCGTCACCTTCGTGCGCTGAGGCTTCACGTCGCCGGCCTTGCCGCCGCCATCTTGCTCGCCTAACAATGATATCTCCTGTCACAGCAATCCGCCGAGGCGCATGAAGCTGCCGGTCACTCTTCTTTCGCGGCTCATGCTCGCTATCGTGCTCGTGGCGGGCGCTCTGGCGCCTGCCGTCCTTGCGGCGCAGGAAACCGATGCCGACGACCGCGCCATCTCCATCGGGCCGATGCGCGCGCCTTCGCCCGAGGTGGTGGCCGAGCAGCGCAACAGGATCACCGCCATCATCGCCGAGGCCGGACAGCTCGAGACGCGCATGCGCGCCCATCTCGAGGACGACACGGTGCTGGTCGAGGTGCGCAACGCGCTCGACGGGCTGGCGCGCGACCTCATCGCGGCGGGCGTCGCCTTCCGGCCGCGCCTTGCCGCCATCAACGATCGGCTGGACGAGATCGGCCCGGCGCGCGGCGCGGACGAACCGCCCGAGCCGCCGGCGCTGACCGAGGAACGCCAGAACCTGATCGCCGAGAAGGCCGAGATCAACGCGCTGCTCGGCGAGGCCGAGACGGTCTCCCTGAAGATCAACCGGCTGATCGAGGAGATCGTCCAGATCAGGCGCGATCTCTTCGCCAACACGCTGTCGCGCCGCTACGACGTGTCGATGGCCGTCAGCCCGGAAGTGCTGAAGGATTTCGCCGCCGAGAACACCAAGCTCTACAACACGCTCTCGTCGTGGCTGCGCTTCGTCTTCTCCTACAAGCTGTCCTCGGTGCTGCTGGCCACCTTCTATGCGCTGCTGGCGGCCGGGGCGCTGCTGATCGGCGGGCGGCGGCTGTTCGGCGACATGCTGACGGTCGATCCGGCCAAGGAGGAGCCGTCCTACCTCAACCGGCTCTCTGTCGCCTTCTGGTCGACGCTGCTGCCGTCGGCGGCGCTTGCCGTGTTCCTCGCCTCGACCTGGTTCTTCTACAGCTATTACAGCGTGCTGCGGCGCGACGTCGGCGAGATGATGGTGACGCTGTTCAACGTCATCGCCATCGTCTTCTTCGTCTACCGGCTGTCGAGCGCGGTGTTCTCGCCGCGCCTGCCCAACTGGCGGCTGGTGCCGGTGCATACGGGCGCGGCGCGGGCGCTGTTCTGGCTGGTCTGCGCCACCGCGCTCGTCACCGGCATCGATTTCGTCGCCAGCAAGATCAACCAGGTGATGGGATCGCCGCTGTCGCTGACGGTGGCCAAGAGCTTCTTCGCCACCATCCTTGTCGGCCTTCTCGTCCTCGTCATCGGGCTGGTGCGGCCCTATGTCGACGAGGCAGGCCGGCCCAAGCGCTGGCATCCGCTGTTCCGCGGGCTGCTCATCCTGCTCGGCGGCGGCACTATCCTCGCGGCGCTGCTCGGCTATATCGGGCTCGCCCGCTTCATCTCGCAGCAGATCGTCGTCACCGGCGCGATCCTGGCGACGATGTATATCGGCTATCTCTCGGCCAGCGCCATTTCCGAGGTCGGCGCCTTCGGCAAGACCAGCTTCGGCAAGGCGCTCGACAGGCGATTCCATTTCGACGAGGCGACCGAGGACCAGCTCGGCCTCGCGCTGTCGATCTGCATCAACATCCTGGTGCTGGCCATCGGCATCCCGCTGATCCTCCTGCAATGGGGCTTCCAGTGGGGCGACATCCACGCCTGGGCCTACAATCTCGCCACAGAGGTCCGCATCGGCTCGATCTCGATCTCGCTGATCGGGATCCTGAGCGGCATCCTCGTCTTCTTCCTCGGCTATTTCGGCACGCGCGGCTTCCAGCGCTGGCTCGACGGCAAGGTGATGGCGCGCGGGCGCGTCGACATGGGCGTGCGCAACTCGATCAGCACCGCGGTCGGCTATGCCGGCATCGCGCTCGCCGCCCTGATCGGCATCTCCGCCGCCGGCATCGACCTGTCGAACCTCGCGCTCGTCGCCGGCGCGCTGTCGCTCGGCATCGGCTTCGGCCTCCAGAACATCGTCAACAACTTCGTCTCCGGCCTGATCCTGCTCGCCGAGCGGCCGTTCAAGGTCGGCGACTGGATCGTCGCAGGCGGGGTCGAGGGCAATGTGCGCAAGATCTCCGTGCGCGCGACCGAGATCGAGACCTTCCGGCGGCAGACCGTCATCCTGCCGAATTCCGAGCTGATCAACGCCGCGGTCGGCAACTGGACGCTGCGCAACAAGCTGGGGCGCGTCGACATCCCGGTCAACGTCGCGTTCGACAACGATCCGCGCCACGTCCACTCGGTGCTGCTCGACATCGTCAACGAGCAGACGGGCATCCTGAAGAACCCGGTGCCGACGGTGGATTTTTCCGGCTTCGCCGAGAACTCGCTGAATTTCGTCATTCGCGCCGTGGTGCCGGACATCACCGGCACGCTCGCCTTCACCAACGAGATGCGCTTCCGCATCATGGAACGGTTCCGCGAGGAGGGGATCACCCTTCCGGCCTCGGCGCGCACGGTTCAGGTCAGGACCGTCACCGAGGAAGTCGCGCCGGTGGCGGCCGAGAGCGAGGCGCGGAAGGCGCCGCCCATCGAGCGCGCGCCCGTGGAGCGGCCGAAGGACAAGCCGGCGCGGCAGGTCCCGGTGAAGGAGACGCGGCCGGCGAGCCACGTTTCCGGCGCCGAAGCGGTCGATTCGGAAGGCGCGTAAAGCCGTTCAGTTGGCGTTCAGCTTGGAATGGCTATAAAACGACCGCAAAGGGACGATCGTCCCGGACCAACAGAGGCGGTGGAGACACCGACAGGTAGATGAAGAAGTTTCTGGTTGCCATGGCCTTGACGGTTGCGATCGCCGCGCCGGCCGCCGCGTCGGCGGCGACGGTGACCAACCGCGACGACGAAGCCCACACGCTGATCGTCAGCGAGGGCGGCGAGCAGGTCGAGCTGTCGATCGGCCCCGGAGAGAGCATCGAGATCTGCCCGACCGGCTGCTTCGTCACCATGCCGAACGGCGACCGCGAGGTGCTGACCGGCACCGAGCGGCTGGAGATCGAGGCCAGCCGCGGCAAGATATTCTGATCCCGCCATCGCGGGGGTGCACGGAGGCCGGGCAGGGGTGCCCGGCCTCTTCGTTTTCGGCCTCCTTTCCCGCGCAATGAAACCCGCCGGCGAAACCCTGTGCCGAGCGGCGCGCGATGTCGCAAACAGGCTTCGACCATTGCCACGCCGCGCCCTATAGTCGGCCGGGCGATCAAGTCGGAGCAGGGGCCAATGGCGGAATTTCCTCAACATGCGAGGGTGGTCATCGTCGGGGTGGGCGGCATTGTCGGCGCCTCGCTCGCCCATCACCTGATCGAGCGCGGCTGGGACGACATCGTCGGCATCGACAAGTCCGGCATCCCGACCGACATCGGCTCGACCGCCCACGCCTCCGATTTCTGCTACACGACCAGCCACGATTTCCTCTCCTGCTGGACGACGCTCTATTCCATCGATTTCTACGACAAGCTCGGCCATTACGATCGCGTCGGCGGGCTGGAGGTGGCGCGCGTCGGCGACGATGCGCGCATGGACGAAATCAGGCGTAAAGTGGCCTCGGCCAAGGCGTTCGGCACCCGCGCCCGGCTGATCGAGCCGGCGGAGATCAAGGCGAAGTTCCCGCTGATCGAGGAAAGCGTCGTCCAGGGCGGGCTGTGGGACCCCGATGCCGGCCTCGTCGTGCCGCGCTCGCAGACGGTGGCCGGCAAGCTGGTCGACATGGCCGAGGCGTCGGGCAAGCTGAAGGCGTTCGCCAACACGCCGGCGACCTCGCTTCTCATCGAGGACGGCCGCATTCGCGGCGTCAAGACGGAGCGCGGCACGATCCTGGCCGAGCGCGTCGTGGTCTGCGCGGGCCTGTGGGGGCGGCTGATCGCCGAGATGGCCGGCGAGGACCTGCCGGTGATGCCCATCGACCATCCGCTGACCTTCTTCGGCCCGTATGAGGCGTTCGCCGGCACCGGCAAGGAGATCGGCTTTCCGCTCATGCGCGACCAGGGCAACTCGGCCTATATGCGCGACACCGGCGACCCGGTGACCTCGGAAGGCGGCATGATCGAATGGGGCTATTACGAGGAGACGAACCCGCGCCTCGTCCACCCGCGCGACCTTCTGGAGAAGGAGGAGGCGCGGCTGTCGCCGTCGCAGCGCGACCTCGACATGGATGAGATCCTCGCGCCGCTCGAGCGCGCCATCGAGCTGACGCCGATCCTCGGCGAGCTCGGCTATGACGAGCGCCGCTCCTTCAACGGCCTGCTGCAGGTGACGGCGGACGGCGGCCCGTCCATCGGCGAGAGCCGCAAGGTCGAGGGGCTGTGGTACGCCGTCGCCATCTGGGTCAAGGACGCGCCGGGCATGGCGAAGCTCATCGCCGACTGGATGACGGACGGGCGCACGGAGATCGACCACGCCCGCATCGACTATGCCCGCTTCTGGGACCACCAGTTCGACGCTGCCTTCGTCGAGGGTCGCTGCGGCGAGGCCGCGTGCAAGGTCTACAACCCCGCCGTCCACCCGCGCGAGCCCTATGCGACGGGGCGCGGCATCCGCCGCTCGCCGTTCCACGCGCGCGAGCAGGAGCTGGGCGGCTATTTCATGGAGCTCGGCGGCTGGGAGCGCGCCCACGGCTACGCCGCCAACGAGCATCTGCTGGAGAAATACGGCGAGCGGGTGCCGGTGCGGGAAAACGAGTGGGACAACCGCCATTTCTGGCGCGTCTCCAACGCCGAGCATCTGGCGATGAGCGAGGATTGCGGCATCGTCAACCTGTCGCACTTCGCCGTCTACGATATCGAGGGGCCGGACCATGTCGCGCTGCTCGAATGGCTCTCCGCGGCGAAGATCGGCGGCGAGGGCACTATCGGGCGCGGCATCTACACCCATTTCCTCGACGACGAGGGCATGGTGCGCGCCGACCTGACCGTGATGCGCCATGCCGACCGCTGCCGCGTCATCGACGGGGCCGACGCCGGCCCGCGCGATTTCGCCTACATGAAGCGGGTCGTGGCCGAGAAGGGCTTCGACGTCACCATCACCGACATGACGGAGCGGCGCGTCACCATCGGCATCTGGGGGCCGAACGCGCGGGCGACGCTGGGGAAGGTCGTCGAGGAGCCGGACGCGCTTTCGCCGGAAAACTTTCCCTTCGCCACCATCAGGCCGGTGCGCATCGCGGGCAGGGACGTCGACGCCTTCCGCATCTCCTATGTCGGCGAGCAGGGCTTCGAGCTGCACATGGCCTATGAGGACGGGCTGGCGGTGTGGGACGCGCTGCGCGCGACGGGCGTCATGGCCTTCGGGGTCGAGACCTACGCCAATTCGCGGCGGATGGAAAAGAGCCTGCGCCTGCAGAACGCGGACCTCATCACCGAATACAACCTTTTCGAGGCCGATCTCGCCCGCCCGAAGGTCAAGGAAGCCGATTTCCGCGGCAAGGCGAAGCATCTCGAATACCGCGCGCGGGCGAACCAGCCGGCGATGCTGTGCACGCTGGTGCTGACAGACACCACCGATTCGCACGGCGTCCTGCGCTATCCGGTCGGCACCATGCCGGTGATCGACCCGGCGACGGGCGAGACGCTGGTCGACGAACTCGGCCGGCGCTCCTACACGACCTCCGTCGCCTACGGGCCGACGCTCGGCAAGAACATCGCGCTCGCCTATCTGCCGTGGGCGTACTGCCAGGAGGGCCGCAGGCTCGCCGTCGAGTATTTCGGCGAGACCTTCCCCGCCGAGGTCGCGGCGGTCGGCTATCGCGCGCTCTACGACCCCGAGAACCTGAAGCCGCGCAGCTGAGGGACATAACCGGTCGCAAAAACTTGAAGGGAGAGGCGGCGGCCGCCCGGCCGTTTCGCTTTCCATCGCGCCTCGATCGCGTATCCTTTAGCCCATGTCGCGCCCATGGCTTCCCCTGCCTGCGCTGCGTGCAGGCCTTCTCCTGACGGCGGCGGGCGGTTTCGCCGTCCCGGCCCTCGCCGAGCCGGTCGACGTCGAGCTGATCCTCGCGGTCGACGTCTCGCTTTCCATGTCGCCCGACGAGCTCGCCATCCAGCGCGACGGCTACGCGGCGGCGCTGACGCATGGCGAGGTGATCCGCGCCATCGAGGACGGCATGCACGGCAGGATCGCGCTCGCCTATGTCGAATGGGCCGGCGATAGCGTCCAGCATGTCATCGTGCCGTGGACGATCATCGCCAATGGCGAGGATGCGCGGCGCGTGGCCGAGCGTCTGACGGTCGCACCCTCCAACAGCGCGCGGCGCACCTCGATCTCCGGCGTGCTCGATTTCGCCGCCGACCTCTTCGCCGAAAGCGCCCATCGCGGCATGCGGCGGGTGGTCGACGTCTCGGGCGACGGGCCGAACAACCAGGGCGTTCCGGTGACGCAAGCGCGGGACGCGCTGGTGGCGCAGGGCGTCACGATCAACGGCCTGCCGCTGATGACGACGGGCAGGGGCTATGCCGGCCGCTTCGACCTCGCCGAGCTCGACGCCTATTACCGCGACTGCGTGATCGGCGGGCCGGGGGCGTTCATGATCCCGGTCAACGACTGGAGCCATTTCCCCGAGGCGGTGCGGCGCAAGCTGGTGCTGGAGCTGGCGGGCGGGGCCGGGGGCAGGGACGCGTTGCCCGTGCTTCGCGCCTCCGTGCAGGCCGAAGGCACGGATTGCATGATCGGCGAGAAGATGTGGCTCAACCGCTCATGGATGTGGGAAGGCGACAGGTAGCCGTTCGATTTAAAGCGTGTTGCGTCTTATCCGCTCTGGAGGAGCGCAATCTTCGAGCGCTTGCGCGCCGCCCCTCATCCGGCTGCCGCCACCTTCTCCCCGTAAACGGGGAGAAGAGAGCCGCCATCCTTGCTTTCGCCAATCGCAAACGTGGCAAGAGAAATTGAGGGATTGCGGCCGGCATTCCTTCTCCCCGTTTACGGGGAGAAGGTGCCCGAAGGGCGGATGAGGGGTGGCGCAAGCGCCGCCGATGATGCGCATAAGACGCGACACGCGATAGCCGCATTCGTGCGACGCCGGACGATGCCGTCCGGCAAGATGCTCCAGTGTCGTCTTACGCCGCCATCAGCGGCTTGCGCTCGCCGCGCTCCTGCTGCGGCGAGCGGGCGTAGAGCTCGCGATAGCATTTCGAGAAATGCGAGGCCGAGACGAAGCCGCAGGCCACCGCGACCTCGACCACGGGCAGCGACGACTGGATCAGCAGGTGGCGGGCGCGGTCGAGCCTGATCTCCAGATAGTAGCGCGCCGGCGAGCGGCCCATCTCCTGGCTGAACAGGCGCTCGATCTGCCGGCGCGAAAGCCCGACATGGGCGGCGATCTCGACCAGCGACAGCGGCTCGGCGAGGTTCGCCTCCATCAGCTCGATGATGGTCAACACCTTGGAGTTCTGTACGCCGAGGCGGGCGCGCAGCGGCAGGCGCTGGCGGTCAGTCGGGCTGCGGACGCGGTCGGTCAGCACCTGCTCGCAGACGCGGTTGACGATGGCGTCGCCGAAATCGTCGCCGATCAGCTTCAGCATCATGTCGAGCGCGGCGGTGCCGCCGGCGCAGGTGTAGATGTTGCCGTCGACCTCGAACAGGTCGGCATAGACGTTGGCCTTGGGGAACGCCTCGGCGAAGCCGGGCAGGTTCTCCCAGTGGATGGCGCAGCGCCGGCCCGAAAGCAGGCCGGCCTGCGCCAGCACATGCGCCCCGGTGCAGAGCCCGCCGATGGCGATGCCGCGATTGTGCGCCTCGCGCAGGAAGGCGAAGGCCGACTTCTCGCGATAGGCCTCGATGCCGAGGCCGGAGCAGACGATGACCATCGAGGGCCGGTCCGGGCCGGCCAGCCTGCGCCGCTCCTCCTCCAGCGAGGTGGCGACGGCGCATTCGACCCCGTTCGAGGCGCGCACCGGCCGGCCGTCGATGCTGGCGAGGCGCCAGCGATAGCCCTCGTAGCCGAGCATGCGGTTGGCCGAGCGCAGCGGCTCGAGCGCCGTTGCGAAGGCGATCATGGTGAAATCGGGCACCATGAAGAAGACGATCGAGCGTTTGACGGCGCCTGCCTCGGTCACTTTGGCCTGGGTCACTTGCGCCTCCTCCCGGATTGACGCGGCCCGCTGACATAGGATGTCGCGATCGGCAAAGCGTCATCAGGAAAACGCTTCCTTGTCAACGGGATGGAGCGGAGGATTTTGACAAGTGGAGCAACCGGCGCGGCAAGGGGCGGGAGGCGCGCTCACTCCCGGCGCTTCAGCCGGTTCGGCTGCCGCTCCATCGGGTCGGGCCAGCCGATGTCCTTGCGGATGTCGAGCGGCAGGCTCGACAGTTCGACGATGGTCGCCATCCGGCGGCGGCGGGCGCGGAAATCGCGGGCGATGCGGCTGAGCGCATTGATGATCGACATGACTGCCTCCTTTGTTTCGCAGGCGATGCCTGCTGGCTCCTTTGGTTCGCAGGCGATGCCTGCAGGATGAGGCTTGACTATGGGGCCGCGCGCGTGTTCAATCAAACGAAATGGAATGATCATTTTATTTAGAAATCTTGATCGAATGAAGCCATGAACGCTCCGCTCAACCACCCCTTGCCGCTGCTCGAGCTCGACGTGCTGCGCACCTTCATCGCCATCGCCGAGACCGGCAGCTTCACGCTGGCGGCGAACGCGGTGTTCCGCACGCCGTCCGCCGTTTCGATGCAGATCAAGAAGCTGGAGGAGACGCTGGGCGTCTCGGTGCTGTCGCGCGACGCGCGCTCGGTGTCGCTGACGCAGGACGGCGAGATGCTGATGGGCTATGCGCGGCGGATGCTGGCGCTGAACCGCGAGGCGGTGTCGAAGTTCATCGTGCCGGACATCGCCGGCGTGGTGCGGCTCGGCTCGCCCGACGACTACGGCGAGCGGGTGCTGCCCAACGTCCTGAAGCGCTTCGCCCAGACGCATCCCTGCATCGCCGTCGACGTCACCATCGACCAGAGCGTGAACCTGCGCCGCCGCATGGCCGAGCGCCAGCTCGACCTGACGCTGTTCACCATCTGCCGCCATGTGCCGCCGGAGGCCGAGGTGCTGCTGACGGAGCCGATCGTCTGGGGCGGGGCAAAGGGCGGCTGCGCCCATCTGCGCGAGCCGCTGCCGCTGTCGATCTGGGAGGAGAACTGCGTCTGGCGGGCCGACGCGCTGGAGGCGCTGGGCCGCGAGGGGCGCGACTACCGCATCGCCTATATGAGCGCGCACACGGCCGGCCAGCGCGCCGCGATCCTCGCCGACCTTGCCGTCGCGCCGCTGCCGAAATCCTTCATCGGCGACGAGATCGTGGCGCTCGGGCCGAAGGAAGGGCTGCCGGCCCTGTCCAACTACAACCTGGCGATGATCGTCGCGCCGGACGCCTCGCCGCCGGTGCTCGCCGCCGCCGACCATATCCGCGCCACCTTCCAGGCGCTGCGCGAGGCGGAAGCGGCCTGATCGGCCTGTCGTCGCAACTTAGGCGGTGAGGAAGGCGACCATCCTGTCGCGGGCGGGCCTCGCTTCCGGCATGTCGATCAGCGGCCAGACATGGAACATGCGCTCGCCGATGGCGAGGTCGACCGTCTTGCCTAGCGCGCGCACCTTGTCAGTGAACAGCACGGCGTCGGGATAGAGGATGTCGTGGGTGCCGCAAAAGACGAGCATCGGCGGCAGGATGGAAAGATCGCCGTAGAGCGGGCTGATGCGCCAGTCGTCGAGCGCGATGTCGCCGCCATAGAGCCGCATCGCCTCGGTGCCGCCGGGGATGTCGAGCCACGGATCGACCCTGGCATAGTCCCGCACCTTCGGGTTGCGAAGCGTCATGTCGATGCCGGGCGAGATGAGGACGAGGCGGTCTGGAAGCGGCCAGCCTTCCTTCGCCGCCGTCATGGTCAGCGCCAGCGCCATGGTGCCGCCGGCGGAATCGCCCATCACCGCCACCGCCTCGCCGCCGCCGAGAACCTCGCGATAGACCTCAATCATCATCGCCTCGACGGCGGGAAGCCCGTGCTCCGGCGCCAGCGGATAGATCGGCACGGTGACGTGGGCATCCGTGCGCTCGGCGAGCTCCGCGACGAGGTTCCAGTGGTGCGGCGTCATCTGGAAGCAGAACGCGCCGCCATGGATGTAGAGAATGCGCCGCGCCGCCGCCTTGCCCTTCGGCTTCGCCTCGTAGACCGGGAAGCCGGCGACCTCGCGTTCGGTGATGTCGAGCCGCTGCGCCACCTTGGCCGGCGGCCTGTGGTCTTCCCGTGGGCGCACCTTGCGGATGCGGGCATGCAGCCCCTCGGCGCTGGCGAACGCCTTCTTGCGCGTATGGCGCAGCACGAAGGTGACGAGATGATATTTCAGGCTCGGCATCCTTTTCCCCCTTGCCCATGAACGTCATGGCGCGGCCGCGCGGGGCGAATCGCCGGCCGCCGCGCCGAGCGGGGAAATCTTACCCGCTCGGCCTAGTTCGGGAACAGGCCGCGCGACCGCGCGTCCGTGAACGGATTGAGGGCGTCGCAGGAAAATATTCCAGAAAGAACAATAGCTTGTCCTAAATCGGTCAACCGGTTCGTCCACCCCTTCCGGCACTGCCTCACACTCCTCCCGTCTCGGCAAAGGAAGTGACGGCGCGTGGACCGGCAAGAGCACTGGCAATCCCCGCTGAGATGGCGCTTGGCGAGCCTGCGCGTGCGGGCAGCGATGCTCCGGCTTTCTGTCGGTATCAAGGCCGGCTTCCGCCCCGACCAGCCGCGCCTGCCGCGCGGCCATCCGGACGGCGGGCAATGGACCCGCGTGCCCGGCTATGCGCAGGTCCATCGCGTCTCACGGCGTCGCGGCGGCGGCGGGCAGATCAGGATCGGCGGCCGCTGGCATCCGATCACGCCGGCGCAGGAGTTACGGCTTCAGATATCGACCGCCGCGATGAAGAACGCCGTTCAGCGTGCGCGACAGATGGACAGGGATTGGCGCTCCCAGGCTCAGGCATATGCGACAGTGGAAGGACAGATCCGGGCGAACGAAGCCATTCGCTTGCAGGCCGAGCTTCGATTGTACGAGTTGACCGGCCGGCCGATTCAGCTGGGACCCTTCGCGCACGAATGGATCACGCTCGCTCCAGGGCAAAAGACGCTGACCGCGCAACAACGACAACTGCTCGACGCGATTGGGCAACGATATGGCTGTCACGGCTGCGGGTCTACCGAAAATCTGACGCGGAATGGGCACTTTGTAGGCGACCATCAGATGCCGAGAGCGCTCGGTCGTTCAACTATAATCATTCCTCATTGTGTACATTGCAGCAACATACAAGGAGGATATGTTGGAGCATTGAGAGGAAGGTTGAGGAAATGATTGTTCGGAAAACTATATTTCCGCCCTATCTCCAATTCTTCATCTCCGATATCGGTCGACCGGAGAATCCGACGCCCGACGTCGAAGCCATCCGAATCCTTTTCAACGGCCGCTGCATATCTGTGCCGTGCGCCTACTATGAAGAGACTGGAACCGAATTGGTGGTTGGACCTCCTGAAGAGGTCGCGCAAGCGGCTGCCCCGCAATTCGATGGCGTCATTCCGACACCTGGCAGGTTGATCTTGTTTGACGACGCCGAGGCCACCGAATGGGTCGTCTACCCGACGCCGACCGCCGAAACCCGTATCCGTATTTGGACCGACGGTTCGATGCTGCCCGAGCTGGTGGTGGTCGCGGTGGGATAGGCGATATGACGGTCAAAGTCGCGTCGGTACTGCTGGACTATTGCAGTTGCTATATCGCTGGGTCATTGGATGTGGACGTGCTGATAGAGTACGGTGCTACCGGCGTTTTTGGAACGGATGAGTGCCTCGTTGTCACATGCCTGCCGTGGAACGAGGGGGAAACCAGAATTACCCTCGGGCCAATCGAGAAAATGCCTCTCCAGCCGGCGTCGGCGGTATTTGACGGGATGCTGAAAACCCCGGACTATCGGGTGGTTGTTCTCGATGTGAACATGCCGGAAATTGTGGCCACGGACGTTCCCGGCGTGGAGACGCGCATCAGAATCTGGACAAACGATCCAATTTGCCTGGACGATGTGATCATTGCTCTAGAGTGAGGGGCCGTTCTGCGCCGCGCCTTGCCTTGAAGCGGCGGGTATACCGGGCAGCCGGACCCAATCCGCGCCCGGCATGCCGGCGGAAAGAGCGATCAGAATGCAGCGGAAGACCGTGCCGGTCCTGAACAGCCTCATATTCGCGCGCGACAGCGCAGTTGCAGGTGCGCCCGACACCGACGGCGTGGGGCGCATCTGGCGCAATTCGACAGGCGTCGCGATCTCGTGTCTGCCGGATTCCGACGGTGCCACTGATATTATCCTTTCGGACTCGGACCCATCTTCCGATTCCGGTCTGGTCTGCATCTTCGACGGGGCGATCGATACGCCGAGCGGAGGGCTCACGGTCGAAATCCTTCCTGATGTCACCTTGTTCCGCATGCCGGTGGCCCGCGCGGCAACCGGACTGCGGGTATGGACAGACGGATTTCCGGACACGAAGGTCGTATGGCTGGCAGTCAGTTGATGGCGGTCGGAAATACTATAGGATCTGCATTCTTGACCTGAAGACGGGGGATTTTCAGGTGGATACGGTCTCGTTTTTCAATCTCCATTTGAGCGCAGATGAGCAAGCCGAGATCAACCGGATCGGCCGGAAGTCCGGTTGTCATCGGTGTGGTTCCACCGATCCCTTCACGGCCTCCGGTAACTACATCGCCGATTTCTGGCCTCCCCGGATGCTTTCTGTTCCCGAGCGGTTGTATCCTACCTGTCTCAGGTGCAGCCGGATGTCAGGGACTATCTTCTTCAAGCACCTCGCGGGGCAACGGAGATGATGCAGAGGCGTCTGCTTTCTCTGGAATATCAGGGGTTTCTGCTGAGCGGGGAGCTTTATCCGTCCGATATTCCGATCGATCACGACAGTGCCAACGGCATCGTCGGCAATGAAATCTGCATCACCGTGCCGTGCAGATACTGGAACGAAGGCCCGACCGAGCTCGTGGTCTGGTCGGCCGGCGAGATGGCTGAAGACGGCACCGATCCGGATTTCGAGGGATGGCTGCAGACGCCGAGGCGATCCGTCATTTGCAGCGATGTCAATGAGATCGCCTTTCTGGTCGCCGAGGCGGCCGACGTGAAGACGAGGGTGCGCATCTGGCTGGACGTCCCGGCCGAGCCGGCCGCGGTCAGGATCGCGCTCGGCTAGTTCGGGCGGCGGAGGGTCGGTCTTCCACTATCTGGCGCGCCTCGCCATGCGCTCCTCGCGCGAGCGGCGGCGGGGGGCGGGGTCGCCGTCGCCCCCGTCGTCACTGGCCGCCTTGCGGGGCGGCAGCTTCACCGCCGCAGTGAGCTTCGGGAACGGGTCGACCTTGTTCGGCATCGCCATGGCGTTGACGAAAAGCTGCTGGAAATGCGGCTCCAGCGCGGTTTCGATCTTCTCGATGCGCGTCACCGTCTCCTCGATCTCGCGGCGGTGGCCGCGGTTGAGCAGCGCCATCATCGCGCCGGTGCCGGCGGCGTTGCCCACGGCCTTGACCTCGGCGAGGTCGCAATCGGGAATGAGGCCGAGCACCATCGCGTATTTCGGGTCGATGAACGAGCCGAACGCGCCGGCGAAGCGGATCGTGTCCACCTCGGCCACGCCCTGCTTCTCCATCAGCAGGCGGATGCCGGCATAGAGCGCGGCCTTGGCGAGCTGGATGGCGCGGATGTCGTTCTGTGTGACGGTGATGCGCGGGCTTCCGTCATGCAGGAGGTAGGAGAAGGTGCGGCCGTTCGGCACGATGCGCGGGCTTTTGCCGGCGAGCGCGCCATCGACGACGCCGTCCTCCGAGACGATGCCGGAAAGGTACATCTCGGCGACGACCTCGATGATCGCCGAGCCGCAGATGCCGGTGACGCCGAGGGTTGCTGCGTCCTCGGCGAAGCCGTCCTCGTCCGACCATCTCTCCGAGCCGATGATGCGGAAGCGCGGCTCGAGCGTGTCGGGGTCGATGCGCACGCGCTCGATGGCGCCGGGCGCGGCGCGCTGGCCGGAGGAGATTTCCGCGCCCTCGAAGGCCGGGCCGGTGGGCGAGGAGGCGGCGACGACGCGGGCGCTGTTGCCGAGCACGATCTCGGCATTGGTGCCGACATCGACGAGCAGCATCATCCGCTCCTGCCGGTGCGGGCCTTCGCAGAGCGTCGCGGCGGCAGCGTCGGCTCCGACATGGCCGGCGATGCAGGGCAGGAGATAGGTGCGCGCGCCCTCGTTGGCCTTGAGGCCGAGCTCCGCCATCGAGGTGCGGACCGCGCCGGAGACGGCGAGCGCGAACGGCGCCTGGCCGAGCTCGGTCGGGTCGATACCGAGGAAGAGATGATGCATGACCGGGTTGGCGACGAAGACGGCATCGAGGATGTCGTCGGCGCTGACGCCGCCCTCGGCGCAGACCTTGTCGATCAGCCCGTTGACGGCCTCGCGCACGGCGGAGGTCATGGCCTCGCGGCCGTCCGGGTTCATCATCACGTAGGAGACGCGGCTCATCAGATCCTCGCCGAAGCGGATCTGCGGGTTCGACGCGCCGGCCGAGGCGACGACCCGGCCCGACAAGAGCGAGACGAGATGAAGCGCGATGGTGGTCGAGCCGATGTCGCAGGCGATGCCGTAGGTCTCGTTGTGCAGGCCCGGCCAGATGGCGAGGATTTCGGGGCGGGCGGTGTCCTCGTCGTGGTGGACGGCGACGGTGACGCCCCAGCCTTCCTTGCGCAGGGTCTTCTGCACCAGCGGCAGCAGCCGCAGCGGCACCGCGGGATCGTCGATGCCCCAGTCGCGCGCCAGCATCGCCTTCAGCCGGTCGAGGTCGCCGAGCGGCTTGTGCATGTCCGGCTCGTCGACCTCGACATAGCAGAGCCGCACAGCCGGGTTGCGTTCGATGACGCGGTCGGAGGCGGCCTTGCGCACCACCTGCGCGTTGACGACCGTATCCTGCGGCACGTCGACGACGAGGTCGCCCTGCACGGTGGCCGAGCAGGAGAGGCGCCGGCCTTCGGGCAGGTCGCGCACGCGCTCGTAGCGCTCCTCCTTCGGGCCCTTCGGCGAGATGTGGTCGCAGGACGAGACGATGCCGTGCTTGGCGAAGCTGCCTTCCTGCACCTCGACCTGGCAGCGGCCGCAGGTGGCGCGCCCGCCGCACACGCTCTCGACATAGACGCCGAGCTGGCGCGCGGCATCGAGCACCGGCGTGCCGACCGGAAAGCGCCCGCGCTTGCCCGAGGGCATGAACAGGACGAGGGGGTCTTTTAGATTGGATGAGGCGGTCATGGCAGCTCCTCTTCTCCCCGTTCACGGGGAGAAGATGCCGGCAGGCAGATGAGGGGCAGAGCCTGCATTGCAAGGCCCGCGCTGCCCCTCGTCCGACCCTTCGGGCCACCTTCTCCCCGTGAACGGGGAGAAGGAATTGCTGCAACAACCGTCATTTCTATCCTCTCGCGCCGAGCCGCGCCTCGCGGCCGCCGCGCCGGCGTCCGCCCGCCGCCGCGCCAGCCGGCGCCGGTGCCGCCGCCGCCGGGGCGACATGCTCGCCGGGCTTGAAATCCTTGTAGGTCCTGATCCAGCTCGCGCAGTCCCTGTCGGTGCCGGCAAGCACGTTCGCGGCGCGCACGGCCTCCATCTCCTGCGGGCGGCAGGGGTTCATGATCGCGCTGGTCATGCCCGCGCCGATCACCATCGGGATGAAGCCGGCATTGATGCCGTGGCGGTGGGGCAGGCCGAAGGAGATGTTGGACAGGCCGCAGGTGGTGTTCACCTTCAATTCGTCGCGCAGGCGGCGTACCAGCGCGAACACCTGAAGGCCGGCATCGCCGAGCGCGCCGATCGGCATCACCAGCGGATCGACCACCACGTCCTGCGGCTTGATGCCGTGGTCCATCGCCCGCTCGACGATCTTCTTCGCCACGGCGAAGCGCACGTCGGGGTCCATGGAGATGCCGGTCTCGTCGTTGGAGATGGCGACGACCGGCACGTCGTATTTCTTCACCAGCGGCAGGATGGCCTCGAGCTTCTCCTCCTCGCCGGTGACGGAGTTGACCAGCGGGCGGCCCTTGGCGACCTTGAGGCCGGCCTCGATGGCGGCGGTGACCGAGGAATCGATGGAGAGCGGGATGTCGACCAGTTCCTGCACGATCTGGAGAGTCTGGACGAGAAGCGCGGGCTCGGTCGCGTTGGGATCGACGGCGGTGACGCCGGCGTTGACATCGAGCATGGTCGCGCCCGCCGCCACCTGCTCCAGCGCGTCCTTCTTCACCGTCTCGAAATTGCCCTCGATCATCTCGGCGGCGAGCTTCTTGCGCCCGGTCGGGTTGATGCGCTCGCCGATGACGCAGAAGGGCTTGTCGAAGCCGATGACGACTTCCCGTGTCGCGGAGGCGACGATGGTGCGGGTCATGAAGTTCTCCTCAGAGATATAAAGATTTCTTTATATCGTTATCTTTAAGCGTTCAAGCGGGCGGCGGCCTTACGAAGCGGCATCGCGCACGATCTCCTGCGGGGTTTCCACGGGCGCGTCGTTGAGGATGTGGTCGAGCCGCTCGGCAACACGCGCGTCGTCGGCGCGCGGCTCGCGCCGCCACGGCCGGCGGCCCTTGAGAATGCCCGATTCATGGACGATCTCGGCGACATATTCCTCCTGCCGGTAGGCCATGACGTGGATGCCGGCCACGCCCTCGATCTCCTTCACCTCGTCGATGATGTCGATGGCGAGCTGCTTGCCTTCCTTCTTCTGGTCGGCCGCGCCTTCCAGCCGCGCGATCACCGCGTCGGGGATGTGGACGCCCGGCACGTTGGCGCGCATCCAGCGCGCGGTGCGGGCCGAGGCCAGCGGCCCGACGCCGCAGAGGATGAAGCATTGCTCTTGAAGGCCGAGCTCGCGCACGCGGGCCATGTAGGCGCGGAACATCGGCACGTCGTAGCAATACTGGCTCTGGACGAACTGCGCCCCGGCGGCAATCTTCTTGGCGAGCCGGAGCGGGCGGAAATCGTGCGGCGGCGCGAACGGGTTGATCGCCGCGCCGAGGAAGACGGCAGGAGGCGTGGTCAGCTTGCGCCCGGAAAGGAACTTCGCCTCGTCGCGCATGGTGCGAACGGTCTCCAGCAGCGACATGCAGTCGAGGTCGAAGACGGGCTTGGCGCCCGGCTGGTCGCCGGCCTGGACGCCGTCGCCGGTCAGGCACAGGATGTTCGTCACCCCCATCGCCGCCGCGCCGAGCACGTCGCCCTGGATGGCGATGCGGTTCTTGTCGCGGCAGGAGATCTGCATGATCGGGGCATAGCCCATGCGCGTCAGCAGCGCGCAGATGCCGACCGACGACATGTGGCAGTTGGCGCCCGAGGCGTCGACGGCGTTGATGCCGTCGACCCAGCCGTCGAAGATCCGCGCCCGCTCGTAGACCTCCTCCGGGTCGGCGCTGTCGGGCGGGTTCAGCTCGGCGGTGACGGCGAACTCGCCGCGCCTCAAGACGCGCTCCAGCCGCCCGCGCGAGGAATGGCCGGGCAGGGGATCGAGCGGCAGGTGCGCGCCGGCCGGGTTCTCGTCGTGATGGCGCGCGCCGGGCGTCATGCCGCCTCTCCGGCGCGGGCCCTGGCGCGCGCGGCCGCGGCCTCGGCGGTGACGCGCAGCCAGGCCGAGGTCTCGCGCAGCGACTGGTCCACCGGCTTCTGGACATTGAGGATGGCGTCGCCGCCGCGCATCCTCTGCGCGCCCTCCCACGCCTTGACCCAGACGCAGGGCATGTCCGGCTCGACCTCGCAATGGCCGTTGGCGCGAACGCCGCCGCAGGGGCCGTTACGCAGCTGCTTGGGGCAGTTCATCGGACACGACATGCCGGTCGAGGACAGGATGCACTGGCCGCACATGCGGCAGTCGAACAGCAGCCCCTTCACATGCCGCTCGACGAACTTCACCGGCTTTTCGGCGCGGGCGTAGCCGACGGCCCGCCAGAGCGGGTCGAGCGCGAGGAAGAGGCTGGCGAAGCGGCCATAGACCCATTCCAGCCCCCGCGCATGGCGCACCGACCACAGCCGCAGCGACCAGCGCCGCTGCACCCGCCGCTGCGGCGACGTATCCGCCGGCTTGTAGGCCGCCTTCGTCGCCGGCGCGGCGGCGGGTTTGGGTTCAGCCATCGTTCCTCCCGCCCGTGTCCCTGCCGCCGGCCTTGACCAGCGCCACCAGCCGCTCGCGCGTGTAGTCGCTGTCGAACGCGGCGGCGGCCCTGTCGGCCTCCGCTTCCAGATCGTCGGAGACGGGAACGGGGTCGGCCTTGCGCCAGTCGGCGAGATACGCGTCGGTGTCTTTCGCATCCGTGCGCATGGCGCACATGTCTATCGCCTCGGTGAAGCGCAGGGGCAGCTCGCGCTTGGCGTTCTGCCTGCCTTTCCTGACGATCACCTGTGCGGGGATGTCGCGCCAATAGACCACGATCAGGTCCGCCATGTTCTTCTCTCCATCCGTTCGTGAGCATTGTCTGAAGGGGGAATGCCTGCTTGCTGCCGCGCGACGGCGGCAGCTTCAAAAACGACGCGTCATGCGCCGTCGCCGGCGGCCGCGCGTTTCAGCGCCGGCTCGAGGTCGCCATAGGCAGTGACGCGCTTCTCGTAGGCGAGGCCGAGCATCGTTGCCGCGCGGATCGCCACCTTCTCCAGCTCGGGATCGTCGGTCTGGGCGAGATAGACGACCTTCTCGTAATTGGCGAAGAAATCCTTCGCCAGCTCCGGGTGGCGGTCGAGACCGAGCGGCTTGACGAAGAAGGCGTCGAACTGCCGGCAGAGGAAATCGGTCATGTAGAAGGCGGTGATGTCGGCGTCGGCGACCGCCGCGAAGGCGGCCTCGCCCTGGTAGAAGGCGAAGCAGTGCGGCCCCGCCATGCGCGCGACGCCGTGCTTTTCCAGCACCCGGTCGAGAAGCCCGCCGGTGCCGCAATCGGCATAGCCGATGAAGATGTCGTCGTAGCCCTCGGCCTTCGCCTTCTTGATCGCCCTGTCGATCGCGGCGGGGATGCGGTCGGGGTGGAAATGCAGCTCCGCCGGCAGGCAGGTCAGGTCGAGATGGGCGAGTCCCAGCCGCTCCTTCACGGCCAGCACCTCGCGCGCCAGCATTCCGCAGGCGATGACGAGAACCTTTTGCGGGCTCGCGCGTTCCATTTGCGTCACACGCAAACGGGCGCCCGTTGCGCCCGAACGACAGGGGATACGATCATGACATCCACGGCCATCCGAATTTCCGCCCTCGCGCTCGTTGCCCTGATGACGGCGGGCTACGCCAACACCATACGCGGCATGGGACAGGATACCGCGAATGCCGTCGACGCGACACAGGACGCCGGCCGGAAAGTGGATCGCGCCGCCAACTGACGGCGGGCTCCCCGCCGCCCGTCGCCCCGCATGGGGCGTCAGGCGGCGTGGACGTTGTGCTTGCGCTTCATGAAGTCCTTGGCGGTCTCGACCGCCACGGCCGCATCGCGGCAATAGGCGTCGGCACCGACGGCCTTGCCGAATTCCTCGTTGAGCGGCGCGCCGCCGACCAGCACCACGTAGTCGTCGCGGATGCCCTTTTCCTTCAGCGTGTCGATCACGACCTTCATGTAGGGCATGGTGGTCGTGAGCAGCGCCGACATGCCGACGATGTCCGGCTTGTGTTCCTCGATGGCGGCGAGATAGTTCTCGACCGGGTTGTTGATGCCGAGGTCGACGACGTCGAAGCCCGCGCCCTCCATCATCATGCCGACGAGGTTCTTGCCGATGTCGTGGATGTCGCCCTTGACGGTGCCGATGACCAGCTTGCCCTGCTTGGGCGCGCCCGTGGCGGCGAGCAGCGGGCGCAGGATCGCCATGCCCGCCTTCATGGCGTTGGCCGAAAGCAGAACCTCGGGCACGAACAGGATGCCGTCGCGGAAATCCTCGCCGACGATGCGCATGCCCTCGACCAGCGCCTCGGTCAGCACCGTGTAGGGCGCCCAGCCGCGCTCGAGCAGGATGTTGGTGCCTTCCTCGATCTCTTCCTTCAGGCCGTCGTAAAGGTCGTCGTGCATCTGCTGCACGAGCTCGTCGTCGGAAAGCTCGGAGAGGATGATTTCGTCGTCGGACATCTCGTGGCTCCAGAAGCTGCGTCTGCGAGGGGGAAACCGGGCAAGGCGTGCCGGCAAATCCTTGCCAATTCATAGTCCGGCCGATCATGGTCTCCATAGCCGATTTGCGACGTTCCGCAAGGATAAAGCGACTGCGCGAGCCATCGCGGGCCATTGCGCGGAGATCGGCTTTTCCCCTGTCGGTTTTGCGACAGGCGCTGGCGTTGGCTGGCCGCTCCGGCATAATGGCTCGGATACCATCCTTCGAGAATGCGGCCCGAGAATGCGACAGGTGCGGCCGTGCGGATTCAGGATTGACGGCGATGACGGACGACGCCCCGACGACGGCGGAAACGGGAGAGGAAACGGGCGGCAGGCGGGGCCGGGGCGACCGCGGCGGCGGGGCCGCCGCGCGCCGGGCCGCGCGCTCGGGCGGCGGGCCGGGCGGGCAGCTCACCTACATTACCCGCAAGGTGCCGCTCTACGAGGTGCTGGGCGAGGAAGGGCTGGCGCTGATCGAGGCCAATGCCGACACGGTGCTGGAGGAGATCGGCATCGAGTTCCGCGACGACGCCGAGGCGCTGGCGCTGTGGCGCGAGGCGGGGGCCGAGGTGAAGGGCGAGCGCGTCCACTTTCCCAAGGGCCTGTGCCGGTCGCTGCTGAAGACCGCGCCGTCCGTCTTCACCCAGCACGCGCGCAACCCGGCGCGCTCGGTGCAGATCGGCGGTGACGCCACCGTGTTCGCCCCGGTCTACGGCCCGCCCTTCGTGCGCGATCTCGACGGCAAGCGCCGCTACGCCACGATCGAGGATTTCCGCAACTTCGTGAAGCTCGGCTACATGGCGCCGGCGATCCACCATTCGGGCGGCACGCTGTGCGAGCCGGTCGACGTGCCGGTCAACAAGCGCCATCTCGACATGGTGCTGGCGCATATGACGCTGTCGGACAAGCCGTTCATGGGCTCGGTCACAGCGCCTGAGCGGGCCGAGGACACGGTGGCGATGGCGCGGATCCTGTTCGGCGACGATTTCGTGGACCAGAACACGGTCGTCATCAACCTCATCAACGCCAATTCGCCGATGGTGTTCGACGAGACCATGCTCGGCGCGGCAAAGGTCTATGCCCGCGCCAACCAGGCCTGCATCGTCACGCCGTTCATCCTCGCCGGGGCGATGAGCCCGGTGACGGTCGCCGGCACGCTGACGCAGGTGCTGGCCGAGGTGCTAGCGGGCGCGTCCTTCACCCAGCTGATCCGGCCGGGCGCGCCGGTGCTGTTCGGCACCTTCGCCTCGTCGATCTCGATGCAGTCGGGCGCGCCGACCTTCGGCACGCCGGAGCCGTCATTGGTCTCCTACGGCGCGGCGCAGCTCGCGCGGCGGCTCGGCCTGCCGTTCCGCACCGGCGGCTCGCTCTGCGCCTCCAAGGTGCCGGACGCGCAGGCCGCCTACGAGAGCGCCAACACGCTGAACTCCACCCTGCTCGCCGGCACCAATTTCGTGCTGCACGCGGCCGGCTGGCTCGAGGGAGGGCTCGCCTCCTGCTACGAGAAGTTCATGATGGACATCGACCAGCTCGGCATGGCGCAGAAATTCACCGAAGGCGTCGACCTCTCCGAGAACGGGCAGGCGATGGATGCGATCCGCGAGGTCGGGCCGGGCAGCCACTATCTCGGCTGCACCCACACGCAGGCGAATTTCCAGACCGCGTTCTACCGCTCGTCCATCGCCGACAACAATTCCTACGAGCAATGGCTGGCGGAGGGCGAGAAGACCGCGCCGCAGCGCGCCAACGAGATGGCGCGGCGCTGGCTGGCGAGCTACGAGGCGCCGGCGCTCGACCCCGGCATCGCCGATGGGCTGCGCGACTACGTGGCGGCGAAGAAGGCATCGATGCCCGACGCCTTCACATGAAAAGAGCCCGTGTCGGGCCGGGCGAAAGTGGCCGAGATCATCCATAACGAGGTCTGGCGCAGCGCCGCCCTGAGGGGACATGGACGCTGACCCGATCGAACGCGCCCGTGCCGCGCTCGCGCCGAGCGGGCTGATCCTGCGCGGCGCGCTGAATTTCGCCCCGGACGAGGAACGGCCGGAGGGGCCGGACGGCGCGCCGGCGCGCGCGGTCATCCTCGTCGGCAATGCGGGCGCGGGCTACTGGCGGCATTTTTCACGCTGGCGCGCGGAGCAGGGGGCTTCGGTCGCCAACCCGCTCGACACCTGGTCGCGCATGGTGATCGCGCGGGCGGCGGAGGCAATCGGCGCGCGGGTGGCGATGCCGAACGACCGGCCCTATCTGCCGTTCCAGCAGTGGGCGATGCGCGCGGAAGGGCTGCGGCCGTCGCCGCTCGGGCTGCTGATCCACCCGCGCTACGGCCTCTGGCACGCTTTTCGCGGGGCGCTGCTCCTCGATGTCGAGATTCCGGTTCAGGCGGTTGCCGAGGTGAATCACCCTTGCGACCTATGTGCCGGAAAACCTTGCCTGAATGCCTGTCCGGTCTCGGCCTACTCCGCGAAGGGATTCGCCTATCAGGCGTGCCTTGCGCATGTGCGCGGCGGGGAGGGCATGGGCTGCCGCACCGGGTGCCTGGCGCGCAACGCCTGCCCGCACGGGCGGGAATGGCGCTATCCGGCCGCGGTGCAGGCGTTCCACCAGCGCGCCTTCGCCGGTATTTGAAAGCGCCC
This sequence comes from Aquamicrobium sp., assembly GCF_023954335.1. Lineage (NCBI taxonomy): Bacteria > Pseudomonadati > Pseudomonadota > Alphaproteobacteria > Hyphomicrobiales > Phyllobacteriaceae > Aquamicrobium > Aquamicrobium sp. The sequence goes on from NZ_JAMLIE010000002.1 coordinate 844,590, forward strand.
GGCAAAATTCTTTTGCCTTTCCCCCAAGGAATGCCAAGCTCGCGCCGTCCAACGGTCGATGATGGCGCTGATGATGGAACAACGCATTCCCGATGCCGAGCTTGCCCGCAACGCGGCAGGCGGCGATCGGGATTCGTTTTCCGCGCTGGTGGAGCGGCATTACGGCTTCATCTTCCGTCTCGCCTGGCGGCTGACCGGCCACAAGGCCGACGCCGAGGACATCGCGCAGGAGGTCTGCGCGCGGCTCGGCCGGGCGATCCGCACCTATCGCGGCGGCTCCGCCTTCACGACATGGCTCTACGCCATCGTCGTCAATGCGGCGCATGACGCCGGGCGGCGCGCGGCGCGCGAGGCGGCCAAGGCCGATGCCTGGAGCGCGCAGGCGCTGATCGAGGGCGGCGAGGCGGTCGACGACCATAGCGACGATCCCGCCGAGGCGCTGTGGGCGGCGGTGCGCGAACTGCCCGCCAAGCAGCGCGAGGCGATCACCCTCGTCTATGGCGAGGGCATGAACCATGCGGGAGCGGCCGACCTGATGGGCTGCTCGGAAGCAACCGTCTCGTGGCATGTCCATGAGGCGAAGAAACGGCTGCGGCAGATCGTTGCGGCCGGGGAAGTCTGATCATGGCGAAGAACGAATTCTACGAACTCGACATCCTGCGCAGCGCGAAGACGCCGGCCCCCGACGAGGCCGCCAAGGCGCGCGCGCTTGCCGGCGCGATGGCCGCTTTCGATGCGGCGGAAAAAATTTCGCCCGCCGCCCAAGGATCGGCGGACGGGACGCGTCTTACCGACAGAACGATCCGGTTCTGGAGGGAAATGATGCAGAAGAAACTCGTTGCCGCCCCGGCGCTCGCCGGCCTCGTCGCGCTCCCGGTCGCCGGCTATGTCGGCTGGCAGGTGATGGAGGAATTCCGTCTCGCGACCGCGCCGGGCGACGGCGCCCTCGTCGAGACGAAAGCGCCGGAGCGCCAGCGCGTGGAAACGCCGCAGGCACCCGTGGGCGAGGCCGAGACCGGCGAGCGCGGCATCGCCGATACGCTCGCCACGCAGCCGCGGAGCGAGGAGCCCGCACTGCTCAACGGCGCGCCGCGCCCGGCCTCGCGCGACATGCAGGTCGGTGGCTCGGCCCTGTCGAAGCATCTGGCGGTTCCGGCCGCGCCGCCCATCATCGCGCCCGAGCCCTACATCACGCCGGAGGACCGCGAGCGGTTCGAGCGCTTCGGCACCAACCCGGTGCGCTCGGCGCTGGAGAGCCCGGTCTCGACCTTTTCCATCGATGTCGACACCGCGTCCTACGCCTTCGCCCGCCGCTCGCTGAAGGAGGGGTTCCTGCCCGAGCGCGACAGCGTGCGCGTCGAGGAGATGATCAACTATTTCCCCTATGACTGGGCCGGGCCGAGCAACGCCGAGGTGCCGTTCAACACCACGGTGACGGTGACGCCGACGCCTTGGGACGCGGACACGCGGCTGATGCACGTCGCCATCAAGGGCTACGACATCCAGCAGACCGAAAAGCCGCGCTCGAACCTCGTCTTTCTCATCGATACGTCGGGTTCCATGAGCGCGGCCGACAAGCTGCCGCTGCTCAAGAACTCGTTCCGGCTGCTGGTCGAGAGACTGGAGGCCGATGATACCGTCTCCATCGTCACCTATGCCGGCAATGCCGGGACGGTGCTGGAGCCGACGAAGGTGTCCGACAAGGGAAAGATCCTCGCTGCGCTCGACAGGCTGGAGGCAGGCGGGCGCACGGCCGGCGAGGCCGGCATCACCGAGGCCTACCGGCTGGCGGAGGAATCCTTCGTCAAGGACGGCGTCAACCGCATCATGCTGGCGACCGACGGCGACTTCAATGTCGGCCAGACCAGCGACGAGGCGCTGAAGCGGCTGGTCGAGGAAAAGCGCAAGAGCGGCGTTTACCTGTCGGTGCTCGGCTTCGGGCGCGGCAATCTGAACGACGCGATGATGCAGACCATCGCCCAGAACGGCAACGGCGTCGCCGCCTATATCGACACGCTGGCCGAGGCCGAGAAGGTGCTGGTCGAGGAAGCCTCCTCGTCGCTGTTCACCATCGCCTCGGACGTCAAGATCCAGGTCGAGTTCAACCCGGCGCGCGTCGCCGAATACCGGCTGATCGGCTACGAGACGCGGGCGCTGAACCGCGAGGATTTCAACAACGACAAGGTCGACGCTGGCGACATCGGCTCCGGCCACACGGTGACGGCGATCTATGAGATCACGCCCGTCGGCAGCCCGGCGCGGATGATCGACGATTTGCGCTACGGCGAGGCCGGGCAGGGCCAAGGGCAGGGTCAGGGCGTCGCCAACGCCGACGAATATGCCTTCGTCAAGATCCGCTACAAGACGCCGGGCGAGGAGACGAGCAAGCTGATCGAGACGCCGGTGACGGACGCCAACGCCGTTTCTGCCTTCGCTGAGGCGGGCGAGGATTTGCGCTTCTCGGTCGCGGTCGCCGCCTTCGGGCAGAAGCTGCGCGGCACCGACGCGCTCGCCGACTACGGATACGACAAGGTCATGGAGATTGCCGCCGCCGCACGAGGCGCGGACCCCTTCGGGTATCGCGCCGAATTCCTCTCGCTGGTGCGCCTTGCCTCGGCGCTCGACGGGACGCGGTAGACGGCAAAAAGCGGGCAGGCGGCGCCACGATGGGATCGTATGAACGGCGCCGACTGCCCAAGGGCGGGTGAGGCAGGCCGGCAGGGCGAAAAATCCCTGTCGGCCTTTTTTTAGCGAATAGCGAATAGGGAGTAGGGAATAGTGAGTAGTGAGTAGTGGGAATAAAACCCTGATTATATACTTGACAAAGTATGGGCTATTTCATAGAGTTGGCTAACTCAGGGACGCAGCCATGAAACTCGACAGCCCAATCTTTCAGGACGCAGACAAGGCCCGCGAGCATCTTGAGGCTCAGCGCTGGCCGCTTGGCCCGAACTGCCCTCATTGCGGCAATGCTCGCCCCGACCGCATCACGAAGATGGAAGGCAAGGCGCACCGTCCCGGCCTCTACAACTGCATGGAATGCCGCCAGCAGTTCACCGTGACCGTTGGCACTGTGTTCGAGCGTTCCAAGATCGCATTGAACAAGTGGCTGCTCGCGACCTTCCTGCTCACGTCGTCAAAGAAAGGCATGTCGGCGCACCAGTTGCACCGCATGTTGGGCGTTACCTACAAGACCGCATGGTTCATGGCGCATCGCATTCGTGAAGCCATGAAAGAGGACGTGTCCACGTCCGGCCCGATTGGCGGCGAAGGCAAGACCGTCGAAGCCGACGAAACCTATCAGGGTCGCCGCGAGGACGGTTACGTCTCTCCGCAGCGCAAGGGTCGCCCCTATCTCAAGCGCAAGAAACCCGGCAAGAACGCCGTGGTCGGTCTGGTCGAGCGTGGCGGCAAGGTTCGTACCTTCCACGTCCAGCACGCCACCAAGGCATCCGTCCGCGACATTCTGGTTCGCAACGTTGATCGCAAGTCGCACCTGATGACCGACGAGTCGCGCCTCTACACCGAAACCGGCGCGGAATACACTTCGCACAAGACCACCAAGCACTCAGCCGGCGAATACGTGCGCTATGAAGGCGACCTTGTGATCCATTCCAACACCATCGAAAGCGTGTTCTCGGTGTTCAAGCGCGGCATGGTCGGCGTCTACCAGCATTGCGGCGAAGCACATTTGCATCGCTACCTTGCAGAGTTCGATTTCCGCTACAACCGCCGTACAGCGCTCAAGATTACCGACACAGAGCGCCACGACGATCTGCTGTCCATGATCGGCGGCAAGCGCCTTACCTATCGGCGGATTGGTGAAGCCCGTTACGCCTAAGCAGAAGGCAACGAAGATGATGAGAAAGCGAAAGCTTCCGAGCAAATGATTTGCTACGCTTTCAAAGGTCTACCGCAGGAGGGGTCCCTACAGTGCCGACGTATATCGTGAGTTACGATCTCCATCAGCAGGGTCAAAACTATGAGCGGCTCATTGAGAAGCTCAAAACCTATGGCACCCGCTGGCATATGCAACAATCAGTTTGGATTATCGAGACAGCGCAATCAGCGGCCAATGTTCGCGATTTTCTAAGGCCGTGCCTCGATTCAAACGACAAGCTTTTTGTGGGGCGTCTATCTGGCGAAGCCGCATGGTATGGCTATTCGACCGAGATTACTCAGTGGTTGAAGCAGAGACTTGCTCCATAGCGGTCGACTCAGGGACTGGCTCGCCACCAACATAGGGTGTTCCAGGCTCTGCCATGCGGCCCACTTTCCGACTTTTAATGCGCGTCAGCAGGTCATCAAGCCGTGTGCCGTTCTTGCGATAGTGAGCTAAGAAGATGATGGCAGCCGTAGCAGAGATAATGAAGATCCCGGCACCTGCCGCGTCCCAACGTGAAAGAGGCTCCGCTGCTTCCATCCGGCCGATAGCCGACGCGAAATTCTGGAAGTAGCCGAAAGCCACTCCTGCGGCCCCTATCGCGATTTCGAGCGATCGGTCCTGTCCACCGCGAGCCAGTTCCATGAGCGTCTCTTCCGAAATAATATGATCTACTCGTTCTTCATCGTGAGTGAACAAGGTTTTGGGCGCCGAGACGAAGCCATGCGCTCCGTCGTTGTTCATGGTCCCGCTCATTCTGCTGCCCCTGCTTCGTTTCGGAGATTAAATACCAAAGCGGGGGGGGGCTAGCCGAATCCTTTTAGGCTTAGTCAAGCGTTCTGGAGAACGTCTAGACTCTGCACGGGCGTGATCTCATTATCTTTGCTGATCTTGCGATTCGTTCGCTTGCCTTTGCGGCCGTGCCTCTAACGGCGGGCTACCGCCCGTGAAAGGAGGTGATACACATGAGCAAGATCAAAGTCGGTCGCAGCGCCGTGACAGGGCGCTTTACCAAGGTCTCTACGGCCAAGGCAAAGCCCCGAACGCATGTCGTTGAGACAATCAAAAAGCGCCGAAGCCGTTAAGACTTTGGCTCTTCCGGGCGGTCGTTCTTCGCGGGATAGCCGCCCGGTTTTCTTTCTTGCGCCGATTCGGTTTCCGAGTCCTTTACGTGAGGCTTTGGCGGGGTCTTGAGCAGCCGCTTTAGCGCGTCGTTGAAAGCGCGCTCGTCGGCCTCTTTGTCCTTGCCTTGATTATCCCCGGTGTTCACAGGTCACCTATCTAGGGTGTTGGTTGCGGCATTTTTGCGCCGAAGACTCTTGCCACGAGGTGGCGAGTCGCCTTCTGTTGTGAGCGCAAGTGCGACGAGGACCGAGCAATCCGTGGTCGCCACCACATTTGATCGCTCGGTCCGCCGTATGGCCCACTAGCTGGCGCTACCCGCTATGGGTGCCTTCAGAGACCGTCGTCGGGTCTCTGTCGTAGTGGGGGCGGCTTGGTAGCTAGTCCGGGCTTCCGACCTTGGGTCTAGAGGGTTCAATCCCCTCCGCCTCCACCGTAATCACCATGAATCATGTCGTCGCAATTTCCAACCCGCTTGACGGGATTTCTTTTTCAACAACCCGGCCTGTCACGCATCCGAATCATACGTCGCGATCCATACTTTGTCACGTATATAATTGGGAATAAAACCCTATTCGCTACTCGCTATTCCCTATTCGCTCCTCTCCCCCTCCGCCGCTCGCGGCGGGCGCCGGCGCTGCCGTCCGCGCCGCTTTCCGCCGCCTGCTTGTTGCGCAGGGGGCCGATGCGGGAGACGATCTCCTCGACGGTCGGGCGCTGGGCCTTGCGGTGGGCGTCGAGCGCCTCGCGCATCGCCTTCAGGTGCACGAAGGAGGTGCCGCAGCAGCCGCCAACGATCCGCGCGCCGCCGTCTATGGCGAGGCGAACATAGTCGGCCATCAGCTCCGGAGTGCCGGAATAGTGGATTTCGGTGCCGCGGAATTCGGGGATGCCGCAATTGCCCTTGACGACGATAGTGGCTTCCGGCTTCGCGTCGCTCATGTCGAGCAGGGCCGCGAGCGTGTCGGAGGCGCCGACGCCGCAATTCGCGCCCACCGCGGCCGGCGCCTCGGCGAGGCCGTCGACCACGCCGTGGATGTCCTTCGGCGCCAGGCCCATCATGGTGCGGCCGGCGGTGTCGAACGAGCCGGTATAGGTGTAGGGCAGGCCGACGCGGATCGCGGCCTCGGCCGCGGCGCGGATTTCGCCGGGCGCGGACATGGTCTCGATCCACGCGACCTCGGCGCCGCCTTCCTTCAGGCCCTCGATCTGATCGGCGAAGGCGTCCACCGCCTCCTCGTAGCTCATCGCGCCGAGCGGCTGCAGCAGCTCGCCCGTCGGGCCGACCGAGCCGGCGACGATGACGCGGCGGCCGGCCTTGTCGGCGACGCCCCGCGCGATCTGAGCCGCCTTGCGGTTCAACTCGCGCACGCGGTCCTGCGCGTGGTGCAGCTTCAGCCGGTGGCGGGTGCCGCCGAACGAGTTGGTCAGGATGATGTCGGCCCCGGCGTCGACGAACCCCTGATGCAGCGCGGCGACGCGTTCGGGATGGGCCTCGTTCCAAAGCTCGGGCGCCTCGCCGGCTTCCAGCCCCATGGCGAAGAGGTTGGTGCCGGTGGCGCCGTCGGCCAGAAGAACGCCCTTCTTGGCGAGCAGCGCGTCGATCGGATTGGTCATGGGCAATAAGTCCAATGGGGTCCGGCAGGAAATGGATGAAATAAGCATATAAAGAAATGATTATATCAAATCAACGGCCGTGCCGGATCGACGGGCATTTTGCCCGTTGAGCGCCTTCCGGTGGCGGGCGGATGCGGCGGCGAGGCGCCGCATCCGCATCGCTGGCTTAATCAGCCGTGGCGAGATGCCAGACGCCGCCGGCGCCGTCGCCCGTCGCGTCGCCGGCCTTCTGGTCGTCCGCGTAGGTGTAGAGCGGCTTGCCCTTGTGGGCCCACATCATGGAGCCGTCGCTGCGCTCCACCACGGTCCAGTCGCCTTCGGCGGCCGCGCCGGCCTCGGCCTTGAAGGGCGGCCATCTCGTCGCGCAGTCGCCGTCGCAATTGGATTTGCCGGCGGTGTCCCTGTCGAAGGTGTAGAGAGTCATGCCTTGGGCATCGGTATACAACTTCTGGCCGTTGATCGTCGCGGTTCCGGCCGGTTCGGCGGCATAGGTCCCCGCTGCGCCCGCAAGCAGGGTCGTCAGTGCAATAACAGCGATTTTCATGGAAGTTGCTCCTCCTCCGGAGCGCGGCCGGGGGTATTGCCCGGCCGATTGGAGAAACGTTCGCCCGCGTTTCGCGTTCCTTCCGCTCACGCACACTTGTTCAGCCCTTGGAAGCCGGGCTATGGTTGCCCCATGGTGCTCGAGAGAAACCAGATCGTTCCTGACAGGGTGTCGGTCACGCCGTCGGCGCGCACGCGCCACGCGGAGCTGCTGCTTCTGTGCGCCCGCATCGGCTACTCGCCCCACCGTCCCGCCTGAATCCGCCCCGGCAGTCCTGCCGGATCGATTCAACGGGAGTTCCTATCGCCATGACCTATCAGAACTTTTCCCTGAAGCAGCTTCAGGCGCTCGACGCGGCGCATTACCTGCATCCCTTCACCGACCACAAGGACCTGCGCGCCGCGGGAAGCCGCATCATCACCCGCGCGGACGGGCCGTTCATCTACGATTCGGAAGGCCACGAGATCCTCGACGGCATGGCCGGCCTGTGGTGCGTCAATGTCGGCTACGGCCGCGACGAACTGGCCGAGGCCGCCTATGCGCAGATGAAGGAGCTGCCCTACTACAACTCCTTCTTCCGCTGCGCGACGGCGACGCCGGTGCTGCTGGCGAAGAAGCTGGCCGAGATCGCGCCGGCCGGCTTCAGCCAGGTGTTCTACGGCTCGTCCGGCTCGGAGGCCAACGACACGGCGCTCCGGCTCGTGCGCCACTACTGGGCGCTGGAGGGCAAGCCGGAGAAGAACCTCGTCATCTCGCGCAAGAACGCCTATCACGGCTCGTCGGTCGCCGGCACCTCGCTCGGCGGCATGGCGGGGATGCACGCCCAGCTCGGCGGCGCGGTGCCGGGCATCGTCCACGTGATGATGCCCTATGCCTACGAGCTGGCGCTGCCCGGCGAGGGCGACCACGAATTCGGCCTGCGCGCCGCAAGGGCCGTCGAGGACGCGATCCTCGCGGCCGGGCCGGACAAGGTGGCGGCGTTCATCGGCGAGCCGGTGATGGGCGCGGGCGGCGTCAAGATCCCGCCGGCGAGCTACTGGCCGGAGGTCAATCGCATCTGCAAGAAGTACGACGTCCTGGTGATGCTCGACGAGGTGATCACCGGTTACGGGCGCACCGGCGCGTGGTTCGCCGCGCAGTCGATGGGCATCGAGGCCGACACGATCACCACGGCCAAGGCGCTGACCTCGGGCTACCAGCCGCTGTCGGCGCTGCTCGTCGGCGACCGCATCGCGGCGACGCTGGTCGAGAAGGGCGGCGAGTTCTACCACGGCTACACCTATTCCGGGCATCCGGTGGCCTGCGCCGTGGCGCTCGCCAATCTCGACATCATCGAGCGCGAGGGGCTGATCGAGCGGGTGCGCGACGACACCGGCCCGTACTTCATCGAGGCGCTGCGCGAGCGCATCGCCGGCCACGGCATTGTCGGCGAGGTGCGGGCGATCGGCCTGATGGGCGCGATCGAGATCGTCCGGGACAAGGAAACCCGCGAGCGCTTCCCCGGCGACGGGGCGGCTGCGGTCGTCGTGCGCGACCATGCCATCGCGGGCGGCATGATGCTCAGGGCGACCGGCGACACGATGATCCTGTCGCCGCCCTTGATCTGGACGCGGGAAACGATCGATATGGCGGTGGAGCGCATCGGCAAGGCGCTCGACCTCGCAGAAACCGACCTGAGGAAATAGCCATGCCCGACCAGCCCGTGGTTTCACTGATCGAGTACGAGGACGCCTCGCCGGAGGTGCGCGCCATCTATGACGACATCATGGAGACGCGCGGCATCGACTGGATCAACAATTTCTGGAAGGTGCTGGCGCACGATCCCGACCTGTTGCGGCGGACGTGGGAGGACCTGAAGCAGGTGATGGGACCCGGCGCGCTCGACCCGCTCGTCAAGGAGATGATCTATATCGCCGTCTCGGCGACGAACGGGTGCGAGTACTGCACCTATTCCCACACAGCGTCGGCCCGGGCGAGGGGCATGACGGACGCCCAGCTCATGGAACTCCTGGCGGTCGTCGGCATGGCCAACGAGACCAACCGGCTCGCCAACGGGCTTCGCCCGCCGGTCGACGTCAAGTTCACGCCGCGTTGAGCCGGGAGCGGTGGCGATGAAGCGGGCTTCCCGTCGTTCGGATCGCAATGCCGGCGCGCTGGCCGGCAGCCTGATGCTCGCGCCGGCGGTGATGGCGCTGCGCGCGCCGCTGCTCGCGGCCGAGGCGCGCGACCTCAACCCGTGGCGGCTGGAAACGACGCGCGCCGTCAGCGAGAAGCTAGCGGCGGCGGCCGAGGGCATGGTGGCGGCGCAGCTTTCGCTGGTGCGCTCGACCTCGACCTTCTGGCTGGAGCTCTATGGCGGCGCGACGCCGTCGCTGCTCACCGGCGTCGCCTTCGAGCGCGCCGTCCATGCCGCGCTGAAACCTGCCGGAAAGCGGGTGAAGAAGAACTACAGGCGGCTGAAGACCCGTGCTTGAGCGGGCCGCAGGCGGCGTTCGCGAATGCCTTGAGCGGGGCTGAAACAGCAAGATCCGCGTTCTCCGGGCGGGGAGAAACGCGGTCTTGCCATAGATACGCATGGCGCTTCGCAGATACTCGATACGCTTGCGAAACTGACAGCTCCGGTACGCATGTACCTGATCCGGAGCGGTGGGCGGCTGCGTTTGCCGTCCTCGCGATCCGTTCTACCGGGACATCGTTACCACGCGGTTATCGAGAGCTTAAGCAATCCTGAATCCGCCACTTTTTTGCGCGTGGCGGATCGGATCGGCGTCGACGCCTCAGGCCTTGCCGCGCAGGAAGCGGACGATGCCGGAGAAATCCGTGCCGCCGTGGCCGGCCGCGTCGAACAGGGCGTAGAGCTGGGCGGCTTCCGCGCCGAGCGGCGTGACCGCGCCCGCGCCCTGCGCCGCCTCCTGCGCCAGCTTCAGGTCCTTCAGCATCAGCGCCGCGGCGAAGCCCGGCTGGTAGTCGCGGTTGGCGGGGGAGGTCGGCACCGGGCCGGGCACCGGGCAGTAGGTGGTCAGCGACCAGCACTGGCCCGACGAGGTCGAGGCGACGTCGAACAGCGCCTGATGCGACAGGCCGAGCTTCTCGGCCAGCACGAAGGCTTCCGACACGCCGATCATCGAGATGCCGAGGATCATGTTGTTGCAGATCTTGGCGGCCTGGCCGGCGCCGGCCTCGCCGCAATGCACGATCTTGCCGGCCATCGGCTGGAGCAGGGGCTCGGCCGTGGCGAAGGCTTCCGCCGCGCCGCCGGCCATGAAGGTCAGCGTTCCGGCGGCCGCGCCGCCGACGCCGCCCGAAACCGGCGCGTCGACCGACAGCATGCCGGCCTGCGTCGCCACCGCATGGACCTTGCGCGCCGACTCGACGTCTATGGTCGAGGAATCGATGAAAAGCGTGCCCTTCGCCGCCGCCGGCACGATGTCGGCATAGACGGAAAGCACATGCTTGCCGGCCGGCAGCATGGTGACGACGGCGTCGGCCCCCTTGACGGCCTCGGCGGCGCTCGCCGCGACCGCCAGCCCGTTGGCGCGCGCGGTGTCGAGGTTCTGCGGCACGAGGTCGAAGCCCCGAACCTCATGCCCCGCCTTGACCAGATTGGCCGCCATGGGATTGCCCATATTGCCGAGGCCGATGAATGCGATGGTGGTCATGGTGTCCCTCCAGAGAAAGAGTGAGTAGGGAATAGTGAGTAGTGAGTGGTGACGAGGGAATTTTCCTACTCACTACTCACTATTCCCTACTCACTTACTTTTCATCTTCCGATCAGATGCCGCGCCACGATCAGGCGCATGATCTCGTTGGTGCCTTCGAGGATCTGGTGGACGCGCAGGTCGCGCACCAGCTTCTCGACGCCGTATTCGTGCAGATAGCCGTAGCCGCCATGGATCTGCAGCGCGTCGTTGGCGATGTCGAAACAGGTGTCGGTGACGAAGCGCTTGGCCATCGCCGACCATTTGCCGGCGTCGTGCGCCTTGCGGTCGAGCTTCGAGGCGGCGGTATAGAGCATGATCCGCGACGCCTGAAGCTCGATCTCCATGTCGGCGAGCTTGAACTGGAGCGCCTGGAACTGGTTGATCGCCTTGCCGAAGGCGACGCGCTCGCCCGCGTAGGACAGCGCCTTGTCGAGCGCCGACTGCGCGCCGCCGAGCGAGCAGGCGGCGATGTTGAGCCGCCCGCCGTCGAGCCCGGCCATGGCGATGCGGAAGCCCGCGCCTTCGCCGGACAGGAGGTTCTCGGCCGGCACCTTGCAATCCTCGAAGATCACCTGCCGGGTCGGCTGCATGTGCCAGCCCATCTTGTTCTCGGCCGGACCGAACTTGAGGCCGGGCGCGTCCTTCGGCACGACGAAGGTCGAGACGCCCTTCGGACCGTCGTCGCCGGTGCGGGCCATGACGACGTAGACGTCGGAATCGCCGGCGCCGGAGATGAACTGCTTGGTGCCGTTCAGCGTGTAGTCGCTGCCGTTGCCGCCCGCGCGCACGGCGCGCGTCTTCAGCGCGGCGGCGTCCGAGCCCGAGCCCGGCTCCGTCAGGCAGTAGCTCGCCAGCCATTCGAGCGAGGTCATGGCCGGCAGGAAGCGCTGGCGCTGCTCCTCCGATCCGAAGGTGTCGATCATCCACGCCGCCATGTTGTGGATCGAGATCATCGAGGAAAAGCCGGGGCAGGCGGCGGCCAGCGCCTCGAAGATCAGCACCGCGTCGAGGCGTCCGAGGCCGGAGCCGCCGACATCGTCGCCAATATAGATGCCGCCGAAGCCGAGCGCGCCCGTCTCGCGGATGACGTCGGAGGGGAAATGCCGCTCCTTGTCCCATTCGAGCGCGTAAGGCGCGACCTTCTCGGCGGCGAAGGCGGCGGTCATCTCCTGAATGGCGCGCTGGTCCCCGTTGAGCTCGAACTGCGCGGCGGCAGGGGTCGCAGCGTCCATGACATCCTCCCAGATGGCCGATGGCGGATTTCGGCGGTCGATCGTGCCGCCAGTCTATTCCATCGAGGCAGCCGCGCAACAAGGCTGCCTGCACAGGCGCTGTGCGAAATTTGGATAATGGGAGTGCGATTTATCGAGGTCGGCGACCGGGCGGAACGAAACGGGCCGGCGCACGGGGTGGCGCGCCGGCCCGAAGATCCAATCGATGGAGACCGCCGCTTTTACATGCCCTTGAACAGGCTTCCCGCGGCGAGGGCGAGCCAGGCGACGAAGACGATCCAGAAGGCCCAGACCGCGACGGCGGGGCCGAGGACCGCGAGATGACCGAGAAGACCGACGAGTGCGAGGACGACGGAAATCAGGAACACGATCTGCGTGGGGGCATTCAGATTCATGACTTTCTCCCTGAGACAAGATGATTCCCTGCCGCGTTACTTTACTCTTTCCGAACTCTTCGGGGAGGGTTGTTTTCCTCGTCTTGCTCAGTCGAGCAGGAGACGCAGCGCCAGCACGACGCAGGTGACCACCAGCAGCGGCTTGATCAGCCGCGCGCCCGCCTTCATGGCCAGCCGCGCGCCGAGCCTTGCGCCGACGAACTGCGCAACGCCCATGACCAGCCCGACCTTCCACGACACCGCACCGACGGCGGCGAACAGGATCAGGCTGCCGAGATTGGACGAGAAGTTCAGCAGCTTGGTGTGCGCCGTCGCCTTGAGGACGCCGTAGCCGGCGAGCGCGACGAAGGCGAGCATGAAGAACGAGCCGGCGCCGGGGCCGAACAGCCCGTCATAGAAGCCGATCAGCGGCACCATGGTCAGGCCGAACAGGAAGGGCGAGATGCGCTGCGCCCGGTCGATGTCGCCCATATCGGGCTTGAAGGCGAAGTAGAGGGCGATGAGGACGAGCATCGGCGGCAGCGCCGCGCGCAGCCATTCGCCGGGCAGGACGGTGGCGAGCAGCGCGCCGGCGATGGAGCCGAGAAGGGCGAGCAATGCCCATGGCAGCTGCCGCCGGAGGTCGACGAGGCCCGCCGAGGCGTAGGACCAGGTGGCCGAGCCCGAGCCGAACACGCCTTGCAGCTTGTTGGTGCCGAGCGCCTCGACCGGCGAGAAGCCGGCGAGGAGCAGGGCGGGAACCGTCACCAGCCCGCCGCCGCCGGCTATGGAATCGATGAAGCCGGCAAGGAATCCCGCCAGCGCAAGGAGAAGCAGGATGTCGAGGCCGATCTCGCCGAACATGGCTAGCCTTGTTCGGAGAGGCGGCGGGCGAGCGCCCGCGAAAGGTCGGGCGCGGCGGCGACCAGCGCCTTCGCCGCCTCCGATTGCGGGTTGTCCAGCACCTCGCCGGTGTTGCCGCGCTCGACGATGCGGCCCTCATGCATCACCATCACCTGGTCGGTAATGGCGCGCGCCACGGTGAGATCGTGGGTGATGAACAGATAGGCGACGCCGAGCCGGCCGTTCAGATCGGCGAAGAGGTCGAGGATCTGGGCGCGGATCGACACGTCGAGCGCCGAGACCGGCTCGTCGGCCACCACCAGCTTCGGTCGCGTGATGATGGCGCGGGCGATCGAGATGCGCTGGCGCTGGCCGCCGGAAAACTCGTGCGGATATTTCTCCATGTCGCGCGGCGCGAGGCCGACCTCGTTGAGCGCTGCCGCCACCATCTCGCGCCGCTCGGCGGCCGTGGGCTGCTTTTCGAGCAGATGCAGCGGCTCGGCCACCAGCCGCTCGACCTTGTGGCGCGGGTCGAACGAGCCGTAGGGGTCCTGGAACACCACTTGCATCTTGCGCCGCGAGGCTTTCAGCGCCGCCTCGCCGAGCGCGCTCGTCTCGGCGCCGTCGAGCCGGATCGCGCCGCCGGTCGGCCGGTCGAGCGCGAGGATCATCCGCGCGAGCGTCGACTTGCCGCAGCCGGAGCGGCCGACGAGCGCGACCGACTGGCCCTCGGCAAGCGAGAACGACACGCCGTCGACGGCGCGGAACGGCGCCGGCTTCGTGAACAGCGAGGCGCGGCGGCCGGGGTAGTCCTTCGTCACCGACGCGACCTCGAGCAGCGGCGCGGCGGCGGTCCGCGCCCGCCGGGGGCGGCGGTCCGGCACATGGGTCGAGGCGCGGGCGAGCTGGCGCGTATAAGGATGCGCCTGCTCGGTGAGGATCGTTGCCGCCGGGCCCGATTCCATGACCTCGCCATGGCGCATGACGGTGATGCGGTCGGCCATGTCGGCGACGACGGCGAGGTCGTGCGAGATAAGGAGGAGGCCCATCTTCCGCTCGTCGACCAGATCGCGCAGAAGGTCGAGGATCTGCGCCTGAAGGACGACGTCGAGCGCCGTGGTCGGCTCGTCGGCGATCAGCAGCTTGGGTTTCAGGGCGCAGGCGATGGCGATGACGACGCGCTGGCGCTGGCCGCCGGAAAGCTCGTGCGGAAAGCGCGACAGCGGGAATTTTTCCGCCGGCAGGCCGACGCGGTCGAGGATCTTGCGCGCTTGCGCCTCGGCTTCGGCGCGCGAGGCGCCGGTGTGCCAGCGTATGCCCTCGGCCACCTGCTCGCCGATGGTCTTGACCGGGTTGAGCGCCGTCATCGGCTCCTGGAACACCATGCCGATATCGTCGCCGCGCAGCCGGTTCATCGCCGCTTCCGGGGCGGAAAGGATGTCGATGCCGTCGAAGGCGACGCGGCCGGAAGCGCGCATCATCTCGGGCAGGAGGCGCATCACGGTCAGCGCCGTCATCGACTTGCCGGAGCCGGATTCGCCGATCAGCCCCATCACCTCGCCCTCTTCGATGGCGAGGTCGACATCCTTCAGGATCGGGGTGCTGCCGATGGAAAGCGTCAGCTTCTCGATTTCGAGGAGGCTCATCGCTCGCGCCTCAGTCTCGGGTCGAGCACGTCGCGCAGGCCGTCGCCGAGCAGGTTCAGGCCCAGCACCGTGACGACGATGGCGAGGCCGGGGAAGACCGCCTGCCAGGGCGCGATCATCATCCGCGTCTGGGCGTCGAACAGCATGCGCCCCCATGACGGCATCGGCGGCTGTGCGCCGAGGCCGAGATAGGACAGGCCCGCCTCGGCGAGGATGCCGAGCGCGAACTGGATCGTGCCCTGCACCAGCAGCATCGAGGCGATGTTGGGCAGGATGTGCTCCAGCGTGATCAGCACCTGCCCCTTGCCGGCGGCGCGCGCCGCCAGCACGTATTCGCGAGGCCACAGCGACAGCGCCCCGGCCCGCGCCACGCGGGCGAAGACGGGCACGTTGAAGATGCCGATGGCGATGATGGCGTTGACCGCGCCGGGGCCGAAGATCGCGGTGATCATGACGGCCGAGAGGAGGGCCGGAAAGGCGAAGACCACGTCGTTGAAGCGCATCAGCGCCTCGTCGATCCAGCCGCCGCGCGCCGCGGCCCAGCAGCCGAGCGGCACGCCGATCCCCATGCCGATGCCGACGGCGACGATGGCTACGGCGATCGAGTTGCGCGAGCCGATCATGATCATCGACAGGATGTCACGGCCGAAATGGTCGGTGCCGAACGGGTGCTGCCACGACATCGGCTTCATCCGGTCGGCGACGACGAGATGGGTGATGTCGGTCGGCTTCCACAGGAAGGAGAGAAGCGCCATCGCGGCGATCAGCGCGGTGATGACGAAGCCGGCGACGAAGGAGCGGTTGGCGAAGGCGAGCCGCAGCAGGCCGGGCGGCGCGGCTTCGGGCGCTGGCGTCTCCATCGTCATGCCCTGACCCTCAGGCGCGGGTCGACCACGGCGTATAGGATGTCGACGACGAGGTTGACGAGCACGACGCTCGCCACCAGCAGGATCACCACGCCCTCGACCACGATCAGGTCGCGCTGGGTGATGGCCTGGAAGACGAGGCGGCCGAGGCCGGGGAGATAGAACACGTTCTCGATGATGATGGTGCCGGCGAGCAGGAAGGAGAATTGCAGGCCCATGATGGTCAGCACCGGGATCATGGCGTTGCGCAGCGCGTGCCGCCACAGAACGGTGCGCCGCGGCATGCCCTTGGCGCGGGCGGTGCGGATATAGTCCTCGCCCAGCACCTCCAGCATGGCCGAGCGGGTGACGCGGGCAAGGATCGCCGCCTGCGGCAGCGCCAGCGCCACGGCCGGCAGGATCAGCGCCTTCAGGCCCGGCCAGACGCCGGCGCCCCAACCGGGGAAGCCGCCGGACGGAAGGAGCCTCAGCCACACGGCGAAGACGTAGACGAGAAGCAGCGCGAACCAGAAATTCGGCACCGCGACGCCGAGCTGGGCGATGCCCATCGACACCGTGTCGCCGGCCTTGCCGCGCCGGGCGGCGGAAAAGATGCCGACGGGGATGGCGATGGCCGTCGACAGCGCCAGCGAGATCAGCGCGAGCGGCAGCGAGACGACGACGCGTTCGAGGATCAGGTCGATCACCGGCGAGGAATAGGTGAAGGAGCGGCCGAAATCGCCGACGATGAGCCCGCCGACCCAGTTGACGTAGCGCACCGGAACCGGGGCATTGAGGCCCATCTGCTGGCGCATGGCGGCGAGCGCCTCCGGCGTCGCGTTCATGCCGAGCATGAGCTGGGCTGGGTCGCCCGGCAGGATTTCCAGCACGCCGAACACCACCATCGACGCCACGAGGAGCGTGACGGCGCCGATGCCGATGCGTTTTGCCAGAAATGCGATCATGCGGGGAAAGGGCCTGCCGTGACGGAAAAAGCCTCCCCCGCGATGCGCGCGGGGAAGGCGTTCAGGAAAGGCCGGATGCTATTCCGTCCAGTGGACCTTGGTCAGGTCGGCGACGGAGAGCGGCCAGTTCTCCCACATGCCTTCGAGCTTGGCGTCCCACACGCCGACCTTGGGCATCTGGAACAGGAAGCCGACGGCCGCGTCCTCGGCGAGGATGCGCTGGGCCTTGCCGTAGAGCTCGTTGCGCTTGGCCTCGTCGGTCGTGACTTCCAGCTCCTCCATCACCGCGTTGAACTCGGGGTTCTGGTACTGGAAGTAGTAATCGGGCCGCGCATAGATGTTGATGTCGTTCGGCTCGACATGGCTGACGATAGACAGGTCGTAGTCCTTGTCGGTGAAGACCTGCTTCAACCAGTCGGCCCACTCGAGCGGGACGATCTCCAGGTTGATGCCGACCTGGCGAAGCTGCGAGGCGATGATCTCGCCGCCCTCGCGGGCATAGGGCGGGGGCGGCAGCTTCAGCGTCGCGGAGAAGCCGTCCGGCAGCCCGGCCTCGGCCAGCAGCTCCTTGGCGCGGTTCGGGTCGTGCGGATAGGTGCCGGTCAGGTCGACATAGGCCGGATGGTGCGGGGCGAAGTGCGAGCCGATCGGCACGCCGAGGCCGGAGGACGCGCCGGCGATGATCTCGTCGCGGTTCAGCGCATGGGCGATGGCCTGGCGCACCTGGAGCTTGTCGAACGGCTCCTTCTTGTTGTTGGTCGACAGGACCGTCTCACCCTCGGTCGAGCCGATCACCACCTTGAAGCGGGGATCGGCCTCAATCTGCGCCAGCGCGTCGCCGGCCGGCATGTTGGAGAAGGCGTGGACGTCGCCTGAGAGCAGGGCAGGGATCGCGGCGGCGGCATCCGGCACGATGCGGAATTCGGCGCGCTCCAGCGCGACGGGCTCGCCCCAGTAGTCGGGATTCTTGACCAGCTTGATCGAGGAGCCCTTGGCCCAGCTCTCGAACTTGAACGGGCCGGTTCCGACCGGGTGCTCCTTGTTGTTGTCGGCCGTGGCCGGCGAGACGATGGCGGCTTCGCCCCAGCCCATGTTCCACAGGAACGCGCCCTGCGGGTGCTTGAGCGTCACCTTCACGGTCGCCGGATCGACGACCTCGACCGTGTCGACGGCCGAGTAGAGCTGCTTCTGCGGGTTGACCGAATCCTCGGCCATGGCCCGCTCGATGGAGAACTTGACGTCGTCGGCGCTGAACGGCGTGCCGTCGTGGAACTTGGCCCCGGTGCGCAGCTTGAAGGTGTAGGTCTTGCCGTCGTCCGAGATGTCCCAGCTTTCGGCGAGGCCGGGCTGCACCTGCCCGTCGGGGCCGATGCGGGTGATGCCTTCGAAGATGTTGGCGTAGCCGACTTCCTTGATCGCGGCAGCGGCGCCGGCGGTCGGGTCGAGATGCGGCGGCTCCAGCACCATGCCGATGACGACATCGGTGCGGGCCGCGAGCGCCCCGGTGGCGGCGGCGGTGGAAACGGCCAGCGCAAGCCCTGCGGCGGCGAGGATCGACTTCAACGGCTTCATCACTCTCTCCCTGACGTGGAACTGATTTTGGCGGCGATCAAAGCGCGAAACGGCCGGCGAGTAAATCGGCTTTGTTGCGGCGCACCGCGCTCTATCCGTGACGGTGGCCGTGGCCATGATCGTGGGCATGGGAATCCTGGCGCGCGCCGCGCAGCAGCGCGTCGAGCGAGATCGCCATCACCTTGGCCGATTCGACCATGTCGTCGATGCCGACCCACTCGTCCGGCCGGTGGGCGAGATCGAGGATGCCGGGGCCGTAGGCGATGCAGTCGTGCAGGTGGCCAATGCGGGCGATGTGCTTCTGGTCGTAGGTGCCGGGCGAGATCACGTAGTCCGGCTCGCGGCCGAAGATCTGCCGGATTCCTTCCGCCACCGCCGTCACCACCGGCGCGTTGCGCTCGGTCATGGTCGGCAGCACCTCCATCATGTCGCGGATCGAATAGTCGAATTTCGGCCGCTCGCGCTTCAGGCGCTCGAGAATGGACGTGACCTCGCCCTTCACCTCGTCGAGCGATTCCTCGAGCAGGAAGCGGCGGTCGATCACCGCGCGGCATGAATCCGCGACGTTTGGCGAGGGAAGGCCGGGAAAATGGTCCTCGGTCTGGCCGCCATGGATCGAGTTGATGTTCATGGTCGAGCGGCGCGCGCCTTCCGGCACGACGGGCATCTCGGTCCGCTTGGCGTCGAGCGCGGGAAAGAGCTCGTCCTCGAAAGCGTGGAGCACCGCGCCCATGTGGCGGATCGCCGAATCGCCGAGGAAGGGCATCGAGCCGTGGGCGATGGAGCCCTTCG
Source organism: Aquamicrobium sp. (assembly GCF_023954335.1). Taxonomy (NCBI): domain Bacteria; kingdom Pseudomonadati; phylum Pseudomonadota; class Alphaproteobacteria; order Hyphomicrobiales; family Phyllobacteriaceae; genus Aquamicrobium; species Aquamicrobium sp. The sequence goes on from NZ_JAMLIE010000002.1 coordinate 863,726, forward strand.
TCTCGATCTCCGCCCACCAGACGCCGCGATGGCCGAGGCAGATGCGGTCCTTGTTCAGCGGCTCGGGGATGATGACGTGATCGACGCGCGGGCGGGAGAACAAGCCCTGCCGCGCCAGATAGGCGACGCCGCCGAAGCCGCCGGATTCCTCGTCCACCGTGCCGGAAATCTCGATCGCGCCGGGGAAGTCGGGAAAGACCTCCATGAAGGCTTCGGCCGCGATGATCGAGGCGGCGAGGCCGCCCTTCATGTCGCAGGCGCCGCGCCCGTAGACGCGCCCGTCCTTCACCGTGCCGGCGAACGGATCGACGGTCCAGCCTTCGCCGGCCTCGACCACGTCGATATGCGAGTTGAAATGCACGGTCGCGCCGGGGCTGCGGCCCTCGCGCCGCGCCACGATGTTGGTGCGCGGGTAGCGATTGGTGTCGCCGGGCGTGCCTTCGCCGCGAACCAGCTTCGTCTGGAAGCCGCGCTGCTTCAACCGCGCGCCGATATATTCGGCGCAGGGCGTATAGGCTTCTCCCGGCGGGTTGACCGTCGGGAAGCGGATCAGGTCCGACGTCAGGGCGACGAGCTCGTCGCGTCGGCTTTCGACTGCACGGAAGAGACGTTCGTTCATGGGGCAACCTAGAGCAAAGCGGGGCAGGTCTGGCAAGATGTCGGCGTTGGGCCAGCGCCTCACGCGGATTTGACCGCCCGCCGGCGACATCCTGTTAGGGAATTGGCGGCAGGATGCGCGGGAAGATTGATCGCAAAGGGATTCTGCGGCAATGATTTTCGCGAGACCGGGCAGGGGAATCGGGGATATGGCGGGCACGAGGCGTTTCATTGCGACCGTGGCAGCGGGCCTCGCGCTGTGGACGCTCCCGGCCGTCGAGGCCGAGGCCGCGAGCCTCATCGCGCGCGTCGACGTCGCGGCGCAGAAGATGACCGTCTCGCGTTACGGCAAGGTGCTGCACGAATGGCCGGTCTCGACCGCGGCGGCGGGCTACACGACGCCGCGCGGCGAATACCGGCCGCAGCGCATCCACAAGATGTGGCATTCGCGCACCTACGACATGGCGCCGATGCCGTTCGCGGTGTTCTACGACCGCGGCTGGGCGGTGCACGGCACCTCGGCCGTGTCGCGCCTCGGCAGCCCCGCCTCGCATGGCTGCGTGCGGCTCGCTACGCCCAATGCCGAGATCTTCTACACGCTGGTCCGGCAGGTCGGGCCGGGCAACACCCGGATCATCGTTCAGGACTGAGGGGCGGGCTTCGCCGCCTTCGCCTTCTTCCTGCCGTCGAGCTCCCAGCGCTTGTGGAACCACATCCACTGGCCGGGATGCTCGCGCACCCAGCCCTCGACCACGTCGTTCAGCAGCTGGCAGGTGGCGTTGACGTCGACCGTGCCCTTTTCGGTGCGCGGCAGGACGAGCCTGTCGTAGACCTCGAGCCGGAAGCGGTTGCCCGGCAGGCGGATCGAGCGCGCGGGGTAGACGTCGCACTCGTACTGGCGGGCGAGTTTGGCGACGAGCGGGCTGGTGTTGCAGGGCAGGCCGAAGAAGGTGGTCGGCACGCCGTGCCTGAACTTCTGGTCGACCAGCACGCCGATATTGCCGTCGCGCTCCAGCACCCGGGCGAGGCCGAAAGCGGCGCCGGCGCGCGAGGCAATCAGCTCGCCCATCGCCTCGGCGCGGGTCGAGAAGATGTATTTCGCGATGTAGGGGTTGTTCGGCGCGCGGAACAGCGCCGTCACCGGCAGGTCGTAGAGCGAGGCCGCCACCGGTAAGAGCTCGAAATTGCCGGTATGGGCGGTGAAGAAGATGTGCGGCTTCTTCTCCTCGCGCAGGCGCAGGAAAATCTCCTCGCCGGAAATCTCGATCCGCGCTTGCTCGCCGTCGCCGGGCTTCAGCTCGAACATCCGGTCGAGATAGAGATACTCGCCGGCAAGGCGCGCCATGTTGCCCCACATGTCGGAGGCGATGGCGCGGATCTCCTCCTCGCTTTTCTCGGGGTAGGCGCGGCGCAGATTGTCGAGCGCGACGCGGTGGCGGCCGGTGAGCGGCCCGATGCGCCGGGCGGCGCGGTCGGCGAAGGCCAGCGCCCTGTCGGGCGGCAGGAGGCGCAGCAGCCACAATATGGCGAAGGCGAGCTGCCCGACCAGCCAGTGCTCCGCCCGCTTGAGAATGCGCAGCGTGCGCGCGGCGAGCGGCCGCAGGAATGTCGCCGCGCGTCCGGCCATCAGGCGATCCGCAGGATGATCTTGCCGAAGACGTCGCGGCCTTCCATGCGGCGCAGCGCGAGGTCGATGTCGTCGAAGCCGACTTCCGTGTCGATCACCGGCCTGACGATGCCGGCCGCCATCTTGAGCATGGCGTTCTCCATGTTCTCCATGCGGCAGCCGAACGAGCCGAAGATCTTCAACTGCTGTTGGAAGAGCTGCATCAGGTTCATCGAGGTCGAGACGCCGGAGGTCGAGCCGCAGGTGACGAGGCGGCCGCCCCGCTTCATCGACAGCATCGAGCCGGCCCAGGTGTCCGCCCCGACATGCTCGAACACGACGTCGACGCCCTTCTTGGCGGTGAGCTTGCGCACCACGCCCTCGAAGCGGTCCTCGCGATAGTTGATGACGTGGTCGGCGCCCAGCGCCTTCGCCTTGTCGATCTTGTCGTTCGAGCCAACGGTGGTGATGACAGTGCAGCCCATGCGTTTTGCGAGCTGGATCGCGGCCGAGCCGATGCCGGAGCCGCCGGCATGGATCAGGATGGTCTCGCCGGGTTCCAGCTTCGCGTTGTCGAACAGCATATGCTCGACCGTGCCGAAGGTGACGGGCGCGACCGCCGCGCCGACCTCGTCGACGCCCGGAGGCGCGGGGACGAGCAGGCGCGCCGGGAGATTGACCTTCTCCTGCGCGAAGCCGTCGAGATGGAAGCCGTGAACGCCCGAGACGTGGCCGCAGAGGTTGTCGCGGCCCTCGCGGCAGGCGCGGCAGCGCCCGCAGGTGCGCGCGCCGTAGATCGAGACGAGCTGGCCGGGCAGGAGGCCGGCGACGCCCGGGCCGACCGTCTCGACCTCGCCGGAGGCTTCCGCGCCGATGACGAGCGGCATCTTGCGCTTGGCGAAGGCCATGCCGCGCCAGCCCCAGACGTCGATGTGGTTGAGCGCGACGGCCCTGATCCGCACCGTGACCTCGCCGATGGCGGGCGGCGGCGGAGGAGGCAGCTCGACGGCTTCCAGCCGCCGGTCCTCGACGAGTTGCAATGCGCGCATGGGTTTTCGTCCGCTAGTGTCTGTCTTGTTGCGGTGCGGGTTAGCCGGGTTCCCGCGCCATGACAAGGCATGCGTTCTGGCCGCCGAAGCCGAAGGAGTTCGACAGGACGGTCGAAACCTCGGCCTCGCGCTTGACGTTCGGCACCACGTCGAGCTCGATCGAGGGGTCGGGCTGGTCGTAGTTGATGGTCGGCGGGATGACGCCGCGCGTCATGGTCAGGATCGAGAACACGGCCTCGACCGCGCCGGCCGCCGACAGCGTATGGCCGATCATCGACTTGTTGGACGAGACCGGCATCGTCTTCATCCGCCCGCCGAACACGGTGGACAGCGACAGGTGCTCCATCTTGTCGTTCTCCGGCGTCGAGGTGCCGTGGGCGTTGACGTAGTCGATGCCGTCCTCGCCGAGGCCGGCGTCGGCGAGCGCGGCGCGCACGGCGGCGATGGCCGGCGAGCCGTCTGGCTTGGAGCGGGTGCGGTGGAAATCGTCGGCCTTCTCGCCGCAGCCGGCGACGATGCCCAGCACCTTGGCGCCGCGCGCCAGCGCGCTGTCGAGCGATTCCAGCACCAGCGCGGCCGAGCCTTCGGCCAGCACGAAGCCGTCGCGGTCGCGCGAGAAGGGCTTCGAGGCCTTCTGCGGCTCCTCGTTCTGCGTCGACAGCGCCGAGAGCAGCGAGAAGCGGATCAGCGCCTCGGCGGTGGCCGAGCCGTCGGCGCCGATGGAAAGCGCCCGCGTCGCCTCGCCGCGGCGGATGGCCTCGACGCCGAGCTGGATCGCGGTCGCGCCCGAGGCGCAGGCGGTCGAGACGCTCACCGGCAAGCCGCGCGCGCCGAACCGCTCGGCTAGCCGGTCGGCGATGGTGCCGAACTGGGTCGAATCCCAGACGGTCTCGTCGAGATGCTCGCGGGCCGAGACCAGCAGCCGCTCATAATCCGGCAGGTCGAGATTGGCGGCGTCGTAGAGGCGGAAGCGGTCGTGCCAGCCGAGCTCGACCGGCGGCGTGGCGAGAAACAGCGGGCCGGCGAAGTTGCCGGCATCGAGCCCCGACCCCGCGACGGCCTCGACGGCCGAGGTTTCGGCGAGCTCGTAGGTCAGGGCGCTCGCGCCCTTGTCGCTCGACGGCAGGAAATCGACCATGCCCGAGATGGTGGTCGCCAGATGCTCGACCGGGAAGCGCGTGATCGGCCGGATGCCGGAGCGGCCGGAGGTCAGGGCCGACCAGTTGTCCTCGACGCCCTGGCCGAGCGAGGTGACGACGCCGATGCCGGTGACGGCGACGATGGGCCTGCCCAAATGATCGGTGGTGCGTGCCATGCGGGTTGCCTTCCCTCTTAGACCGCTTCATCGTTTCATGGCCACGGTGAAGCAGTCCAACTCCTTGTATTGACGCAATTCCGGACGGAAAAGTGCTTCACACTTTTCCTGGAGTTGCTCTAGGCCCTGACCACGAGGGCCGCGCCCTCGAAGCGGCGATAGCCGACCGCCGTCGCCAGCGCCGCCTGCGGCGCGCCGTCGATCCCGCTCTCGTTCTCGGGGTCGAAGGCGGGGTAGGGCGCGCCGTTGTGGATGGCGAGCGCGGCGAGCGCGATGGCGAAGGGGAACTGGACCTCCTTCATGTGGCCGGTCAGCGAGGAAAAGCCGCGAACCGCGAAATCGCCGGCGCCGGAGAGTGCCGAGCGCTCCGCCCCGGTCGCGGCATGGGCGCCCGACGCGCCGGACAGCGCCAGCAGCCTTTCGCCGGGCAGGCCGAGCGCGCGCACAAGACCAGAGATCGCCTCGGTCAGGTTGCCCTCGGCGCGCCGGGCGCTGCCGGATTCGACCTTGCCGAGCGCGGCATAGGCGTTGCGGCCGCGCTGCTTCGCATGCGCGCGCGATTCGAGGACGAGGAAGGCCGCGCCCGAGCCGGTGACGATGCCGCCGCCGTCGTTCGCCGCGCGTTTCCAGATGGATTTCCACCGCTTGCGGTGCAGGAGGCCGCCGAGCTCGTAGCCGAGCAGCATGTCGGCATGCTCGGTCTGGAACGCCGCGCCGACGAGGGCGTGGCTGGACTGGCCGGCGCGGATGCGCGCCGCGGCCGTCTCCACCGCGGCGACGCCCGCGCCTTCCTCGCCCATGAAGGTGCGCGAGGACCCCGTCACCTTGTGGACGATGGAGATGTTGCCGGCGAGGAGGTTGGAAAGCTGGGCGAGGAACAGCGTCGGGCGCAGCTCCGTCGTCAGTTTCTCGTTGAGCAGCATGTCGCGGTCGTTGCGGGCGCGGCCGGCGTCGAGGATCACCTGGTCGACGGCCATGTCGCGCTCGCCGCCGCCGGCGGCGACGATCATGTCCATGCTGGCGAGGAGCGCCTCGTTCTCCTTCATCCCGGCATCGTCGAGCGCCAGCCCCGCCGCATAGGTGCCGAGCCGCTGCCACGTCTCCATCTGGCGCTGGTCGCCGCGCTTGGGAATCTGGCGGCTCCAGTCGATCTCCGGCAGGGGATGGACCGTGTAGGGCGTGAAGCGCTCGGCCTCGATGACCGGCTTCGCCCCCGGCGCCGACAGGATCTGCCAGTGCCGGTCCGCGCCCTCGCCGAGCGAGGAGACGAGGCCGATACCGGTGATGACGACGTCGTTGGCGCTCATGCGGGCCTCATCGTGCGAATGGGACGGCGGCGCGTCAGACGGCGTTCTTGGCGGCGACGAGGCCGTCTATCTTGGCGCACAGGTTCTCCATGACGAAGTATTCCTCGGCCGAAGCCTTGCCGTCGTTGACTTCCTGCGTCCACTTCTCGAGCGGCACCTTGATGCCGAACTCCTTGTCGATGGCGAACACGATGTCGAGGAAATCGAGGCTGTCGATGCCGAGATCGTCGATGGTGTGGCTCTTGGGCGTGATGGTGTCGCGGTCGATCTCGCTCGTCTCGGCGATGATGTCGGCAACTTTGTCGAATGTCGTTGTCACTGCGATTCCTCGGTGATCGGGGTGGCTCTCCGCTATCGCGGCTGTCTAGTCCGTTTTTGTCGGCAGGAAAAGGGTCGAAGCCAAAAACGCGATCCCTGCGCACCCGTCAGTTGAAGACGATCCGCCCGATGACGACGAGACCATCCTCGTGCGGCGCGATGATGACGGCCTCGCCCTCGCGCGCCCGCGCGCCGACGAGGGCCTCGACGTTCTCGGGGTGGGTGACGAGGACGAGATTGCCCGAGCCGCTATAGCCGCGCACGAGATCGATCACCGCCTTTTTCGCCTCTTCGGCCCCTTCGGGGTTGCGCACCAGCGAATCGAGCGAATCCCTCGGCTCGACGAGGCGATCGCCGAAGGCGAGCCGCGCCGTCTCCAGCGCCCGGCAGTAGCGGCTGGAATAGACCTGCTCGACCGGCTCGGCCCGCGCCGCGAACAGTGCGCCGATCCGCCGCGCCTGCTGGCGGCCGCGTTCGGAGAGATTGCGCTGGGTGCGGCAATTGTCGATGTCGAAATTGGCCGGGTCGCCGTGGCCCGGCGCGTTGGCGTTGACGAGAAGCACGATCTGGTTGCCCTCGCGCAGCAGCGCCCAGCCGGCCTCGGTCGCTCTCGCCTGCGGCAGGCCGGCGAGGAGAAGCGCGACGACGATGGTGAAGAAGCGAAGCATCCGGCCCCCTTTGTGCAACTGCTCATATAGGGAGGGGATCGGAACATGAAAGGCAAGGGGCGCGTTCGTGGCTTGCCGTCGCCCTGCCGTTGCGATACCGGCTCGCCGATGTTTCCCATGGTCGAAACCATCGCATTCGTCTTCGGGCTGGTCGGGCTCGGCTATGCCGCCGGCTGGACGGGGCTGCTGCGGCCGCAGGTCGGCGACGCGCTCACCGATTTCGTCATCGTCGCCGCGCTGCCGGCGCTGCTGTTCCGCACCATGATCGGGATGGATTTCGCCGGCGCCGCGCCCTGGGCGATGTGGGCGGCCTATTTCTGCGCCATACCGCCGGTGTGGCTCGCGGGCCATCTCGTCGCGACGCGCCTGTTCGGGCGCGAGGTCGCGGCCGGCGTGGTGGCGGGCGTCGCGGCCTCGTTCTCCAACCTGCTCCTCCTCGGCCTGCCCTTCATACAGGGCGTGTTCGGCCGGCCGGGCGTCGAGATCCTGTCGCTGCTGCTGGCGATCCACCTGCCGATCATGATGGCGGCCTCCATCGTCATGTTCGAATGGGTGCGGCGCGGGGAGGGAAAGGCGAGCGCGCCGCTCAGGGTGCTGCGCGACTTCCTGCGCAATCTCTTCCTCAACCCGCTGATCGTCGGCATCCTCGCCGGGCTGGCATGGCGCGCGAGCGGCCTTGCCATGCCGGCGATGGGCGCGCGCTTCGTCGACGCCTTCGCCGGGATCGCGGGAACGGTGGCGCTGTTCGCGATGGGCCTCGGCCTGCGCAAGTTCGGGATCTCGGGAAACGTGAAGCCGGCGCTGGCGCTCGCGCTGCTCAAGGTCGTCCTGATGCCGGCGCTCGTGCTGGCGACGGTGCTGATCGCCGGCCTGCCGCCGCTCGTCGCCATGGTGATCGTCGTGGCCGCGTCGATGCCGACGGGGGTCAATCCCTATCTCATCGCGTCGCGCTTCGGCACGGGCCAGGTCCTTGCCTCCAACACGATGACGATCTCGACCCTCCTTGCCGCCGCGACGACGGGCTTCTGGCTCGCCGTGGCCCAATCGGTTTTCGGCTGAAGGCTTGGAATCGACGCGATTGCGTTTCATTGTAGGGGCAAGGAAAACGCAACCGGCCTGCGCGCCGGCAAGGGAGAAGCGAGATGTTGCAGAAAGCCAGCCAGTTCCTGCGTCAGGCCAACCTCATCGACGGCGAGTGGGTGCAGGCCGATTCCGGCGCGACCATCGATGTCGTCAACCCGGCGACGGGCCTGAAGATCGGCACCGTGCCGAAGGCGGGCAAGGCCGAGACGCGCCGCGCCATCGAGGCGGCCGAGCGCGCCTTCCTGACCTTCCGCAAGACCTCGGCGCTCGAGCGCTCGAAGATGCTGCGCCGGCTGCACGACGCGATCATGGACAACCAGGACGCGCTCGCCGCGCTGCTGACCATGGAGCAGGGCAAGTCGCTGACCGAGGCGAAGGGCGAGGTCGGCGCGTCGGCCGCCTATGTGCTGTGGTTCGCCGAGGAAGCGCGCCGCACCTATGGCGACGTCATCCCGAGCCCGTGGCCGGACCGGCGCATCCTCGTCAACAAGGAGCCGGTCGGCGTCATCGCCGCGATCACGCCGTGGAACTTCCCGTCCTCGATGCTGGCGCGCAAGATCGGCCCGGCCATCGCCGCCGGCTGCACGGCGGTGGTCAAGCCGGCCTCGCAGACGCCCTATTCCGGCCTCGCCTGGGGCGCGCTGGCCGAGGAGGTCGGCATCCCGAAGGGCGTGGTCAATGTCGTCACCGGCGCGGCCGGCGAGATCGGCGACGAGCTCTGCACCAACCCGATCGTCAAGAAGATCACCTTCACCGGCTCGACCGAGGTCGGCAAGATCCTGATCGAGAAGTCGGCCTCGACGGTCAAGAAGGTGTCGATGGAGCTGGGCGGCAATGCGCCGTTCCTCGTCTTCGACGACGCCGACATCGACCGTGCGGTCGAGGGCGCCGTCACCGCCAAGTACCGCAATTCCGGCCAGACCTGCGTGTGCACCAACCGCTTCTACGTGCAGGCCGGCGTCTACGACGCGTTCGTCGAGAAGCTGGCTGCCGCCTCGAAGAAGCTGAAGGTCGGCCCCGGCGTCGAGGACGGCGTGCAGCAGGGGCCGCTGATCGACGACAAGGCGGTCGAGAAGGTCGAGGAGCTGATCGCCGACGCCGCCGCCAAGGGTGGCAAGGTCGTCACCGGCGGCAAGCGCCACGAGCTCGGCGGCTCTTTCTTCCAGCCGACCGTGATCGCGGATGCGACCACCAAGATGCGTTTCGCGAAGGAGGAGATTTTCGGCCCGGTCGCCCCCGTGTTCAAGTTCAAGACCGAGGAAGAAGCCGTTGCGCTCGCCAACGACACCGAATACGGCCTCGCCTGCTATTTCTACACCGGCGATCTCGGCCGCGCTTTCCGCGTCATGGAGGGGCTGAAATACGGCATGGTCGGCGTCAACGAGGGCCTCATCACCACGCCGGAAGCGCCGTTCGGCGGCGTCAAGGAATCGGGCCTCGGCCGCGAGGGCGGGCATCAGGGTATCGACGATTATCTCGACACCAAATATGTCTGCATCGGCGGCCTTGGCCTGTGAAGCCGGCGCGCGATGGACGCGAGCGAGCCCTTCGGCGAAACGCCGGAGGGTGAGTCCGTCCACCGGCTGACGATCGCGGGCGGCGGGCTCGCCGCCCGCATCCTCACCTTCGGCGCGGTGGTGCAGGATCTGCGCCTCGCCGGCCACGACGCGCCGCTGGTGCTCGGTTTCGAGGCGCTTTCCGACTATCTCGACCATTCGGTCTATTTCGGCGCCATCGTCGGCCGCTATGCCAATCGCATCGGCGGCGCGCGCTTCACCCTCGACGGCGAGCGGTTCGACACCGACGCCAACGATGACGGCAACACGCTGCATGGCGGGCGCGCCGGGCTCGACCGCCGCGTCTGGCGCATCGCCGCTTCGGGCGCGGATTTCGTCACGCTCGTCCTTCGCGACCCCGACGGGGCGATGGGTTTTCCGGGAAACCTCGACATCGCCTGCACCTACCGGCTGAAGCCGCCGGCGACGCTCGCCGTCGAGCTCGTCGCCACCACGGACCGGCCGACGCTGTGCAATCTTGCCCATCATTCCTATTTCAACCTCGACGACGGCGGGCGAGGCGGCATTTCCGGCCATCGGCTGTCGATCGCGGCCTCGGCCTATCTGCCGATCGACACGCGCCGCGTCCCGACCGGCGCGGTGCTGCCCGTCGAGGGAACCGCGTTCGATTTCCAGCTCGCGCGGCCGATCCGCCTGGCCGGCGGCGCGGAGCGGTACGATCACAATTTCTGCCTGTCGGCCGCGCGCGGCCCGCTGCGGCAGGCGGCGTGGGCGCAAGGGCCGGCAAGCGGAATCGAGATGGAGGTGTGGACGACCGAGCCGGGGCTGCAATTCTTCTCCGGCGATTTTTCCGCGCGCGAGGTCCCGGGGCTCGACGGCATCGTCTACGGGCCGGGCGCGGGCTTCTGCCTCGAGCCGCAGGTCTGGCCCGACGCGCCGAACTGGCCCTATTTCCCGCAGGCGGTGCTGCGGCCGGGCGAGGAATACCGGCAGACAAGCGAATACCGCTTCCGCCTGCCGGCGGCGATCGACGGCTAGATCGTTTCACCGTTTCATGGAAACGATCTACCTCTTTGTTTTTACGCAATTCCGGACGCAAAACCGCTTCGCACTTTTGCTGGAATTGCTTTAGAGCAGCCCGGCGATCTTGCGGCCGACCTTGAGGAAGCGCAGCGGGTCGACCGGGTTGCCGTTGCGCCGCACCTCGTAGTGCAGGTGCGGGCCGGTGGAGCGGCCGCTGGAGCCGACCTCGCCGACGATGTCGCCGGTCTCGACCTTCTGGCCCTCGCGGGCGCGGATCTTGCTCATATGCGCGTAGCGCGTGGACAGGCCGTTGCCGTGGTCGATCTCGATCATGCGGCCGTAGCCGCCGTTCCAGCCGGCGCGCACGACGGTGCCGGCGCCGGCGGCACGGATCGCGGTGCCTGAGGTGGCGCGGAAGTCGATGCCGGCATGCATGGCCGGCGTGCGCAGGAGAGGATCGCGCCGCACGCCGAAGCTGCTCGACACAGGCTGCCCGGGGGCGGGATTGTGGATGGGCATCGCCCGCGCGGCAGCCTTCACCGTTTCCAGCTTTCCCAGCGCCTCGTCGAGCTCGCGCACGCGCGCCTCGAAGGCGCGGCCGGCGTCGACCGGCAGCAGCGGCCCGCCGACGGCCTCGTCCGCCTCACCGTCGAGCGCGACCTTGAGGCCGGCGGCGGCCAGCGCCTCGGCAATGGTGTCGGCGGTTTCGAAGGCGTTCTCGGCGAGGGAATCGATGCCCTCGATCTGCTCGTTCTCGATGGTGCGCAGCGACTGGTTGATGGCGACGAACATGCGGTCGGCCCGGTCGGCCGCGGTCTCCTCGCCGGCGACCGTCTGGCGGAAGGGCCAGAAGGCAGCGCCGGCGCTGCCGCCCGCGGCGCTCCTGACCGGCTCCTCGAAGAAAGCGCGCAGCTCCGGCTTGGTCGCCGGAACGGGGGCCGTGCCTGAAGTGGGCAGGGTTGGGGCGGGCAGGGCAGGCGCCTCGGCCCCGCCCATGCGCTCGAGGATCGGCCCGATGCGGCCGTGGCGCTGGGTGAGCTGCGTCTGCCGCTCCAGCAGCTCCGTCACCTTGCTCTCGACGATCTGCTGGTCGAGGAGCTGGCGGCTGGTGATGCGGTCGACCTGCGCCCTCAGGGCGGAGATCCGGTCCTCATAGGCCTGCTGCATGCGCGCCTGGCGCGCTACGGTGGCGCTGATCAGATCGTCGCGCAGCACGAGGTAGGAGGTGGCGACGAGATAGCCGATCGCCAGCGCGGCCAGCACCGAGCCGACGACGGCGGCGAGCCACGGCCGGACGACGAAATGCCTGATCTCGTCGCCCCGTGCGATGATGAGCGTATGCGGCTCCTTGCGTCTGCCGAATACCGAAGCCTGTCTGATCCCTGTCACGACTACACCCAACCGACGTCAAGGAAGATCGGGTGCGATTACACAATGTTAGGGTTAACAAAGCTTTGCGCTCGCCGCGCCGGCGGGGATCGGCGAGGCGAAATCAGTTCAGGAACAGCCACAGGAGGATGATGATCGGGATGGGGACGCCGACGAGCCAGAGGATGAGCGAACGGAACATGAAGCCTCCCTTTTCGGTTGAATGATCCGGTGGAAGGCAAACGTTCCGTTCGCGATTTTGTTCCGGCCGCGCGGCCGCCGCTCAGCCCAGAGCCTTCACCGCTTCCAGCACCTCGGCCGCGTGGCCCGGAACCTTGACCTTGTTCCAGACCCGGACGATCGTGCCGCTGCGGTCGATCAGGACGGTGGTGCGCTCGACGCCCATATATTTGCGGCCGTACATGCTTTTCTGTACCCACACGCCATAGGCCTGGAGCACCTCCTTCTCCTCGTCGGAGGCGAGGTCGACGGTGAGCTCGTGCTTGGCCCGGAAGCGGTCGTGGCTCTTCACGCTGTCCGGCGACAGTCCGATCACCGTCGCGCCGAGCGCGTCGAACCCGGCCTTGAGCCCGCTGAAGCTGATTGCCTCGGCCGTGCAGCCGCTGGTGTCGTCCTTGGGGTAGAAGAACAGGACCACAATCCTGCCGCGATAGTCCGATAGGGAAATCCGGTTCTCGCCGCTTCCGGGAAGGGTGAAGTCCGGTGCCGGGTTGCCGGGTTTGATCTGATCCATGCCGTGGCCTCCTTTGTGGTGTCGCCATTGCCCTGCGGCGCTATAGTGTCTCTGCCAGATTCGTTCGCAGACAGGAAACAGGCTCGCCACGCGTGCATAGCGAGGTTCCTCCCCACGAGAAGATCCGCTTTCGCCGCAGCGACATTGCGTCCCTGGACGCGCTGCCTTCAGCCGTCCCGCTTCCGCGCCATGCGCGCGTGGCGCGCGCCTCGCGAAAGCTGGGCAAGGCTGTCGTCCTCGGCGTGCTCGGCATCTGCGTCGCTGTGGCGCTGGCGGTCGCGGTCGTCGTCGCCGGGTTCGGCGAGGGGCGGCTGCGCCTCGAGGCGCAGAAGGCGGTGCTTGGCCTCGTCGGCGACGGCTACGAGGTGGGGATAGGCAGCGTCGGGGTCACGCTCGACGGCTTTCGCGGTTTCGTGCTCAGGATCGACGACATGGCCATCGCGCCGGCCGGACAGGAGGGCCGCACGACGCGCGTCGGCTCGGCCCGGTTCGGCCTCAACATGCTGCCGCTGCTGCGCGGGGAGATGCAGATCGGCCGCATCGCCGTTTCGGACGCGGTGCTCGACGCCGGGGCTTTTCCGCAGCCGGCCGGCGGGGCCGGCCTTGCCATTTTCAACGGGGACGGCCTCGCCGATCCCGACCTGATCAACGCCGCGGTCTTCGACGTCGTCAAGCAGGCGATCGACGTGCTCGAGGCGCGGGGGATGCGCCGCATCGAAATCAGCAATGTCGAAATCGTGCTGCCGGGGGAGGCGGCGACGCGGGTGCGCGTCGACGAGGCCGCCCTGCGGCGCAGGTCCGGCGGGGGGATGCGGCTTTCGGCGACGATGGAGGCGCTGGGGCGCGTGCTGACCGCGCGCGGCGACGCGGCGCTCGATTCCGCTGGCGACCGTGTCGCCTCGCTCGATCTGCGCGTCGACCTTGCCGATTACGCACAGCCGCAGAAGGAAGACGACGCGGCCGCGCCGCGACCCGCCGCGGAGCGGGTCGGGGCGGCAGTCCTAGCCTTTTCCGGCAGCCAGGTTGCGGATGGCGGCCGCCTCGCGCTGTCCGGCCGCGTCGAGCGGGCCGATTTTCCCGTCAGCCGCCGCGACAACATCGTCGCCGATCTCGATTTCGTCGCCACGTCGCAGAGCGGCACCGGCAAGGTCGAGATCGAGCGGCTGCGGATTCTTTCCGGCCGCTCGACATGGGGATTCCATGGCGCGATCGGCCCGGCGCCGCGCGAGGGAGCCGCTGGCGATGGCCCACCCTCCGAAAATGGCGCGTTCTATCGCTACGAACTGGTCAGCGACGGCTCGTCGGTCGCGCCCGCGGGCTCGTCGGAGCCGACGCTGCTGGTCGCCGCCCGGGTTGCCGGCCGGCTCGACGCCGCAGCCACGGCCCTTCATGCCGACGAGATCGGCGTGCGCTCGCCGCAGGGCGAGGTGACTGGGCACGGCGCGGTGCGGTTCGAGCGCGGCAAGCGCCCCGGCCTCGATCTGCGCATCGATGTCGGCGCCATGCCGGTCAGCCATGCCAAGCAGCTCTGGCCCTGGTTCGCCGCGGGCTCGGCCCAGCGCTGGGTCACGGCCAACGTCTTCGGCGGGCAGGTCGAGGGCGGCTGGGTCGAGCTGAAGGTGCCGGCCGGGCGGTTCGGCGACGGCACGCCGCTGCGGCACGAGGAGGTGTCGGGTTTCTTCAAGGTGCGCGGGACGCGCTTCGACGTCGCCGGCCGCATTCCGCCGGTGCGCGACGGCACCGGCACCGTCGCCTTCTTCGGCACGGATGTCGAGATCGAGCTGGCGGAAGGCACGGTCTACATGCCGTCCGGGCGCACGGTCGCGGCGAGCAACGGCGTCCTCGACATCCGTGACGCCCACATCAAGCCGACGATCGGCAGGCTCGACATCGAGGTCGCGGGGCAGGCCGACGCGGTGCTGGAGCTGGCGAGCTACGACCCGATCGGCGTCGGCCGCTTCGTCGACCTGAAGCCGGACGATCTCGACGGCACGGTCAGCGGCTCCGTCGCGGCCGACATTCCGCTGCAGAGCGGCGTTCCCCTCGACCGGCTCGACTGGAAGGTCGAGCTCGCCTATGACGACCTTTCGGTGGCGCGGCCGTTCCAGGGGCAGGCGGTCCGGGCGGCGACGGGCACCATTATCGTCGATCCGCAGAAGGCGGTAATCGAGGCGAAGGCGCAGCTGAACGGCCTGCCGGCGACGCTGAAGCTGACGGAGCCGCTCGGCCAGAGCACCGAGCAGCGCCAGCGCCAGATCGCCATCGACATGGACGACAAGGCGCGCGCGGCGCTGGCGCCGGGCCTCGACGCGCTGCTTTCCGGCATCGTCAGGGTCGAGGTGGACGATGCCGGGTCCGGGGCCGGCTCCGGCGCCGGGGCGGATGCGGCGCGGACGATCCGGGCCGATCTCCAGCCCGCCACCCTTTCGATCCCGTGGGTCGGATGGAGCAAGGGGGCCGGGGTTGCGGCTGCGGTCTCCTTCGCCATGAAGGCGTCGGGCGGCCGCACGGAGCTGTCCGACTTTTCGCTGCGCGGCGAGACCTTCGCCGCGAGCGGAACGGTTCTTCTCAACGATGGCGGCGTCGAGCGCGTGCGATTTCCCGCGATGCGGCTCAACCGGGGCGACGACTTCTCGCTCGACGTCGTGCGCAGCGGAGGGGGCTATGCCGTGACCGTGCGCGGCAAGAGCGTCGACGCCCGCTCGCTCGTCAAGCTCTACACGCGCGACGCCGGCGCGGGCGGGACGGCCGAGGCGGCGGCGACGCCGGTCACGCTCGACCTCAAGGTCGACGCCATGTCCGGCTTCCATGGCGAGGTGCTGCGCGACGTGACGCTTTCCTATTCGGGAACGGGCGCGCAGGGCGGCAACACTGAATTTTCCGCGACGACGGCGAGCGGCCAGCAGATCGTCTTCCGCGACGGGATGGAGGGTGGGACGCGCGGCATCTCCATGCAGTCGGCGGATGCCGGCGCGCTGCTGCGCTTCCTCGACATCTACGAGCGCATGGAGGGCGGGCGCATCGCGCTCAGCCTGTCCGGGCGCGGCGGTGAGACGCTGCGCGGCCGGATCGACGCGCGCGATTTCTGGCTGGTCAACGAGCCGCGGCTGTCCTCCATCGTCTCGACGCCGTCGACGCAGGACGGGCGCTCGCTCAACCAGGCGGTGCGCGGCTCGCTCGACACCAGCCGCGTGCAGTTCGAGCGCGGCTATGCCGAAATCGCGCGCGGACAGGGCAGGGTGTCGCTCGACCGCGGCATCCTGCGCGGGCCGATGATCGGCGTCAGCTTCCAGGGGCTTCTCAGCGACGGCAACGGCAACATGGCCATGACCGGCACCTTCATGCCGGCCTATGGCCTGAACCGGATATTCGGCGAGATCCCGATCATCGGCCAGATTCTCGGCAACGGCCGCGACCGCGGCCTGATCGGCATCACCTTCCGCCTCGCGGGAAAGACCGACGAGCCGCGGCTCGAGGTCAACCCGCTCTCGGTCATCGCACCGGGAATCTTCCGCTCGGTGTTCAAGTTCCGGTGAGGGGAAGACGGCAACGCCGGCGCTGCCCCTCACCTGCCTGCCGGCATCCTCTCCCCGTGAACAGGGAGAGGGGAGACTGCCGCGACCTTGCCGCTTCCCCTTCTCCCCGTTCACGGGGAGAAGGTGCCCGAAGGGCGGATGAGGGGCGGCGCGGGCGTGCCCGATCAGACCGGGCGGACCAGCACGTGCTTCTTCTTGCCGAGCGACAGCTTGACGACGCCGTCTGTGGTCACGTCGGCCGCGCCGACGACGCGCCTGTCGTCGGCGACCGGCTGGTCGTTGACGCGGACCGCGCCGCCCTGCACATGCCGGCGCGCCTCGCCGTTGGAGGCGGCAAGGCCGGCCCTGACGAACAGCGCCAGCACGCCGATGCCGGCCTCCAACTCGGCCGCGGGCAGCTCCACCGTCGGCAAGCTTTCCGCGAGCGCGCCTTCTTCGAAGGTCTTGCGCGCGGTCTCGGCCGCGCCTTCCGCGTCGGCGCGGCCGTGCAGCATCGCCGTCACCTCCGTCGCCAGCACCTTCTTGGCCTCGTTGATCTCGGAGCCGCCGAGGGCGGCGAGCCGGGCGATCTCGTCCAGCGGCAGCGTGGTGTAGAGCTTCAGGAACCGCTCGACGTCGGCGTCCTCGGTGTTGCGCCAGTACTGCCAGAAATCGTAGGCCGACAGCATGTCGGGGTTGAGCCAGACCGCGCCGGACAGCGACTTGCCCATCTTGGCGCCCGACGCGGTGGTGAGCAGCGGCGAGGTCAGCGCGTAGAGCTGCGGCGTGCCGAGCCGGTGGCCGAGGTCGATGCCGCTGACGATGTTGCCCCACTGGTCGGAGCCGCCCATCTGCAGGCGCGTGCCGTAGCGCCTGTTCAGCTCGACGAAGTCGTAAGCCTGCAGGATCATGTAGTTGAATTCGAGGAACGACAGCGATTGCTGCCGGTCGAGCCGCATCTTGACCGAGTCGAAGGACAGCATGCGGTTGACCGAGAAGTAGCGGCCGACGTCGCGCAGGAAGTCGAGGTAGTTCAAGCCGCGCAGCCACTCGCTATTGTCGACCATCAGCGCGTCCTTCGGGCCGTCGCCGAAGGCGAGGTAGCGCGAGAACACGGACTTGATCGAGGCGGTGTTGGCGGCGATGGTCTCCAGCGTCATCAGCTGGCGCGCCTCCTCCTTGAAAGAGGGATCGCCGACCATGCCGGTGCCGCCGCCCATCAGCGCGATCGGCCGATGGCCGGTCTGCTGCAGCCAGTGCAGCATCATGATCTGGATCAGCCCGCCGGCATGGAGGCTCGGCGCGGTCGGGTCGAAGCCGATATAGGCCGTCACCGTCTCCTTCGCCAGCAGGGCGTCGAGGCCGGCTTCATCGGAAATCTGATGAATGAAGCCGCGCTCGGAAAGCGTGCGCAGGAAATCGGACTTGAAGGCGGACATGATCGGTTCTTTCGTGCGTATGGATGCGGGGGCCTTTAGCATCATGGCGGCGGGAATCACAAGAACGGCAATGGGACGAGGCTATGACGGAACCTGTCTGGAGCATCGGGCTGATGAGCGGCACGTCGATGGACGGCATCGACGTGGCGACCGTCGAGACCGACGGGCGCGGTCATGTCCGGCGCGGGCCGGGCGGCTTCTTCGCCTATGACGCGGCGTTCCGCGCCCGCATCGAGGCGGGGCTGGACGACGCGCGCACCATGGCCGGGCGGCAGGAGCGGCCGGGCGCGCTTGGCGCGCTGGAGCGCGACCTGACGCTGCGCCACGCCGGGGCGGTGAAGCGGTTCCTCACTGATAATCCCGGCCTAACGCCCCGGGTGATCGGGTTCCACGGCCAGACGGTGCTGCACCGGCCCGACCAGGCGCTGACGGTCCAGCTCGGCGACGGCGCGCTGCTGGCGCGCGAGACCGGCGTTCCGGTCGTCTACGACATGCGCGCCAACGACATGGCGCATGGCGGGCAGGGCGCGCCGCTGGTGCCGGTCTATCACGCCGCGCTCGCCGCCTCGCTGCCGGCGGCGCTGCGTTCCTTCCCCGTCTGCTTCGTCAATATCGGCGGCATCTCGAACGTCACCTTCATTCCCGAGGCGGGCGATCCCGTCGCCTTCGACAGCGGGCCGGGCAATGCGCTGATCGACCAGTGGGTCCAGCGCGGCGGCGGCCCGTCCTATGACGAGGACGGGCGGATCGCGGCCGGGGGCGGAGCGGTCGAGGATGTCGTCGCGCGCTATCTCGACGCCCCGTTCTTCGACGAGCCGGCGCCGAAATCGCTCGACCGCGGCGATTTCACCACCGATCTGGCGCAAGACCTTTCGCTGGAGGACGGCGCGCGCACGCTCGCCGCCGTCAGCGCCGCGGCGATCCTCAAGGCGCGGGCGCACATGCCGGAGCCGCCGCTCCTGTGGATCGTCTGCGGCGGCGGGCGCAAGAACCCGGCGATCATGGAGGACCTGCGCCGCGGCGCGGGCAATGTGCGGGTGATCGCGGCCGAGGAGGCGGGCTTCGACGGCGACGCGATGGAGGCGGAGGCCTGGGCCTATCTCGCGGTGCGGGCGCTGAACGGCCTGCCGCTGACGTTCCCGACGACGACCGGCTGTGCCCGGCCGGTGACGGGCGGGGTTCTGGTTAATCCGTGAGGCCGAGGCGGTAGGGGACGAAACCTTCGTCGTCCGGCCCGTCGATCAGCCGGAAGCCGCAGGCGCGCACCAGGGCAAGCCCCGCCTCGTTATCGCGCGCGACAAAGACGTCGATGTGGGAGAAGCGGTCGGCGGCGCGCTCGGCGAAGGCGTCCAGCACCCGGCGCGCCACGCCCTTGCCGCGCTGGGCGGGATCGACGGCGATGAACAGCGTCATGCCGCCGTCGCCTTCTTCCTCGTAGCGGATTACGGCGACGGGCGTGCCCTCGGCGTCGAGCGAGGCGATTTCGGCGACCACGCCTTCGCCGGCGGTCGCCTCGGCCAACCAGTCGGTATCGGGGAAGGGCGCGCGGCGGGCGAGCTCCTCGTCCGCGAACCAGGCGGCGTAGACGGCCAGGTCCGTCTCGTGGAAACGCCGGAAGCGCAGCAGTTCCACGATCCCGGCCTCCCTATCTCAGGCGCTTGGGGCGCGGATCGGCCAGTTCGCCCGCCAGCCGGCGGTCGAGATAGTCGGCGCACTCCTCGATCAGGAGATCGGCGTCGTTGGAGAAGAAATGGTTGGCGCCGGGCAGCGTCTTCTGGGTGATGGTGATGCCCTTTTGCGTGTGCAGCTTGTCGACCAGCGTCTGCACGTCCTTGGCCGGGGCGACCTTGTCGGCGTCGCCATGGATGATGAGGCCGGAGGACGGGCAAGGGGCGAGGAACGAGAAGTCGTAGATGTTGGGCTGCGGCGCGACCGAGATGAAGCCCTCGATCTCGGGCCGGCGCATCAGCAGCTGCATGCCGATCCACGCGCCGAAGGAATAGCCGGCGACCCAGCAGCTCTTGGAATCGGGATGCAGCGACTGCACCCAGTCGAGCGCGGCGGCCGCGTCGGAGAGCTCGCCCGTGCCGTGGTCGAACTCGCCCTGGCTGCGGCCGATGCCGCGGAAATTGAAGCGCAGCGTGGTGAAGTCACGCTTCTGGAACATGTAGAACAGGTCGTAGACGATCTTGTTGTTCATCGTGCCGCCGAACTGCGGATGCGGGTGCAGCACGATCGCGATCGGAGCGTTCTTCTGGCTGGAGGGCTGGTAGCGGCCCTCGAGACGGCCGGCCGGACCTGCGAAAATTACCTCGGGCATACCAACTCCAATGCACAACGGGTTCGCCGGGTTTCGACCGCCGGTCCGGCCGGAGCGGAACGCTCGCCGGACTTGACGCGGAAGGATCGTCGCCGTAGAAGCCAGTTTAGAACAGTTCAAAACAGGCAAGCCGGTAGCCAGCCTGTTGGCAGAGCGGGTAAATAGGACGGCTGGCCTTGCAATTTCAAGGAAAAACGCCGACCGACCGCGCGGACAACCCGCAAGGGAAACGGAATCGCCTGAATGACCGGCAAGCGCGCCTATCTCGACCACAACGCCAGCGCCCCGCTTCTGCCTGAAGCGCGCGCGGCGGTGCTGGCCGCGCTGGAGGCGGGCGCCAACGCCTCGTCCGTCCATGCCGACGGCCGCGAGGCGCGCCGCATGGTGGAGCAGGCGCGGCGCGACGTCGCCGCCCTCGTCGGCGGCAAGTCCGAGCACGTGGTGTTCACCTCGGGCGCGACGGAAGCGGCCTCGACGCTCCTGTCGCCCGAATGGCGGCTCGGTCGCGCGCCGGTGCGGATGGCCCGGCTCATCGTCTGCGCCACCGATCATCCCTGCTTCCTCTCGGGCGGACGGTTCCCGCCGGAGGCGATCACGGTCGTCGGCGTCGACGGCGACGGCGTCGTCGATCTCGGCGCGCTGGAGGCGCTGCTCATCGGCCACGACCGCGAGGAGGGATTGGCGCTCGTCGCCATCCATGCCGCCAACAACGAGACCGGCGTGATCCAGCCGGTGCGCGAGGTCGCGCGGATCGCCAAGGCGCACGGCGCGGTTCTGGTGGTCGACGCGGTGCAGGCAGTTGGGCGTATTCCTATAGACATATCGGATGGATACGGCGATTTCCTCATCCTGACCTCGCACAAGATCGGTGGGCCGAAAGGCGCGGGCGCCTTCGTCGGCGTCACCGACCTGATGATGCCGGCGCCGCTGATTCGCGGCGGCGGGCAGGAAAAGGGCCATCGCCCCGGCACCGAGAACGTTGCCGCCATCGCGGGCTTCGGCGCGGCGGCGCGCACGGCGCTCGCCGGCCTCGGCGACATGGACGCGATGCGGGCGCGGCGCGACGCGTTCGAGGCGGTCCTGCTCGAGCTCGCGCCCGATGCCGCGATCCACGGGAGCAAATCTGAGCGCCTCGCCAACACGCTGTTCTTCTCCGTGCCGGGGGTGAAGGCCGAGACGGCGCAGATCGCCTTCGATCTCGCCGACGTTTCGCTGTCGGCCGGCTCCGCCTGCTCGTCGGGCAAGGTCGGCGCGAGCCACGTGCTGAAGGCGATGGGCGTCGAGAGCGATCTCGGCGCGCTGCGCGTCTCGATCGGGCGCGAGACGGGCGAGGCCGAGCTTGCCGCCTTCCGGGCGGCGCTGGCGAAGATGATGGAACGTAGGGCCGCGCGGGTGAACGCGGCCTGATCCGGGCGCGGGGCCGGTGTATTTCCGGCCCGAGCGCCTATATAGAGCGCATACCGCGACAAAGACGCGGCCTTATGCGATTTCGACAACTGCCGGGCCTTGAACCCGGCGAGGATGGAGAACGCCGATGCCTGCCGTGCAGGAAACGATCGAGCAGGTCCGCAAGATCGACGTGGACCAGTACAAATACGGTTTCGAGACCCATATCGAGACCGACAAGGCCCCGAAGGGGCTGAACGAAGACATCATCCGCTTCATCTCGGAGAAGAAGAGCGAGCCGGAATGGATGCTGGAATGGCGGCTCAACGCCTTCCGTCGCTGGCTGACGCTTGAGGAGCCGACCTGGGCGCGCGTGTCGTACCCGAAGATCGACTTCCAGGACATCCACTACTACGCCGCGCCGAAGAACCAGAGCGGCCCGAAGTCGCTCGACGAGGTCGATCCTGAGCTGCTGCGCGTCTACGAGAAGCTCGGCATCCCGCTCAAGGAGCAGGAAATCCTCGCCGGCGTGCAGAAGGATGCCGGCGACGGCGAGACGGCCAACGACAACGTCTACGCCTCCGGCCGCGTCGCGGTGGACGCGGTGTTCGATTCCGTCTCCGTCGTTACCACCTTCAAGGAAGAACTGGCCAAGGCCGGCGTCATCTTCTGCTCGATCTCGGAGGCGATCCGCGAGCATCCCGAGCTGGTGAAGAAGTATCTCGGCTCCGTCGTGCCGACGACCGACAACTACTACGCGACGCTGAACTCGGCGGTGTTCACCGACGGCTCGTTCGTGTTCGTGCCGAAGGGCGTGCGCTGCCCGATGGAGCTGTCGACCTATTTCCGCATCAATGAGAAGAACACCGGCCAGTTCGAGCGCACGCTGATCATCGCCGAGGAGGGGGCGTACGTCTCCTATCTCGAGGGCTGCACCGCTCCGCAGCGCGACGAGAACCAGCTTCACGCCGCCGTGGTCGAGCTCGTCGCGCTCGACGACGCCGAGATCAAGTATTCGACGGTGCAGAACTGGTATCCGGGCGACGCCGAGGGTCTCGGCGGCATCTACAACTTCGTCACCAAGCGCGGCGACTGCCGCGGCAAGAACTCGAAGATCTCGTGGACGCAGGTCGAGACCGGCTCGGCGATCACCTGGAAATATCCGTCCTGCATCCTGCGCGGCGACAATTCGCGTGGCGAGTTCTACTCGATCGCCGTGTCGAACGGCCACCAGCAGATCGACTCGGGCACCAAGATGATCCACCTCGGCAAGAACACGTCGAGCCGCATCATCTCCAAGGGCATCTCGGCCGGCAAGTCGCAGAACACCTATCGCGGGCAGGTCTCGGTCCACCGCCGGGCCACGGGCGCGCGCAACTTCACCAACTGCGACTCGCTGCTGATCGGCAACGACTGCGGCGCGCACACCGTGCCCTATATCGAGGCCAAGAACTCGTCGGCCCAGATCGAGCACGAGGCGACGACCTCGAAGATTTCCGACGACCAGAAGTTCTACGTCATGCAGCGCGGCATTCCCGAGGAGGAAGCCATCGCGCTGATCGTCAACGGCTTCGTCAAGGAAGTCATCCAGGAACTGCCGATGGAGTTCGCCGTCGAGGCGCAGAAGCTGATCGGCATCTCGCTCGAAGGCTCGGTCGGCTGAGGCCGACAGACCCAACCGGCCGGCAAGACTATTCAGGAAGACATACCATGCTTGAGATCAAGAACCTGCACGCCCGCATCGCCGAGGACGGCACCGAGATCATCCGCGGCCTGAACCTGACCGTGAAGGCCGGCGAGGTCGCCGCCATCATGGGGCCGAACGGCTCCGGCAAGTCGACGCTCAGCTACATTCTCGCCGGGCGCGACGATTACGAGGTGACCGAGGGCGACATCCTCTACAACGGCGAATCCATCCTCGAGATGGACCCGGCCGAGCGCGCCGCCTCCGGCATCTTCCTCGCCTTCCAGTATCCGATGGAGATACCCGGCGTTCCGACCATGGAATTCCTGAAAGTTGCGATGAACGCGCAGCGCCGGGCGCGCGGCGAGGAGGATCTGAAGATCCCCGAATTCCTGAAGCGCGTGAAGGAGGCGGCCGCCTCGCTCTCGATCGACATGGACATGCTGAAGCGGCCGCTCAACGTCGGCTTTTCCGGCGGCGAGAAGAAGCGGGCGGAAATCCTTCAGATGAAGCTGTTGCAGCCGAAGCTGTGCGTGCTCGACGAGACCGATTCCGGCCTCGACATCGACGCTCTCAAGATCGTCTCGGACGGCGTCAACGCGCTGCGCGCGCCGGACCGCGCCTTCCTCGTCATCACCCACTACCAGCGCCTGCTCGAGCACATCGTGCCGGACAGCGTGCATGTGCTCTATCGCGGCCAGGTCATCAAGTCGGGCGACAAGAGCCTCGCGCTCGACCTCGAACGCGAGGGCTATGCCGGCGTGATCGGCGAGGCGGCGTAAGGAGGGCGCGATGAACATCCATTCCAGCCCCGTGCTGACGCCGGCCGAGACCGCGCTGGTCGAGGCGTTCGCGGAGCGCATCTCCGAGCTGCCGGGCGACGCCGACATCGCGCTGACCCGCGACAACGCCGTCGAGCGGCTGAAGGCCGGCCTGCCGACCCGCCGCATCGAGGCGTGGCACTATACGGATTTGCGCCGGCTTCTCGCCACGGTGCCGGCGTTCGATCCCGCGGCCAAGCCCGAGGCGCCGCGCGCGCTGATCGAGGGCTCGTCCGTGCTGCGCGTCGCCAATGGCGAGGCGCTGCCTGCGCCGCGGATCGAGGGCGTCGAGATCGTGCCGTTCGGCGCGCTGCTGACGGCGGGCGACGCCCGCGCCGCGATGGCCCCGGTCGACCGGGACGACGCCATCGGCGCGATCAACGCCGCCTTCGCCGCCGACGGCTTCGGCCTGACAATCGCTGACAATGCGCAGATTTCCTCGCCGATCGAGATCCAGAACCTGCAAGCCGGCGGGCAGGTCCATGCCCGCTTCCCGGTCACGGTCGGCGCGGGCGCGAAGGCCACCGTCATCGAGCGGCAGGCCGGCTCGGGCGCGGCGCTGATCAGCTCCGTCTCCTCGCTCGACCTCGGCGAGGGCGCCGAAATTCTCTGGATCATCGTCCAGGAGCAGGCCGAGACGGCGACCCATCTCGGCCAGTTCAACGCCACGCTCGGCAAGGACGCGAAGCTCACCCTGTTCATCATGAATGCGGGCGGCAAGCTGGTGCGCCAGGAAGTGCGCGTCGACGCCGCCGGCGAGGGCTCGGACTTCCAGCTTCGCGGCGTCAACCTGCTCGGCGGCGAGACCCATTGCGACGTGACCATGGTGCTCGACCATTCGGCGCCGCACACGACCTCGACCGAGATCGTCCGCAACGTCGCGACCGACCGCGCGCACGGTGTGTTCCAGGGGCAGATCAGGGTCGCCCAGATCGCGCAGAAGACCGACGCGCGCATGGCTTGCAACACGCTGCTCCTGTCGGACGATTCCGAGTTCTCGACCAAGCCGGAGCTGGAGATCTTCGCCGACGACGTCGCCTGTGGCCACGGCGCGACGGTGACGGAGATCGACCGCGACCATCTGTTCTACCTTATGGCGCGCGGCGTCGACGAGAAGCAGGCGCGCGGGCTCCTGATCAAGGCGTTCCTCGCCGAGATCGTCGAGGAGCTGGAGGACGAGGCGCTGGTGGCGGCGCTCGAGGACAAGCTCGACCAGTGGTTCGCCACGCACGGATGATCGGTGGCGCAGATGGACCAGATCGTGGAGCATGCGGCCTATGACGTCGAGGCAGTGCGCCGGGATTTCCCGATCCTGTCGCGCACCGTCTACGGCAAGCCGCTCGTCTATCTCGACAACGGCGCGTCGGCCCAGAAGCCGCAGGTCGTGATCGACACGGTCGCCCACGCCTATTCCAACGAATACGCCAACGTCCATCGCGGCCTGCATTTCCTGTCGAACGCCGCGACCGACGCCTATGA
The DNA here is from genome assembly GCF_023954335.1 of Aquamicrobium sp. Lineage (NCBI taxonomy): Bacteria > Pseudomonadati > Pseudomonadota > Alphaproteobacteria > Hyphomicrobiales > Phyllobacteriaceae > Aquamicrobium > Aquamicrobium sp. The sequence continues at coordinate 888,975 of NZ_JAMLIE010000002.1, forward strand.
GCGTTCGCGCGAGACGGTGCGCCGCTTCCTCAACGCGGGAAGCGTTGACGAGATCGTCTTCACCCGCTCGGCCACCGCCTCGATCAACACCGTGGCCTATGGCTGGGGCATGCCCAATATCGGCGCCGGCGACGAGATCGTCCTGTCGATCATGGAGCACCACTCCAACATCGTGCCGTGGCATTTCATCCGCGAGCGGCAGGGCGCCAAGCTGGTGTGGGCGCCGGTGGACGACGAGGGCGTCTTCCATCTCGACGCGTTCGAGAAATGCCTGACGGAGCGGACGAAGCTCGTCGCGATCGCCCACATGTCGAACGCGCTCGGCACGGTGACGCCGGTGAAGGAGATCGTCCGCATCGCCCATGCGCGCGGCATCCCGGTGCTGGTCGATGGCAGCCAGGCGGCCGTCCACATGCCGGTGGATGTTCAGGACCTCGGCTGCGACTGGTACGTCTTCACCGGCCACAAGGTCTACGGCCCGTCCGGCATCGGCGTCCTATACGGCCGCAAGGACCGGCTGGCCGAGATGCGGCCCTTCGAGGGCGGCGGCGAGATGATCGAGACCGTCACCGAGGAGACGGTGACCTATAACGAGCCGCCGCACCGCTTCGAGGCCGGCACGCCGCCGATCGTGCAGGCGATCGGGCTGGGCGCGGCGCTGGAATACATGGAGCGGATCGGCCGCGAGCGCATCGCCGCGCACGAGGCGGAGCTGACGGCCTACGCGCATGAGCGGCTGCGCGCGATCAATTCGCTGCGCATCTTCGGCAACGCGCCGGGCAAGGGGGCCATCGTCTCCTTCGAGCTCGAGGGCATCCACGCCCATGACGTGTCGATGCTGATCGATCGCTCGGGCGTCGCCGTGCGCGCCGGCACTCATTGCGCCCAGCCGCTGCTGAAGCGTTTCGGCGTGACCTCGACCTGCCGCGCCTCGTTTGCGATGTATAATACCAGGGCCGAGATCGATGTTCTGGCCGAGGCGCTGGAAAAAGCGCGAGGATTTTTCGGATGACGACGATGGACGAGACCCGCAACGACACAGAGGACGCCGGCGCGCCGGCCGATTCGGTCTTCTCCGCCTCGGCGATCCCCGAGGACGAGCTGGTACGGCTGACCGACGACATCATCGGCGCGCTGAAGACGGTCTACGACCCGGAGATCCCGGCCGACATCTACGAGCTCGGCCTGATCTACCGCATCGACATCGAGGACGACCGCTCGGTCAAGATCGACATGACGCTGACCGCGCCGGGCTGCCCGGTCGCCGGCGAGATGCCGGGCTGGGTCGAGAACGCGGTCGGCGCGGTAGAGGGCGTGTCGGGCGTCGCGGTGAAGATGACGTTCGACCCGCCATGGAGCCCGGACCGCATGTCCGAGGAGGCCCGCGTCGCGGTCGGCTGGTACTGACCCGTCTTGTGACGACCGTCTTGCGCTCCGGCGCAATCTCTCCCATCTTGATGGGGGAACGACCATTGCGCCGGCCTTGAACCGGCGGCTTTTGGAGAAGGCGATGAGCAGGTTCCAGGTGATGACGATGACCGACGCCGCGGCGGCGCGCGTGCGCGAGATCGTGGCCAGCCGCGCGGGCGCGCTCGGCCTCCGCGTCGGCGTCAAGAAGGGCGGCTGCGCCGGCATGGAATACACGGTCGACCTCGTGACCGAGCCGGTCGCGGGCGAGGACCACATCGAGCGCGAGGGCGCGGAGGTCTGGATCGCGCCGGCGGCCGTGCTGTTCCTGCTCGGTACCGAGATGGACTTCGAGACGACGAAGCTCAGGACCGGCTTCACCTTCCGCAACCCGAACCAGTCGTCGGCCTGCGGCTGCGGCGAATCGGTGGAGCTGAAGCCGGCGGACCTGAAGGCGCTGGCCGAGGCGCGCGCCGCCGCCGACGCCGCCTGAGCGCCGGGCGGCGCGATGCCCACCCCGATCCGCGTTTCCGGGGGAACTCCCATGACCGCACCGTCCGAATTGCGCGTGTCGAAGGACCGACGGCTGCTTGCCGTGACCTTTCCGGGCGAGCCCCCGTTCGAGTTCACGGCCGAGCTGCTGCGCGTCCTGTCGCCCTCGGCCGAGGTGCAGGGCCACTCGCCCGAGCAGCGCGTGACCGTGCCGGGCAAGAAGGACGTCGCGATTGCCCGCATCGAGCCGGTCGGCAACTACGCGGTGCGCATCGTCTTCGACGATTTCCACGAAAGCGGCATCTTCACCTGGTCGTATTTCATGACGCTCGGCCGCGAGAAGGACGAACGCTGGCAGTCCTATCTCGACGAACTGGCCGCCAAGGGCCTGTCGCGCGAGCGCCGCTGAGGGGCGGAAAGCTACTCGTCGGGGCCGAGGATCGCCTCGATGCGGCGCATCTGCTCGCCCATGGCGTCGCACTCCGCGACGGTCGATTGCGCCATCACCCGGTCGAGAATGCCGCAATAGAGCTTCAGCGCCGCCATCAGCCGCTTCTCGCCTTCCGCCGTGAGGTGAAGGCGCATGATCCGCTTGTCGGCCGCATCGCTTTCGCGGTGGATCAGCTCCTGCGCGACGAGCTGCGGCACCAGCATGGTGATCGAGGAGCGGCCGACGAGCAGCTTGCGGGCAACCTCGTGCTGCGACGAGCCGGGATGGCGGTAGATGTTCATCAGGACGTCGAGCTGGCCGATCTTCAGGTCGAGCGGCGCGAGCGCCCTCGTCAACTCGCGCACCACCGCGCGCTCCGCGCGCACCAGCGCGATCCAGTTGCGGAAGCGGGGATTGTCCCAGGGCAGGGCGGGCTTGGCTGTCATGCGCGGATACGAAGAAGGCTCATTGAACGACGTGGCGGTTTCCCGCCTATCGGTAGCCTATTCGCGCCCGGCGAACAAATGGCCCGCGGCGACCACGAACGGAAACAAGGGCCGCGACCGCGAAGCCGGCGCGCGAAGCGCGCTCGGCGTGAGCGAGTAGATGGTGCCAGCGGGCGAAGGGCTCCGGCATGGCGACGTGGAACTCACCACAGGAGTCGAGCCCTTGGCGGGTGAGGGCGCAAGCGCCCGACCGAAAGCGGACCTGCCTGCAACGGATGCAGCAGATCCGCCTCAGGCCCGACTAGAAGGTCACGCGCCAGTTGGCGGCGATCCACGCATCTGGCCCGTCCGACTGCGTTGTGGCATTTCCCATGACCGAAAGCGTCGAAGCCAGTCCTGCTGGTAGGTGGCGCCGCCGAGATCGAACGCATAGAGGCCGGTCACCTGGCCGGTCACATTGGCGCTCTTGTCCTCGAAACGATGCACGCCTTCCAGCGTGCCGATCAGCCGGAACGCACCGGTGAGGGGATATGTGGCGTCGAAGCCGTAGCGCAGTTCGGTCGATGTGTCGCAGAGCTTGTTGAACGCGGCCGGGAAACCGCCGCCAGTCTCGCTATAGGCGTCGAAGCATCCCCTCGAATAGGAGAGGTCGGCATAGGGCGAGAAATATTGGATGGCGTTTTCCCATTGCAGACGCCCGCGTATCCCATAGCCGGAGGCGTCCGTGGAGCCGAACGAGGAATCGATGACGCCCCCATTCATGTAGTTGCGGGTAAAGTCGGCGCTGCCCCACATGCCCGAGGCGGTAAGGGCGCCCCACAACCCGCCATTGTCGGTGGCGTAGAGCCGGGAGAGGGCTTCCACCTTCACGTAGCCGGCGGAAAGATCGGCCCGCCCACCGAGGCCTAGAGCCTGATCGAAGCGCGTGAAGCCCGCCGCCGCGTTGATCTGCACAGCGCCGAAATTGTAGCCGACGCCGATCTCGCCGATGCCGATACGGCCATCATCGCCGCTGCCGTCGATGCGGCCCCAATCGCCGCCGATCCAGGCGATCGTCTTGCCGGGGGCGGCGCGGCGGTCGAGCGGACGGCTCCCCGCGCCGTTGAGAAGAAGATTGACATTGCCGAGCGTGGCGACGTTGGCCACGCCGGCATCCGCCAGGCTGGCGTTGAACTCATCGACGATGATAACGCCCACGCCGCCAGTGCCGCCGCCGCCGCCGGTATCCCCGCCACCGGTATCCCCGCCGCCGGTGTCCCCTCCGCCGGTATCCCCGCCACCGGTATCCCCGCCACCGGTGTCTCCGCCGCCCGTATCGCCACCGCCCGTATCACCACCGCCAGTGTCTCCGCCACCTGTGGTGCCATCGCAACTCGCGGCCCCGGTGCCGTTGCCGCGGGCGACGAAAAGCCGGTCGTCGCGCGTTTCGCCCACTACGATGCTTCCGTCGCAACTGGCCGCGCGGGCGATTCGAGTGACATTGCCGACAACCGTGGCCCCGCTGTCTCTCAGCCAGTCTTCCACGGTCATCATCCCCGTGTCCTCGGCCCAGCGAAAGCCGTGCTTGCCCGCAATGTCGCCGTCGTCGGCCTCGCCCACGACGACGAGCCCGTTGCCGGAAATCCCGTACGCCGTGGAGGCGCCGACATAGCCGGGATAGGCGCCCGGAAGGTGGCCAAGCTCCTGCAAGGCGCCGTCGACCCAGCGCACCGCGTTGTAGCTATAGACACCGGCATTGCCGGCGATGACGCGGCCATCGTCCGACACGTCCACGGCCCAGGAACGCGCTTCTACCGTCGCCCAGTCGGGCTTTTCCGGATTCTCAAGCGGAGTCATGCCCGTATCGGCAGTCCACCGGAAGGCTTGGGGAAGGACGCCCAGCTGCGACGTGCCGACGATAACCGCGCCGTCGTAAGAGGCGGCACGCGCTGCGGCCGATGTCTCGCCACTCAGCTCGCCGAGACTTTGCATGCCGTCGTCTTCATCCCAGCGGAATGCGTGCGTTTGCCCGCCGGCATCGGCTGCGCTTCCGACGACCACGGTTCCGTCACCCGACACGCCCCAGGCGTCCGAATTGTTTGTGCCGAGCGACCCGAGATCGCGGAAGCCGCCCGCCGCAGACCACAGATAGGCGCGCTTTCCCGTCAAGGGCGAGCCTAGCAGATCGTTGCCGGCAGAGCCGACGATCACGTCGCCCGTATTGGATATCCCGGTCGCCGTGAACCAGTTGCTCGACCCCGCCCCTCCATCCGGCACCCCACCGATGTTGGCCATGCCCCCGCTCTCGGTCCAGACGAAACCACGCGCGGCCGTGGAGGACGACGGGGAGAGGGTTCCCACCACTTTCGAGCCGTCTGCGGAAACGGCGCCCGCCATGATGGACGCATGCTCGCCGGTCGGCGCCAGCAGGGTCGGGTTCGCTGGTGGCGTGCCGGTGTCGCCGCCGCCTGTCGTGCCGCCGCAGCCGGCGGACCCGGTGCCGTTGCCGCGCGCGATGAACATCTGGTTCTCGCCGGTCGCCGGGCCGGTTTCGCCGACCACGACGCTGCCGTCGCAATTGGTCGCGCGGGCGGCATATGTGATGTCCTTAATAATCGTCGCGCCGCTGTCGCGCAGCCAGTCCTCGACGGTCTGCATGCCATCGCCCTCCGTCCAGCGGAAGCCGCGCATCGTCGTCGTGCCGTCGATCTGGGTCTCGCCCACGACCACGTCGCCATTGCCGGAAACGCCGAAGGCGAAGGAGTAGTTGTCGCCGAGGCCGGAGCCCGGTGTCGTCAGGTCTTGAGGAACGGTGTCAACCCACCGCACGGCGTGCATCTTGCCGCTCGCGCCGTTGTGGGCCTGACCGACGATGACCCGCCCGTCGTCGGAGATGTCCCGCGCAACGGATTGGTTGCCGCCGTTGAGCAAGGGCAGATTCTCGACCTGGCCGCTCGCTTCCGTCCAGACCGAGGCGCGCGACAAATATCCGCTCGCCGTGTTGCCGGCCACGACCGAACCGTCATAGCTGGCGGCCATGAAGGGATACCCGGCGGAGAATTCGCCGATATCGCCCATGCCGTCAGTCTGCGTCCAGCGAAAGCCGCGGGCTACCCCGTAAAGATCGTATGACAGGCCGACTACGGCCTGCCCGTCGCCCGAAACACCCAACGCGTTCGACGTGGCGTGGCCATCGAGAGTGCCGAGATCGACAAAACCGCCGGCCTCCGTCCACATATAGCCGCGGGACCACGCGCCGGTTTCGCCGAACATGTCGACGGACGCCTGGCCGACAATCACGCCGCCATCGTTCGAGACGCCCGTCGCCGTGAACCTCTGGGTATATGTACCGCCGAGCGTGGCATTGCCGATCAGGCTCATGCCGTCGGGCTGGGTCCACACGAAGCCGCTGCGAGACGTGGCCGACCAGGGGTTGAGGGTGCCGACGACCACCGAACCGTCGGCGGAGACGCCGCCGACGATCACGCCCTTCTCGTCCGGTGGCGTGACCGGCAGCAGCTCCGCCGCGGCAGCCGCCAGCGCGACCGACGATACGCCGAGCGCGGTGCAGGCAAGCAGGCGGGTGGTTCGGATTCGATAACGCATAGGGGCCCCTCGTCGAAAACAGCCCGGCAGCGGTCCCGCGCCAGGTTCCCTCGACGATAAGGCGGCAGTTCCCGCCTTCGCGCCATCCCCCGTTCAGGGGAGCTGAAACCGGCGGAAATTGCGGCTAGATTGCCCGGAGGGCAAAGGGGAGGATCGGCGACGGCGGCATTTTCCAAGGCGACGACGCCCACCATCGTCATGAGCATCGCGGCCGCTTGCGCCGCCATGCTGGCGCTTGCCGTCGTCTATGTCGCGGTGAGCCAGCCCTGGCTCGGCCTTCGCCTGGAGCGACACCCCTCCGGCACCGCGATCCGCATCGCCCATGTCGCCGCGGGCAGCCCGGCGGCTGCCATCCGGCCCGGCCAGATCCTCCACTCGGTGGGCGGCATGCCGCTGGAGCCGAACGATCTGGTCGAGGAACCCGACACGCTCAGCACTATGCCGCCTACGAACGCCTGCTGATGCGGCAAGGGCAGTTGCGCGAACGGCTTCTCGAGCCGACCGTCTCGCTGGGGCTGCGGCCGGACGGCGCGACGATCGAGACGATCGCGCCCGCGCCGCGCCGCCCGCTCACTTCGCTGCCGCTGGCGTTCTGGGCGCAGATGTTCGCCGGCGTGTCGGGCTTTCTCATCGGCGCCTGGGTCTGGAGCCTGCGCCTTCGCGAACTGAGCTGCTGGCTCATGGCGATCGGCGGCGCCGGGCTCCTCATCATGATCTTCCCCGCCGCGATCTACAGCACGCGCGAACTGGCGCTCGATCCGGCGCTGTTCCGCTGGCTTGCGGCAACGGACCATTTCGGCGCGCTGACATTCGGCGTCGCCATGGTGGCGCTGTTCTACGTCTATCCGCACCGGCTCGTCCCGCCGGCCGCGCTCGTCGCGCTGGCCGCCGTGGTCGGTGCCTCGTGGGTCGCCGACACCGCCTGGATCGTCTTCGACGGCCCGCCGTTCGGCTTCCATCTGCCGGCGCTGATCCTGATGCTCCTGTTCTTTCCGGCCGCCGTGATGCAATATCGCCTGACGCGGGACGACCCGGTGACGCGAGCGGCATTGCGCTGGTTCGCGCTCTCCGTCTGTCTCGGCGCGGGGAGCTTCATCTCGCTGATCGTGCTGCCAAACGTGCTCGGCTATGAGCCCGCGCTCGCCCAGGCTCCTGCTTTCCTGTTGTTCATCATCGTGTATGGAGGCGTCGCCATCGGCGTCGCCCGCTACCGGCTGTTCGAGCTGGAGCGCTGGGCCTTCGGCGTCCTGTTCTATGTCGCCGGCGCGCTGCTGCTCGTCCTGCTCGATGCCTTCCTCATCTTCGTCCTGTCGCTCGATCGTGTTCCCGCCCTCGGCGTGTCGCTGATGGTGGTGGCGCTGCTCTATCTCCCGCTGCGCGACGCCCTGCACCGGCGCATCGTCGGGCGCGCCATCGACCACGGCGCCCTGTTCCAGCAAACCGTCGACGTGGCTCTGTCACCCCCCGGCGCCGACCAGAACGCACGTTGGGCGGCCCTGCTCGCGCGGGCCTTCAATCCTCTGCGCATCGAGGTTGCCGCCGCGGAGAACATGCCGGCCGGAGCCGCGATCCGCGATGACGGCCTGTCGCTGGCGTTGCCCGGCTTCGGCGATGTCAGGCCGGTCACGCTCGCCTACGCCCATGCCGGGCGCAAGCTGTTCTCCCGCGACGACCAGAAGCTGGCGCGCGAGTTGTGCGTGATGCTCGACCATGCCATCCGCAGCCGGCAGGCGCGTGATGAAGGCGTTGCCGAGGAGCGCGCCCGCATTTCCCGCGACATGCACGACAATATCGGGGCCAAGCTGCTCAGCGCGCTCCACAGCACCGGCGAGGGCCGCAAGAACGCGATGATCCGCGACGCCCTGACCGACTTCCGCATCATCATCAACAACGCCTTCGGAACGGCGCGGCCGCTCGACGAGACGCTGGCGGAGCTTCGCATCGAAACCACGGAGCGGCTCGAGGCCGAGGGGGTCGACCTGAAATGGGAGACCGCCGACGACAACGATACGACGATGCCGCCCGCCATCGCCCAGACCTTGTGCTCCATCATCCGCGAGGCGGTGAGCAACGTCATCCGCCACGCCGACGCGACCGCCGTGTCGATCGCCGTCACCTGCCGCGGCGGGCAGGTGTCGGTTGCCGTCTGCGACGACGGCCGCGGAATCGAGGATGGCGATGACGGCCGGGGCAACGGCCTTGCCAGCATCCGTACCCGGATCGACGCGCTCGGCGGCAGCTTCGAGATCGGCAAGGCCGATCCCGGAACGCGGCTCAGCGTCGTGTTTTCGTCCAGACGAGGTTGACCGGCATGCCCAATGTTCTGATCGTCGAGGACGTCATGGAGACCAGCCGCTGGCTGGCGGTGATCGCCGGCGAAGCGTTTCCGGGCTGCGCGATCGTCCATGCCGACAGCGTGCGGGCCGCCCTGGCCGAAATCCGGCGCGCCGGTCCGGATGTCGCCCTGATCGATCTCGGCCTCCCCGACGGGTCCGGCATCGACGTCCTGCGCGAACTTCGGACCACCCGGCCGCAGGCGCTCTGCGTCATAACCACGGTGATGGGCGATGACGCCAACATCGTCGCCGCCTTGTCGGTCGGCGCGAACGGCTATCTGCTCAAGGAGCAGCCGGCCGAACGCATATCCCGGCAGCTCTCCCAGCTCGCCGAGGGCATACCCGCGCTTTCCCCGTCGATCGCCCAACGCCTCATGGAGCATTTTCGCCATACCGGACCGGCCGCCAACGAAGATGGCGAACTGACCGCCCGCGAAAAGGAAGTGCTCGCCTTCATCAGCCGCGGCCTGCGCAACGCCGATGTGGCCATGCAGCTCGGCATGGCCGAGACCACGGTGGCGACCCACCTCAAATCCATCTACCGCAAGCTCGGCATTTCCTCGCGTGCCGAGGCGTCGTGGCATGCCGCGCGCATGGGATTGAAGCCGGGCTGAAGCGCGAAGCGGGGGCTTGGCGGAGGTCGGCCTGTCGATTCTGGCGAATGGTGCGGACGACGGGACTCGAACCCGTACTCTCACAGAGAAGCAGATTTTCGTACCACTTCGGCTTTCGCCGCCGCCCTATGGCGTTCGTGGTCTGGACTGTCCCTTCGCCATGGCCCGAAGGCTTTAGGCGCCGCCCGTCCAGTCTCTACACCTTCCCCGAAAAGGGGCTTGGCTCGGGATTGGCCTGGGGTTGTTGCCCCTTAGCGTTCCCCGACTTTGAGCGGTTCTACTCCGCGGATTTCCCCGCGGGCACTCCAGATCTAAAGTCTGCTGCGTCTACCAATTTCGCCACGTCCGCCTTTTGTCGCCGATGCTGGGCACTCCGCACCCGGCGCAAAATCGCTTGCCCTTGTCACGAAAACCAAAGGCTTCTGGAGCGTTGTTAGAGGACGGCGCGCCCGCGATCAAGCACTGGGATCAAGCACTGGGATCAAGCGGCGAAGGCGCGCTCGGCGATGCGGCGGATGAAGGCGACGACACGGCTCGTGTCGGCATATTGCGGCATATGGCCGACGCCTTCCATGATCTCGATGTCGAGGCCGGCTATGCGGCCTTCCATGCCGGTGCCGTGGCGCTTGTGGTCGAGCACCCGGTCGGCGCTGCCGAACAGGATGCCGGCGGGAACGCCGATTTCGCCATAGCGGGTGCCGATGCCGGGCATGTCGTGGCGCAGGGCGACCAGATCGGTCGAGGTGGCGAAGAAATGGCTCGGCCGCAAGCCCGCCATCGCCCCGCCGGCCACGGCGTAGTCGTGCGGCGGCTTCTGCGGGCCGAAGACGAAATCCAGCGTCTGCGCGGCCATCTTGACCGAGGTCGGCACCGCGAGCGTTTCGGAGACGATGCGGCGCAGCAGCGGCGAGGGGATGTCGAGCCCGCGGAACTCGGGCGCGACCTTGTCCTCGTGCTGCGTCAGCGGCGCGATGAGGGCGAGGCCCGCTATCCTTTCGGGATAAAGCAGCGTCGTCGCCAGCGCCACCGCCCCGCCGAGCGAATGGCCGACCAGCAGCGGCCGCTCCAGAGCGAGCGCGTCGATGAAGCCGGCGATCAGCCGCGCCTGCTCGCTGAGTCGCCCGTCGAAGCGGGAAGGCCGGGTCGAATAGCCCGAGCCCGGCCGGTCGAGGGCGATCAGCCGGTAGCCGTCGCCGAACTCCTCCATCAGCGGCCGGCGCATATGATGCAGCGTGCCGCCGAGGCCGTGGATGAACAGGATCGGCCGGCCCTCGCCGCGCTCGACATAGTGGATGTCGCAGCCCTCGACGGCGACGAAGCGGCCGCGCGGCGGCACGGCATGCTCGGCGTCGCGGCTGATCCGGCGCGTCGCCTGGAAGTAGTAGGTCGCGACCAGGAGGACGGCGGCGAGCAGCGCGGCGGCGATGGCGGTGAGCGTGGCGAGCATCTGCGTGATTTCCCCGAAAGCGGCGGGAGCACCTTACCCGGTGGCGGCGGGATGGCAATCTGCGCTTTGGCGATTGCCGCGCGCAGCGCACGGCGCTAGAGCAGGGCGCTCTCGACCGCCCGCCAGAAGGATTGCGCCATGGCCGACATCATGACCGCCGCGATGATCGTCATCGGCGACGAGATCCTTTCCGGCCGCACCAAGGACCGCAACATCGGCCATCTGGCCGACGTGATGACGGCGATCGGCATCGACCTCAAGGAGGTGCGCATCGTTCCCGACGAGGAGGACGAGATCGTCGCCGCAGTCAACGCGCTGCGGGCGCGCTATGCCTACGTTTTCACCACCGGCGGCATCGGTCCGACGCATGACGACATCACCGCCGATTCCGTAGCCAAGGCGTTCGGCGTGCCGTGCGAGTACGATCCGGCCTCCTACGCGCTTCTGGCCGCGCACTACGCGGGCAGGGGGCTGGAGTTCAACGCGGCGCGCAAGCGCATGGCGCGCATGCCGCGCGGGGCGGTCGCGATCGACAATCCCGTCTCGGTGGCGCCGGGCTTCCGTATCGGCAACGTCCATGTCATGGCCGGGGTGCCGGCGATCTTCCAGGCGATGCTCGACAATGTGGTGCCGACGCTGGAGACGGGGCAGAAGCTCGTCTCGGCCACGATCCACTGCCCGTTCGGCGAGGGCATCATCGGCGGCCCGCTCGGCGAGATCCAGAAGGCGCATCCCGAGACGATCATCGGGTCCTACCCGAAATATCTCGACGGCTCGTTCTGGACCGAGCTCGTGGTGCGGGCGCGCTCGCCGGAGGCGCTGGAGGCGGCGCGCGCCGCGGTGCAGGCGCTGGTCGATTCGCTGGAGCAGCCTACGGCGTGATCGCTCTCGTGATCAGCCGAAGACGCGGCTGAAGATCGTGTCCACATGCTTGGTGTGGTAGCCGAGGTCGAACTTTTCCCGGATATCGTCTTCCGAAAGCGCGGCGCGCACCTCCTCGTCGGCGAGCAGCTCCTCGAGGAAATCGGCGCCGCGTTCCCACGTCTTCATCGCGTTGCGCTGGACGAGGCGATAGGCGTCCTCGCGCGAGACGCCGGCCTGCGTCAACGCCAGCAGCACGCGCTGCGAATGGACGAGGCCGCGGAACTTGTTCAAGTTGGCTTCCATGTTGTGCGGATAGACCACCAGCTTCTCGATCACGCCGGTCAGCCGCGCCAGCGCGAAATCGAGCGTGATCGTGGCGTCCGGGCCAATCATGCGCTCGACGGACGAGTGCGAGATGTCGCGCTCGTGCCAGAGCGCGACGTTCTCCATCGCCGGCTGTGCGTAGCTGCGCACCATGCGGGCAAGGCCGGTCAGGTTCTCGGTCAGCACCGGGTTGCGCTTGTGCGGCATGGCCGACGAGCCCTTCTGGCCGGGCGAGAAATATTCCTCCGCTTCAAGCACTTCCGTGCGCTGGAGGTGGCGGATCTCGATGGCCAGCCGCTCGATCGACGAGGCGATGACGCCGAGCGTGGCGAAGAACATGGCGTGGCGGTCGCGCGGTATCACCTGCGTCGAGACCGGCTCTGGCGTCAGGCCGAGCTTTTTCGCGACATAGTCCTCGACGCGCGGGTCGATGTTGGCGAAGGTGCCGACCGCGCCGGAGATGGCGCAGGTGGCGATCTCGGCGCGGGCGTTGACCAGCCGCTCGCGGCAGCGCGAGAACTCGGCATAGGCCAGCGCCAGCTTGACGCCGAAGGTGGTCGGCTCGGCATGGATGCCGTGGCTGCGGCCGATGGTGACGGTGTCCTTGTGCTCGTGGGCGCGTTTCTTCAGCGCCGCGAGCAGGGCGTCGATGTCGGCCAGCAGGATGTCGCTCGCCCGCGAAAGCTGGACCGCGAGGCAGGTGTCGAGCAGGTCAGACGAGGTCATCCCCTGATGGATGAAGCGCGCGTCCGGTCCGACGAACTCGGCCAGATGCGTCAGGAAGGCGATGACGTCGTGCTTGGTCTCGCGCTCGATCTCGTCGATCCGGGCGACGTCAAACTCGGCCTTGCCGCCCTTTTCCCAGATGGTGCGGGCGGCTTCGGCGGGGATGACGCCGATCTCGGCCAGCGCGTCGCAGGCATGCGCCTCGATCTCGAACCAGATGCGGAACCGGGTCTCGGCCGACCAGATGGAAACCATTTCGGGGCGCGAGTAACGCGGGATCATGGGGCTCGTCCTGACTGATGGAAGGAATGCGATGCCTCCTAGCAGAGCGGGGCGGTTTGCTCAACGTATATGGACGGCCGGGGCATATGGACGCCGGCGGTCGCCTTCTGGCTGGAACTGTGCAAAGAGAGGGCGAACGCGCCGACCCGCGCGCCACGATGCGAGGACCATGACCTATCCGCCCCACCGACTTGCCGTCGCGCCGATGATGGACTGGACGGATCGGCATTGCCGGTTCTTCCATCGCCTGCTGACGCGGCGGGCGCTGCTCTATACCGAGATGGTGGTGGCCGATGCCGCCATCCACGGCGCGCGGGCGCGGCTTTTGGGCTTCGACGCGGTCGAGCATCCGGTGGCGCTGCAACTCGGCGGCTCGGAGCCGGCCAAGCTTGCCGAGGCGGCGGCCATCGGCGAGGGCTTCGGCTATGGCGAGATAAACCTGAATGTCGGCTGCCCGTCGGACCGCGTCCAGTCCGGCACGTTCGGGGCGTGTCTGATGCGGACGCCCGACCTCGTCGCCGAATGCGTCGCGGCGATGAAGGGGAGGGTGTCGGTGCCGGTGACGGTCAAGTGCCGGATCGGGGTCGACGAGCAGGATGTCGAGGCGGCGCTCGACCGGCTGGCGGACGCGGTGTTCGCGGCCGGCGCGGACGCGCTGTGGGTGCATGCGCGCAAGGCGTGGCTCGAGGGCCTGTCGCCGAAGGAGAATCGCGACATCCCGCCGCTCGACTACGGCAGGGTCTATCGCCTGAAGACGCGGCTTTCCGGCCGCTTCGTCGGCATCAATGGCGGCATCCGCACGCTGGACGAGGCGGCAGCGCATCTGGCGCAGGGCGTCGACGGCGTCATGCTCGGCCGCGCCGCCTATCACGAGCCGGGCCTGCTCGCCGAGGTCGACGCGCGCTTCTACGGCGAGCCGGCGCGCGCGCCCGACTGGGCGGACATCATCGAGCGGATGGCCGAGTATAGCGCGCGCCACATCGCCGCCGGCGGGCGGCTCGCCCATGTCACGCGGCACATGACCGGGCTGTTCCACGGCCTCGCCGGCGCGCGACGCTGGCGGCAGGTGCTGTCGACCGAGGCGGCGCGGCCGGGGGCGGGGCCGCAGGTGCTGCGCGACGCCTTCGCCCATGTGCGCCTCGACCAGCGGCGCGACGCGGCCTGACCCCCGTTTACATCGGGCGACCCGAGGTTTAGCCAGCGTCGGAGTCGATCGGAGATTCCCCTTCATGACCGGACTGGATGCGCCGCTCGGCGAGATCGCCGTCTTCGCGCTCGCCATCGCCGCCTCGGGCGTGGTGTCCGGCCTGATGGCCGGCGTGTTCGGCATCGGCGGCGGCGCGGTGCTGGTGCCGGTGTTCTATCAGGCGCTCGGTATGCTCGGGGTCGAGGAGGCGGTGCGGATGCATCTCGCCGTCGGCACCTCGCTCGCCATCATCATTCCGACCTCGCTGCGCTCCTTCACCAGCCACAGGGCGCGAGGGGTGGTGGACATGGAGCTGCTGCGCAGCTTCCTGATCCCGGTTCCCGCCGGCGTCGTGCTCGCCTCGCTGACCGCGGCCTATCTCACCAGCGAGGGGCTGCGCACCATCTTCGCCGTCATCACGCTGGTCGTCGCCCTGCGGCTCCTGTTTAACCGCGAGAGCTGGCGCATCGGCATCACGATACCCGGCAACCCGGCGCGCGGGGTCATCGGCGCGGCGATCGGCTATTTCTCGACGCTGATGGGCATCGGCGGCGGTGTCATGAACAACACCTTCATGACGCTCTACGGCCGGCCGATGCACGAGGCGGTGGCCACCTCGTCGGGCGTCGGCGTGCTGATCGCCATCCCCGGCACGCTGGGCTACATCTGGGCAGGCTGGGGCGCGCCGGGCCTGCCGGCCGGCTCGACCGGCTACGTCAACTGGATGGCGGTCGCGCTCATCATCCCCATCGCGCTCGTCGTGACGCCGTGGGGCGTCAGGATGGCGCACGCGCTCGGCAAGCGCCAGCTCGAGATCGCCTTCGGCCTGTTCTGCGTGTCGGTCTCGGCGCGGTTCTTCTGGAGCCTCCTCTAGCGCGTCGGACGCCCGGATAAATCCGGGCTGCCACACTATCTGTTTGTTTCAGCCGCATTTATGCGACGTCAAGTGATTCCACTTGACTGCAAAATGCTCTGGAGGCCGGCTCCGCCCTATTTCACGACGAGGACCGGCACGCTCGACGTCGCCAGCACCTCGGCCGTCTGGCTGCCGAGCATGATGCGGTTCATGCCGCTGCGGCCGTGCGAGGACATGACGATCAGGCTGCAGCCCCTGTCGCAGGCGGCGTCGATCAGCGCGCCCGCCACCCGCCGCCACGGCACATGCAGCGTCTCCACCGCAAGGCCGAGCGCCTCGGCCTTCTCCCTGACCGGGGAAAGGATGCGCGCGGCGATCCGCGCCTGCGCCTCGTCGAACGCGGCGGTCTCGTCCTCGCTCGGCGACCACAGGTCGGAGGCGAAGGCGAACTGCCCGCCGAGCGGTTCCGTCACCGTCACCACCGTGACCTTGCTGCCGTGCTTGCAGGCGAGGTTAAGGCCATGGACGATGCCGCTCTCGGCAACGTCCGATCCGTCGGTCGGCAGGAGAATATGCTCGTACACCTCGTTTCCTCCATTGGCGTCTTAGCCAGCGAAGCATTGGTTCGGCGCCGCGGCAAGCCGCATCTTGTCGCGGGGCGGCCTGCGCCTTGCCGGCGCGGGGTCGCGCAGATAGCCTCGCTCGGGGAACCAGAGGGGGAGGGAGAAGCATGTCGGTCGAGACGCTGCTGTGGGAGGAGGACGCGACGGGGCTCGCCGCGCGGGTGCGCGCCGGCGACGTGACGCCGGGCGAGCTGGTCGAGGCGGCGATCGCGCGGCTCGAGGCGGTCAATCCCGACATCAACGCCGTCGCCGAGAAGCTTTACGAAGAAGCGCGGCGACAGGCCGGGACGGTCGACCGCGCCGCGCCGCTCGCCGGCGTGCCGTTCGCGATCAAGGACCTCGGCATCGCGGCAAGCGGCGTGCCGACCCATGGCGGCAGCCGCGTGCCGCCCTTCACGCCGGATTTCGATTCCGTGCTGACGGAGCGCCATCGCGCCGCCGGGCTGATCGCGGTCGCCACCTCGACCACGCCCGAATACGGACTGCGGCTGATGACGGAATCGGCCCGGTTCGGCGTCACGCGCAACCCGTGGAACACCGGCCACACCTCGGGCGGATCGTCGGGCGGCGCTTCGGCGCTGGTCGCCGCCGGCGTGGTGCCGCTCGCGCATGCCTCGGACGGCGGCGGCTCGATCCGGGTGCCGTCGGCCTGCACCGGCCTCGTCGGGCTGAAGACCGCGCGCGGCCGGGTGCCGCTTTCGCCGCTGACAAGCGAATCCTGGTACGGCTTCGTGGTCGATCACGCGGTCAGCCGCAGCGTGCGCGATTCGGCGCTGCTGCTCGACCTGACCCACGGGCCCGACCCGTTCGCGCCCTACGCCGCGCCGGCGCCCCGCGCAGGCTTCGCGGCGGCGGCGGCCCGCGATCCGGGAAAGCTCAGGATCGGCGTCTATCGCGGCTCGCCGCTCGGCATGGACATCTCGGCCGAGACGCTCACCGCGCTCGACACGGCCGTTTCGCTGGCAAAGGAGGGCGGGCATCAGGTCGAGGAGATCGACCTACCGATGATCGACCGCGCCTTCATGGCCGGTTTCGCCCGCTGCGTCGCCTCCGCCGTCGCCGGCTCGACGCGGCAGGAGGCGACACGGCTCGGGCGCGGCATGCGCGGCGACCTCGAACGCGCGACGCGGCTGATCGCCCGCCTCGGCGACGTCGTCACGGCGGGCGAGATCTATGCGACGCTGGAGCGCCTTCGCGCCGCATGCCGCGTCATGCTCGCCGCCACGGCCCGGTTCGACGCGGTGCTGATGCCGCTGATCGCCCATCCGCCGCTTCCCTGCGGGGCGATGGACCCGAAGGGCATCGACGTCTTCCTCGAGGAGGCGCTGGACAGGCTGCGCCTGACCCGGCTGCTGCGCGTCGACCGCTTCTTCGACGAACTGCTCGACAAGAGCCTGTGGTTCACCCACTGGCCGGCGATCCAGAATGTCTCCGGCCAGCCGGCCATCGCGCTGCCGGTCCACGTCACCGCCGCCGGCCTGCCGCTCGGCGTGCAGGCGGCGGGCCGGCCGGGCGACGAGGAGACGCTGCTTTCGCTCGCCGCGCAGATGGAGAAGCTGTCGGGCTGGCGAACACGCCGTGCGCCCCTGAAGCGCCCGGTCTAGCGGCTGCCAGACGGCGGGGAGGGCCGCCGGTGCCGGGCGAAGTTGCGCGCCGATGCTTGCCAGCCGGCCTGCCATCGTTTATCAAGCGCCCATGGTCATCCGCCGCGACAGATCTTTCGTCTCCCGCCCCGCTTTCGCGGGCGAGACCGTGCGCGCGCTCTTCTCCACGCTTCTTCTTCTCGGCCTTAGCGGCGATCGCCGGGCTCGCTGAAGGGGCGTCCGGCGGTCGATGGTGCCGACGCCGGCTTTACGCCCCTTGCCCGAAAATCCCGGAAAAACGATGGAAGCGCGCCGTGCTCCGTGGCATTGAGCCAGGGCAGGCGCCGGAGAAAAGACGATGAACGAACAGAGCCGTATCCAGTCCGCAACGCGCGTGAAGGGCATGCCCGACGCGCCGGTCAAGTACCAGCCCTATCCGCTGATCGACCTCAAGGACCGCACCTGGCCTTCCAAGCGCATCGAGAAGGCGCCGATCTGGTGCTCGGTCGACCTGCGCGACGGCAACCAGGCGCTGATCGACCCGATGGGCCACGACCGCAAGGCGCGGATGTTCCAGCTGCTCATCGACATGGGCTTCAAGGAAATCGAGATCGGTTTCCCGTCCGCCTCGCAGACCGATTTCGACTTCGCGCGCTGGTGCGTCGAGGAAGGCAACGTGCCGGACGACGTCGACCTGCAGGTGCTGGTCCAGTGCCGGCCGGAGCTGATCACCCGCACCTTCGAGGCGTTGGAGGGCGCCAAGACGCCGATCATCCATTTCTACAACTCGACCAGCGAATTGCAGCGGCGCGTCGTCTTCGCCAAGGATGTCGCCGGCATCAAGGGGATCGCCACCGACGCGGCCAAGATGATCATGGACATGGCGGCCAAGGCAGGCGGCGGCTATCGTTTCCAGTATTCGCCGGAGAGCTTCACCGGCACCGAGCTCGAGGTGGCGCTGGAGATCTGCAATGCCGTCGCCGAGATCGTCAAGCCGACGCCTGACAACAAGCTGATCGTCAACCTGCCGTCGACGGTGGAGATGGCGACGCCCAACATCTATGCCGACCAGATCGAATGGATGTGCCGCCAGCTCGATAACCGCGACAACCTGATCATCTCGCTGCATCCGCATAACGACCGCGGCACCGGCATCGCCGCGACCGAGCTCGCCCTGATGGCCGGCGCCGACCGCGTCGAGGGCACGCTGTTCGGCAATGGCGAGCGCACCGGCAATGTCGACGTGGTGACGCTGGCGCTCAACATGTACACGCAGGGCATCGACCCGATGCTCGACTGCACCGACATCAACCGCATGAAGGACGTGTACGAATATTCCAACCAGATGAAGATCGGCGAGCGGCACCCCTATGTCGGCGAGTTGGTCTACACCGCCTTCTCCGGCTCGCACCAGGATGCGATCAACAAGGGCATGAAGGCGATCAAGACCGCCAACAAGCCGCTGTGGGAGGTGCCTTACCTGCCGATCGACCCGCAGGACGTCGGCCGCAGCTACGAGGCGATCATCCGCATCAACTCGCAGTCGGGCAAGGGCGGCATCGCCTATGTGCTCCAGGCCGATTACGGGCTGAACCTGCCGCGCAACCTGCAGGTCGAGTTCAGCCAGGACATCCAGCACATCACCGACGCCGAGGGCAAGGAAGTGCCGGCCAGGCGCATCCATGAGCGGTTCCAGGAGGTCTATGTCGAGCAGCCCGGCGCGCGGCTGAAATTCGTCGATCACCACACCTTCCCGGACACCGAGCAGAAGGGACGACGCATCCTCGAGGCGGTCATCGTCGACAACGGCAAGGAGATCACCATCACCGGCACCGGCACCGGCCCGGTCGACGGCTTCGTCGACGCGCTGTCGCGGCATCTCGGCATCCCGATGTCGGTGCTCGACTATTCCGAGCACTCGCTGCAGCGCGGGTCGAACGCGGCCGCCGTCTCCTACATGGAGATCGAGCATCCGGGCGGGCGGCTGTTCGGCGTCGGCGTCAACACCAACATCGTCGCCGCCTCGCTCGAAGCCGTGGTCTCGGCGGCGAACCGCGTGCTCGACGCCGGGACATGACGGACGGGCTCTACGCCCGCTCGAAGGGGGCGGGGCCGCGCACGATCGTGCTGCTGCACGGGTTCGGCGGTTCCAACATGGACTGGAACGACATCCAGCCCGACCTCGCGCGTGACGGGCTCGCGCTCGCCTACGACCTGCCGGGCCACGGCAGGTCGCTCCACCATCCGGCCGCCGGCTCGGCGGCGGGCACGGCCAAGGCGATCCTCGCCGACCTCGACGGCCGCGGCCTCGGCAAGGCGCATGTCGCGGGCTTCTCCATGGGTGGCGCGGTCGCCGCGCTGATGGCGATGCGCGCCCCTGACAGGGTCGCGTCGCTGACGCTCATCGCGCCGGGCGGCTTCGGCCCGGAGATCAGCGGGCGGCGGCTGAGCGCGATCGCCGATGCGCCGGACGCGGACGCGTTGCGCGCCGGCCTGAACGACATGGGCGCGCCCGGCTTCGAGATGCCGACGAAGAACGTGGCGGTCGCCGCGGCGATGCGCTCCCTGCCGGGCCAGGCGGCGAAGCTTGCCGAGATCGCCGCCAAGATATCGGCCGACGACCGCCAGGGCGAGATCCCGCGCGACGCGCTGGCCGCGCTCGAAATGCCGGTGACGGTGCTCTGGGGCACCGAGGACCCGGTGCTGCCCTACAGCCAGTCGCGGGGCCTGCCCGCGCAATTCGCCCTGGTGCGCGTGCCGGGAGCGGGCCACATGCTGCTCGAGGAGGCGCGCAGGACCGTGACCCAGGCGATCCGCCAGACTGTCAGGCGGGCCGGACAGTGCTGATCGCTGGATAAAGGCGTGACGCGCGGCCGGGGTCGTGATTTTGCCCGCTGCCCATGTTAAGAATGGCTTAACCATGAAGCCAGAGGCGGCGATGCGATGAGCGAACCTGTCGAAAACCGGAGCGAGACGGGCGAGGGCCGCCTTGCCGCGACCCTGCGCGAGGTCAAGAACGCGATAGCCGACCGTGACGACGTCGTGGTCGACATCCGCGAGGCGCAGTTCACGCGGCTCGAGCTGCTGGCCGACGAGCTGAAGCCTGTCTTTGCCGAGGTGCCGCACGACGACGACTGGTTCGACCTCGTCATCTCCTCCGGTGCTCAGCCGCGCCTGTGGATCGATGCGGTCGCCCATGTCACCATGGCGCGCGACCGGCGCACCTACCGCTTCCTGCGCGACACGCGGCTCGGCCGGGTGGTACTGGCCGAATCGAGCGACATGAAGCCGGTGGCCGATCAGGTGACGCGCTACATCGCCGAGCGCATGATCGAGCGGCGCCGCGCCATGGAGGGCGACACGATCGCGCTCGAACGCGCGCCCGCGCCGCCGCCTGCGCCCGAGGAGCGGGCAGGGGCGGGCGCTTCCGTCTCCGCCATCCTGCGCAGCCTGCTGGTCATCTTGGTCGGCGGGCTGGTCGGCGTCGCCGCGGTGCTCGCCTTCACCGGCGGCTGGCTGGAGCGGCTGGGCCTGACCTTCTGACGTCGCTTTGATGTTTTTCCGCCGCGCGATGTCAGCCGGCGAGCGTTTCCGTGGCGATGTCGTGGACCTCGGCGTTGATGTCGGAGATGCCGCGCCGGGTAAGCTCGATAGTCCATGCGCCGGGCTGGCCGGAAATCGCGAACAGGTTGTATTGCCCGGCCGGCCGCTTGCCGCGCGGCGCCTGGCCGGCGGCGGCGACGCCGACGACGGGGATCGCGCCGTCGCGGCCGTCGATGCGGTAGGTCGTCGGCAGGTGGGTGTGCCCGTGAAGGACGAGCTCGGCCCCGTGGCGGCGCATCACCGACTGGAACCGGCCGATGCCGAACAGCCGCTTGTGGGCGGCGGCCGCGCCGCGGACCGGCGGGTGATGGATCATCACCACGCGGCAAAGCCCCTTCGCGCGCGTCTCGTCGAGAACCCGGGAAAGCCGCTGCGCCTGCTCCTCGCCGAAGAAGCCGCTGGCCATGAACGGCGCGGTCGCCCGCGCCGAGGACACGCCGATCAGCGCGACCCGCCCGCGCACCCTGACAAAGGGGAACGCGCCCGGCCGCGCCGGCTCGCCGCCGTCGCCCGTCATCCAGGCGCTCCACGCCTTGCAGGCCTTGGCCAGCGCGCCGCGCACATAGGCGTCGTGGTTTCCCGGCACGACCGAGACGTCCTCTCCGCTGCCCAGCGCCTCCAGCCACAGCCGCGACAATTCGATCTCACCGGTGAGCGCGAGGTTCATCAGGTCGCCGGTAACGGCGATATGATCGGGCCGCGCCGCCTTCAGGTCGGCGACGAGGCGGTCGATGACGCCCTCGTGGAGATCGGCGCTGCGGTTGCGCCGCCAGTTGATGTAGCCTGTGATGCGCTTGGAGACGAGGTCGCGATAGGCGACCTCGGGCAGGGGGCCGAGATGGATGTCGGAAAGATGGGCGAGCCTGAACATAAAGCCTGTTTAGAGCATTTTGCAGCCGGACGAAATCGTCCGGCGCCGCATAAGTGCGGCAAAAACAAGCAGATAGGGCAGCCCGGATTTTTTCGGGAGTCGGCCGCCCGCATGCGGCGCGCGGCGCCTTGTCAGAGCGGCGGGGTGCGACGATGAGCGGCGTGCGCCCGAAGCCGGCCGCCGGGACCCTGCTGCTGCGGGCGCGGGTGCGGCTGTTCCACCTGTGGTTCCTGGCGCGGCGGCCGATCACCTTCGGCGTGCGCGGCGTGGTGCACGACCGCGCCGCAGGCACGGTCTTCCTCATCCGCCACACCTACGTGCCCGGCTGGCAGCTTCCCGGCGGCGGGGTGGAGATCGGCGAGACCGCGCTCGTCGCGCTCGCCCGCGAGCTGGCCGAGGAGGGCAATATCGAGATAACCGGGCCGCCGGTCGCGAAATCCGTTCATCTCAACCGCCACGCCAGCCGGCGCGACCATGTCGCGGTCTATCTCGTCGAGAGGTTCCGGCAGAGCGCGCCCAAGCTGCCCGACCGGGAGATCGCCGAGGCGGGGTTCTTCCCGCTCGACGCGCTGCCGGAGGGCACGACCGAGGGCACGCGCCGGCGGCTTGCCGAGATATTCGACGGCCTGGAGCCGTCCGGCGAGTGGTAGGGGCTCAGCCGGCGAACCTGTCGCGCTCGTGCGGCGCGGAGAAGTCGAGCTCCGGACCCTTCGGCACGATCCGCGTCGGGTTTATCGTCGTGTGGCTGCCATAGTAGTGCGCCTTGATGTGCAGCATGTCGACTGTCTCGGCGACGCCCGGCATCTGGTAGATGTCGCGGACATAGGCCCACAAATTCGGATAGTCGCGTATCTCGCGCAGATTGCACTTGAAATGGCCGTAATAGACGGCGTCGAAGCGCACCAGCGTCGTGAACAGGCGGATATCCGCCTCCGTCAGCCGGCTGCCGACGAGATAGCGGCTCTTCGACAGCTTCTCCTCGACCTCGTCCAGCGCCTCGAACAGCGCGTCGAACGCTTCCTCGTAGGCATCCTGCTGCGTGGCGAAGCCGGCGCGGTAGACGCCGTTGTTGATCATGGGATAAATGCGCGCGTTGATCGCGTCGATCTCCTCGTGGAACCCGGCCGGATAGAGATCGACGGAGGCGTCGCCCCCTTCGTCGAAGGCCGTGTTCAGCATGCGGATGATCTCCGACGATTCGTTGGAGACGATGGTGCCTTCCTGCTTGTCCCACAGGACCGGCACGGTGACGCGGCCCGAATAGGCCGGGTCGGCGCGGGTGTAGATCTGGTGGAAGAAATCGCTGCCGAACAGGCTGTCGCCGGTCGCGCCGTCCTCTTTCAGGAACGTCCAGCCGTCGTCGCCCATATAGTGGTGGACGACGTCGACGGAGATGATCTCCTCCAGCTTCTTCAGCTTGCGCACGATCAGGGTGCGGTGCGCCCACGGGCAGGCGAGCGAGACGTAGAGATGGTAGCGGCCCGGCTCGGCCCTGAAGCCGCGCGTACGTCCTTCGGCCGGCGCGCCGTCCTTCGTCACCCAGTCGCGGAACTGCGAGACGGACCGCTCGAAGCGGCCGCCGCTCTTTTCCGTGTCGTACCACTCGTTCTTCCAGACACCGTCAACCAGAAGGCCCATCTTCTCGCTCCATCGTTTGCGTCGATCTAGGTCGGACGCGGCGAGGGGAAAACAGTCTTGTCGCTGAACAGTTCGTCACCGGCGTTCACGAATGGCGATTGCAGCGGCAGGAATTTGATGCTAGCGGACAAACCCATGCCGGCAAGGTGGCCGGCGGGAGGGCAGGTCTTGATCGCAATCCGGTTCGAGCGACGACGAATGGTCTGAGGCGCGCCCTCGCGCGCGCGGCGCGGCCCCGTGCCCGCCTGGCCCCTCCCACGCTTTCGCACCCGGATGACCGACAATGAGCCTTGCCGATATGGCCACCGACGTGGCCTATGCCCTCGAAGCCGCCGAACACGACCCTGAAATCGAAGACATCAACGCCGAGGCCTTCGGCCCCGGCCGGTTCTCGCGCGCGGCCTATGCGATCCGCGAGGGCGGGCCGCACCGGCGCGACCTCTCCTTCGTGGCGCTTGTGGACGGCGCGGTGGTCGCCTCGGTGCGGATGACGCCGATCGCGGCTGGCGGCGGGCGGGCGCTGCTCCTCGGGCCGCTGGCGGTGCGGCCGGCGTTCAAGAATCTCGGCATCGGCCGGCGGCTGGTCGCGCTGGCGTTGGATGCCGCGCGCAAGGACGGCTGGAGCCTTTCCATCCTCGTCGGCGACGCGCCCTATTACGCGCCGCTCGGCTTTTCGAAGGTCGTGCCCTACGGTCAGCTCGCCATGCCCCGCCCGGTCGACCCCGCGCGGCTGCTCGCCTGCGAGCTGGTTCCGGGGGCGTTGGAGGGGTTCGTGGGGGATGTGGTGCATGCGGAAAGAGCGAGTAGGGAATAGTGAGTAGTGAGTAGAGAAATAGAGCGTGACAGATGCCTGCGATGGCAACCATCTTTCACTACTCACTACTCACTACTCACTACTCACTACTCATTCATCTCCCTTCCCGATACCACATCGACCCCAGCGCCAGCAGCAGCGCCGCGAGGCCGAGGAAGCCGGCGAAGAGCGGGGTGCGGTCGACCGATTTCAGCACGCTGTCGCCGGTGGTCCTGAGGCCGATCCAGTCGCGGCCCGAGGCGTCGCCGGCGGCGCGCACCGGGACGATGCCGGGCAGCGAGACGCCCGAGACGCCCGAGCCGCCGTTCAGCCGCCGCACGCTGCCGCCGCTGGCGGCAGCGGCCGGTTGCAAGAGCGACGTCGACGAGACCGTATCCTGGAACTCCGGCGCGTTGACCGGCCCGACATGGGCGAGCGCTGCCAGATCGCCGTTGCCGACCTGATAGAGGCCGATCTCGTCGGTCTCCAGCGAGCCGGAGAACACACCGGGCGAGGCGGGCGACAGCGTCACCTCGACGGAGCGGCCGGACGGGGTGATGACGGTGGCGCGGCCGGGGTCGTCGCTCATGGTCTGGCGGGCGATGTCGAGCGTCATGCCGCGGCCGGAGGCGGTCAGGCGCTCCTCCTCCAGCTCCGGCTCCTTCATCAGCCAGTGGGCCATGCGCCGGTAGAGCGCGGCATGCGGTCCGCCGCCCTCGAAGCCGCGCGCCCACAGCCAGCCCTGGTCGGACAAGAGCATGCCGACGCGGCCCTCGCCCTTGCGGTCGAGGATGAGGAGCGGCTTGTCGTCCGGCCCCTCCATCACCACGGCGCCGGACGGCTCGCCGACGTCGATCAGCCGGAACCAGCGGCTCCAGTGCGGCGGCTCGGCGTCGGAGCCTTCGAGCCCGCGGGTGACGGGATGGCGTTTCCCCGTCTCGGTCAGGCGCGGATGGAAGGCCTGCTCGACCACCGCGCCCGTCGGCAGGCCGGGCAGGGCGGGCATCAGCGGCGTGCGGGCGATCGACATCGCGCCGGCATATTCGGGACCGGCGGCGACGAGCAGCGCGCCGCCCTTTTCGACATATTCGGCGATGTAGTCGTAGTAGAGGATCGGCAGCACGTCGCGGTGCTGGTAGCGGTCGAACAGGATCAGGTCGAAATCGTCGATCTTCTCCACGAACAGCTCGCGCGTCGGAAAGGCGATCAGCGACAATTCGTTGATCGGCGTGCCGTCCTGCTTCTCCGGCGGGCGCAGGATGGTGAAGTGGACGAGATCGACCGAGGTGTCGGACTTGAGGAGATTGCGCCAGGTGCGCTCGCCGGCATGCGGCTCGCCCGAGACGAGCAGGACGCGCAGGTTCTCGCGGATGCCGTCGAGCACCGCGATGGTGCGGTTGTTGGTGTCGGTCAGCTCGCCGGGGGCGGTGTCGATGGACAGCTCGACGATGTTCTTGCCGGCATTGGGCACGGTCAGCTCCAGCGTCGTCTCCTCGCCGACCAGCGCCTGCTCGGTGCCGATCTGCTCGCCGTTGACGAGGATGCGCACCGTGACCATCTCGCGCCGGCCGCCGGCATCCTCCATGCTGGTGTCGAGGACGCGATAGGTCAGCTCGATGGGGCGGCCGACGATGCCGAAGCGCGGGGCGCGCTCGAAGCGGATGCGGCGGTCGAACTCGCCTTCCTCGCCGGTGACGAGGACGTGCAGCGGCCCGGTGGCGGCCGTGCCCGGCGCGGACGGCGCGTCATGCACCTGCCCGTCGGTGATCATCACCGTGCCGGCGATGCGCGAGGGCGGCACGTCGCGCAACGCCTGTCCGGCGGCGTCGAACAGGCGGGTCTCGACCCGCTCGTCGGCCGCGCCGGCCTGGCCGGTCTCGACCACGCGCACGTCGAATTGCGGGAACCGCGCGAGGCGCGCCTTGACCTCCTCCAGCGCGGCGTCGGTCTGCTGCGTCCGCTCGCCGATCGACTGGCTCTGGCTGCGGTCGACCACGAGGGCGACGACGCTTTTCAGCGCCTCGCGCTGCTCGTCCATCAGGACGGGGTTGAAAAGCGCGAGCGCGAGCGCGACGAGCGCGGCGAACCGGATCAGCCCGCCCGGCCGGCGGAAGACAAGGCCGGCGACGGCGAGCGCGGCGACGGGCAGCAGCACGGCGGCGAGAAGCAGCGGGGACAGCAGCGGTTCGAAGGCGAGCGACCAGTTCATGCTACTGCCCCAGCCGCTCGAGCAGGATCGGCACATGCACCTGATCGGATTTGTAGTTGCCGGTCAGCACGTACATCATGATGTTGACCCCGGCGCGGAAGGCGTAGGCGCGCTGCATCGGGTCGGCGGGGACGGTCGGCAGCAGCGGGTTGCCCGAGGAATCGATCGCCCAGGCGCCGGCGAAGTCGTTGGCGGTGATCATGATCGGCGTCACGCCGTCTCCGGTGCGCACCGGGCGGTTCTCGACGTTCTCGGCGTCGAGCGAGGCCTCGACCCAGAGCGGCCCGCCGGCATAGCGGCCGGGAAATTCCGGCATGATGAAGAAGGTCTTGGTCAGCACGTGGTCGGCGGGGATCGGCTCCAGCGGCGGCACGTTGATGTTGGCCAGCATGTCGCGCAGGCGCTGGGTCGAGGGGCTGGCCGCGCCGTCGAGGCCGGGTGCGTAGCGGTCGCGGGTGTCGAACAGCACCGTGCCGCCGTTGCGCATATAGGCGTCGACGCGGGCGAGGGCGGCTTCCGACGGCATCGGCGCCTCGGCGTCCACCGGCCAGTAGATCAGCGGGTAGAAGGCGAGCTCGTCGCGCTCGATGTCGATGCCGGCCGGCGCGCCGGGCTCCAGCGCGGTCTTGTCGGCGAGGAAGCGCGACAGGCCTTGCAGGCCGGAGCGGCTGAGCGAATCGACGGCCGCGTCGCCGGTCAGCACATAGGCGATGCGGGTGGTGCTGATCGCGGCGATGGCCTTCTCGTCGTCGACTGCCGTATCCTGCGCCGCATCGTCCTGCGCCAGCGCCGGAGCGGCGAAGGCGGCGAGCGCGATACCGCCGGCGAGGAGGACGACCGCCGCGCCAGCGGCCGCGCGGGGCTGGCCCGGCTGGCGCCGGCGGCGGGAGAACGCGCCGCCCATCCACAGCATGGCGAGCGTGTCGAGCGCCATCAGCAGAAGCGCGGCGGCGAGGAGCGGCCCCTTCATGTCCACGGCCTCGTCGAAGGCGTAGGTCGCGCGGGTGACGGGAAGGCCGGTCTGCGGCCGCGCAAGCGGCGCGAGCACGGCGTCGGGCGCAAGGAGGTTGTGGGCGACCATGCCTTCCTCGCTGCCGTAGAAGCCGGGCGGGTTCTCCAGCGTCACCGGGGCGGGCGTGCCGGTGGCGAGCGGGCGCGCGTCGGGGCCGGGGGCGGTCAGCGTGCCGTCGGCGGCGACCATGCGGTAAGGCGGAAGGGCGGGGGCGTTTCCGGCGTTGGCCGCGTCGATGCGGCCCTGGTTGCTGGAAAGCTGGGTCAGCCGGCGCAGCATCTCGACGAAGCTGCCGGAGATCGGCAGGCTGGACCACGTCGCTTCCGGCGCGATGTGGAACAGGACCAGCGTGCCGTCGCCGCGCGGCGCGCCCGTCACCAGCGGCGTGCCGTCAGCGAGCGCCGCCCAGGTGCGCTCGACGATGTCGGCGGTCGGCTCGGCCAGCACCTGCCGCGACACCGTCACCTCGGCCGGCGACGGCAGGTCGGCGAAGGGACCGGCCGGCGGAAACTCGCTGACTGCCTGCGGCTCCGTCCACGACAGCGCGCCGCCCATGGCCCGCTCGCCGAGGCGCAGGCGCACGGGAAGCAGCTCCTCGTCATTGCCGGCGGCGGCGAGGCGCGGGCCGGCGAAGCGCACCAGCGTGCCGCCGTCCTCCAGCCATTCGATCAGTTTTTCACGCGCGCCCTGCGGCAAGGTGCCGACATCGGCCAGCACGAGCATCGCCGGCTTCTGCTCGAGGATCTGCGGGATCGCCTCGGCAAGGTCGGCGCTGGCCGGCTCGATCAGGTCCGAGAACGGCTCGAGCGCACGGCGGATGTAGTAGAGCGGCGACAGCAGCGGCTGGGCGCTGCCGCTGCCGGCCTCGGCCTGCGAGATCAGCCCGACGCGGCGGCGGCGGGCGTTCTCGTCGAGCAGGCGCGTGGCGGCGGCATGGTCCTCGCCGGCGATGTCGAGCCAGGCGAAATCGTTGCGCAGCTCGAACGGTATGGCGAAGACGCCTTCGGTCTCGCTCTCGCCGGCCTCGAAGGCAAGCGTGGTCTCGGCGATGCGCCGGCCGCGATCGTCGAAGGCGGCGGCGACGACCTGTCGCACGGCGGTGTCGGTCTGCGGCCGGATCGCGGTGAAGGAGAAGCCGTCGGTCAGGTTGCGGCTGTCGCGGACGCCGATGGCGGAAAGCCTGTCGGGCTCGGCCCAGACGAGGCCGGCGGCATTGCCGGAAAGCAGCGCGGCGAACGCGTCCTCGTCGCCCTCGGCGGCGAGCCCGTCGGACAGGAAGGCGACCGTGGTTTCCGGCATCGAGCGCATCGCCTCGCTGACGCGGGCGAAGATCGCCGGCCGGTCGGGCGGCACCGGGCGCGGCGCGGCGGCGGCGAGCCGCCTTTGCGCCTCGGTGGCGTCGAACGGGCCGATCTCGGCATTAGGCATTTCGGCGGTGAAGGCGAGGAGGATCGGCTTGTCGGCGGCATCGGCGATCAGCCGGCCGGCGGTGGCGACGCGCCGGTCCCAGTCGGGCGCGCTTGCCCAGCCATTGTCGACGACGAGCGCGAGCGCCGCGCCTTGGGTCGGCGTGGCCTCGCGCGGGTTCAGCACCGGCTCGGCCAGCGCCATGATGACGAGCGCGGCCATCACGAGCCGCAACAGGGTCAGCCACCACGGGCTCTTGCGCGGGGTTTCTTCCTGCCGGACGATGCGGGCGAGGATGCGCAGCGGCGGAAAGATCTCCTCGCGCGGCCGCGGCGGCGTCAGGCGCAGTAGCCACCAGATGACCGGCAGCGCCAGAAGCCCGAACAGGATGGCCGGAAAGCCGAAGGAGAGGGGGATCATCGTCCGCGCCCCCTTCCGACATCGGCGGTCATCGTCATGTGGACCTTGATGAGCGTTTCGGAGGCGAGGCGGTCGGTGCGGCTGACCGTATAGCTCCAGCCGAGGCGGCCGCACCACGCGGCGAGCTCATCGCGGCGCGCGCCGTAGAGCCGGCGATAATCCTCGGAAAGCGTCTCGGCGCGGCCGGCGGTCAGCTTCTGGCCGGTCTCGGGGTCCTCGAACTCTGTGCGGCCGGAATAGGGAAAGGTCTCCTCGGCCGGGTCCGACACCTCGATCAGATGGGCGCGCACGCCGCGCCCGGCCAGCGGGTCGAGCCAGGCGATGGTTTCCTCGACCGGGTCGAGGAAATCGCTGGCGATGACGATGTCGCTGTAGCGCGTGACAGGGGCGAGGCCGGGGCGCGGGTCGAAGCGCGCCTCGTGGCCGAGCCGCGCCGCCAGCCGCTCGGCCCCGTTGCGGGAGCTGAACGGGTCGGTCAGTCCCGGCCAGGCGATCCGCTCGCCGCTGCGCGACAGGAGCTCGGCCAGCGCCAGCACCAGCACCAGCGCGCGCGATTCCTTGGAGACGTTGCCGAGCTCGGATTTGTAGAGCATCGACGGCGAGGGATCGGCCCAGAGCCAGACGGTGTGGGCGGCCTCCCATTCGAGGTCGCGGACATAGGTCTGGTCGTCGCGGGCCGAGCGCCGCCAGTCGATCCGCGCCATGGTCTCGCCCTCGACATAGGGGCGGAACTGCCAGAAATTCTCGCCGACGCCGCGCCGGCGCCGGCCGTGCCAGCCGGCGATGACCGTGTTGGTGATGCGCCGCGCCTCGACCAGAAGGTCGGGGATCAGCGAGGCGCGCAACCGCGCCCGCGCAATGGCGTTGCGCGGGGAGACAGCTTCGGTCGCCTCGCCGAAGCGCGCCATCAGCCGGCCGCTTTCACGAGCTGGGCGATGACGTCGCGCACGCTGACGCCCTCGGCGCGGGCGGCGAAGGTCAGCGCCATGCGGTGCTGCAGCACCGGCTCGGCCAGCGCGCGCACGTCGTCGACGGAAGGGGCGAGCCGCCCGTCATAGAGCGCGCGGGCGCGGGCGCACAGCATCAGCGACTGGCCGGCGCGGGGGCCGGGCCCCCATGAGATGTGGCGCTCGGCCTCCTTGCCGCCCTGTCCGGGGCGGGCGGAGCGCACCAGCGCGAGGATCGCCTCGACCACGCTCTCCGGCACCGGCATGCGGCGCACGAGAAGCTGGATCTGCTTCAGCCGTTCGGCCGAGAGCACGTTGCGGGCCTTCGCCTCGCCGATGCCGGTGGTTTCGAGCAGGATGCGCCGCTCGGCCTCCATCTCGGGATAGAGCACGTCGATCTGCATCAAGAAGCGGTCGAGCTGGGCCTCGGGCAGCGGGTAGGTGCCCTCCTGCTCCAGCGGGTTCTGGGTGGCCAGCACGTGGAAGGGCGCGGGCAGGTCGTGGCGCTGGCCGGCGACGGTGACGTGATATTCCTGCATCGACTGCAGGAGCGCCGACTGGGTGCGCGGGCTGGCGCGGTTGATCTCGTCGGCCATCAGCAGTTGGGCGAAGATCGGGCCGGGGATGAAGCGGAAGGAGCGCCGCCCGGTGGCGTCCTGCTCCATCACCTCGGAGCCGATGATGTCGGAGGGCATCAGGTCGGGCGTGAACTGGATGCGCCGGCCGTCGAGGCCGAGCACCACGCCCAGCGTCTCGACCAGCTTGGTCTTGGCGAGGCCGGGAACGCCGACCAGCAGCGCGTGGCCGCCGGAAAGGATGGCGACGAGGGTACGCTCGACTACGCTTTCCTGGCCGAAGATGACTTCGCCGACCGCTTCGCGCACGGTGCCGATGTCGGCGAGCGCGCTTTCCGCCTCGGCGATCATCTGCCGCTCGTCGATTGCCGGTTCCCGGATGATTGCGCTCATGACCGTCCCGCTCCTTGGATTCATGTTGCGACTCTGCATCGCATCTGGCGGTGCGCGAGCGTCGAGCTTAAAACACGCTGCATGGCTGACAAGCCGAACAACAGTGACTATTTCGTGACGATGGACATTACCACGGATAAAAGCAAACAGGCGGCAACGAAGGCGGTGGACGCGGCCGGGCTGGAGGCGCTGGTGGCGCGCGCGGCCCGCGCCGGCAAGGGCGCGCCGCCGGTCGAGAAGTGGAATCCGCCGTTCTGCGGCGACCTCGACATGGAGATCCGCCAGGACGGCACCTGGTTCTATCTCGGCACGCCGATCGGCCGTCCGGCGCTGGTGCAGCTGTTCTCCACCGTGCTGCGCAAGGATGAGGACGGCCGGACCTATCTCGTCACCCCGGTCGAGAAGGTCGGCATCCGCGTCGAGGACGCGCCCTTCGTCGCGGTCGAGGTCAACGCCTCGGCGCGCGACGGCGAGCGGGTGCTGACCTTCCGCACCAATGTCGGCGACGTGGTCGAGGCCGGGCCGTCGAACCCGCTGCGCTTCGCCATCGAGGACGACACCGGCGGGCTGAAGCCCTATCTCCTTGTCCGGGGCCGGCTGGAGGCGCTGGTCAACCGCGCCGTGACCTACGAGCTGGTGGAACTCGGCGAGGAGATCGAGCATGAAGGCCGGCGCATGTTCGCGGTGCGCTCCAACGGGGTCGTGTTCCCGATCATGCCCGCCGACCGGCTGGGCGAATTGAGTGCCTGACATGCCGAACGACGTCTCCCTATCCTTCACCGCCGAGGATTTCCGCCGGCGCGCCGCAGCCGAGCGGGAACCGTTCGCCGAATCCGACTATGGCGACCACCGGCTGAACCCCGACATGCGCGACCTGATCGTGCGCGACGGGCTGCGCGACGCAGCCGTGCTGATCCCCGTCGTCGACCGGCGCGAGGGCGCGAGCGTCATCCTGACCAAGCGCACCGAGAAGCTGCGCTCGCATTCGGGTCAGGTCGCCTTTCCGGGCGGGCGGATCGACCCCACGGACCCGACGCCGGAATATGCCGCGCTGCGCGAGACGGAGGAGGAGATCGGCCTCGCGCCGAGCTATATCGAGGTGGTCGGGCGCATGCCGGACTACGTTTCCGGCTCCGGCTTCCGCATCGCGCCGATCCTTTCCGTGGTGCGGCCGGATTTCAGGCTGTCGATCAACCCGGACGAGGTGGACGACGCCTTCGAGGTGCCGCTCGCCTTCCTGATGGACCCGCGCAACCACACGCGCGACAGCCGCATCTGGCAGGAGCGGGAGCGCTATTTCTACACCATGCCGTTCGGCGAGCGGCACATATGGGGCGTGACGGCCGGCATCATCCGCACGCTTTACGAAAGGCTCTATGCGTGAGCGCGGTTTCCCTCGTCGGGCGGGCGGAATGGCTGGATAACAGCGATCTGCAGCATCTTCTTCATGTTCTTGGCGAGAATGGTGAGGAGGCACGAATCGCCGGCGGCGCGGTGCGCAACGCGCTGCTGGGCCTTGACGTCAGCGACATCGACATCGCCACCACCACGCTGCCCGACGAGACCGAGCGCCGGGCGCGGGCCGCCGGCTTCCGCACGGTGCCGACCGGCAAGGAGCACGGCACGATCACCGTCATCGCCGGCGGCGCGGCCTATGAGGTGACGACGCTGCGCACTGACGTCGAGACCGACGGACGCCGCGCCCGCGTGGCCTTCGGCCGCGACTGGGAGACGGATTCGGCAAGGCGCGACTTCACCATCAACGCGCTCTACGCGACGGCGGCGGGCGAGGTGATCGATCTCGTCGGTGGCCTCGCCGACCTGAAAACCTCGACGCTGCGTTTCATCGGCGATCCGGAGGCGCGCATCCGCGAGGACTACCTGCGCATCCTGCGCTTCTTCCGCTTCTTCGCCTGGTACGGCAGGGGCCGGCCCGACGCCGACGGCCTGCGCGCCTGCGCGCGGCTGAAGGAGGGGCTGGCGCGCCTGTCGGCCGAGCGGGTGTGGGCGGAGCTGAAGAAGCTGCTTGCCGCGCCCGACCCGTCGCGCGCGCTTCTATGGATGCGCCAGACGGGCGTGCTGACCGCCGTGCTGCCGGAAAGCGAAAAATGGGGCATCGACGCGGTTCACGCGCTGGTCGCGGCGGGCAGTGACCTCGGCTGGACGCCCGATCCGCTGCTCAGGCTCGAGGCCATCGTGCCGCCGGACGCGGCGCGCATGGCGGCGATGGCCGCGCGGCTGAAAATGTCGAAGGCGGAAGGCGCGCGCCTTTCGGCCTGGGCGATGACCGCACCGGTTCCCCACGCCACCAGCGAGGCGGCGCTTGCGAAAATCGCCTATGCCGGCGACCGGCAGGCGGTGGAGGACCGGCTGCGGCTCGGCCTCGCTTCAGCCCGCGAGCGGGCCGAGCAGGATTCCGGCGCGCTGGCCGAGGCCGGCGGCTATCTGCGGCTGCTGCGCTTTCTCGATGGCTGGGAAAGGCCGGTGTTTCCGGTCAAGGGTGGCGATCTCGCCGCGCTCGGCCTGCCGGAGGGCCCGAAGATGGGAAGCCTGCTGGCGAAGCTGGAAGCCGAATGGGCCGAGGGTGGCTTCCGCCTCGGCCGCGACGCGCTTCTGGCGCGCGCCGCGGCGCTT
This sequence comes from Aquamicrobium sp., assembly GCF_023954335.1. Lineage (NCBI taxonomy): Bacteria > Pseudomonadati > Pseudomonadota > Alphaproteobacteria > Hyphomicrobiales > Phyllobacteriaceae > Aquamicrobium > Aquamicrobium sp. The sequence continues at coordinate 922,678 of NZ_JAMLIE010000002.1, forward strand.
GGCGGGGACGCCTGAGATCAGGCGGCGTTGCGCTTCGTCTCGATGCGCGAGCGGATGGCCTCGACCATGGTCTCGCGGATGATGGTCTCGCCATGGGTGTCGCGCATGTGCTCGACCGCCCGGCGCATCACTTCCGCTTCCTCGGGATGGCGCGTATGCCACGCGCAGCCGGGAACCAGCGAACCGCAATGGAATTCCTTCATGGGATCCTCCTTTCAGCGTCTTCTTGTTGTGAGGGTCAATCATAACACGGAAACGGCCGCTCGGGTTGCAAAAAGCCCGTCACAAAAGGCGAAGCGGGGGAAAAGTCCTGCCGTTTCCCGGCCCTATCAGGGCCATTTCACCTCGGGCGGCATGCTGGACAGGATCGAATCGACGTTGCCGCCGGTCTTCAGCCCGAAGATCGTGCCGCGGTCGTAGAGCAGGTTGAACTCGACATAGCGGCCGCGCCGGATCAGCTGCTCCTCGCGGTCGGCCTCGGTCCAGTTGTCGTTGAAATTCTTGCGCACGAGGTGATTGTAGACGATCAGGAAGGTGCGGCCGACATCCTGCGTGAAGCGGAAATCGGCGTCCCAGCCGCCCTGCTCCTGCGGGCTTTTCAGCCAGTCGTAGAAGATGCCGCCGACGCCGCGCGGCTCGCCCCGGTGCGGCAGGAAGAAATAGTTGTTGCACCAGGCCTTGAAGCGGTCGTAGTCGGCTATCGCCGCATGCTTGTCGCAGACGAACTTCATCGACTTGTGGAAGGCGAGCGTGTCCCCGTCCTCCTGCGTGCGCCGGCGGGAAAGCACCGGCGTCAGGTCGGCGCCGCCGCCGAACCACTGCCGCGTCGTCACCACCATGCGCGTGTTCATGTGGACGGCGGGGACGTTGGGGTTCACCGGATGGGCGATCAGCGAGATGCCGGAAGCCCAGAAGCGCGGGTCCTCCTCGGCGCCGGGGATCTGCTTGCGGAAGTCGGGCGAGAACTCGCCGTGGACGGTGGAGACGTGGACGCCGACCTTCTCGAAGACGCGGCCATACATCATCGACATCACGCCGCCGCCGCCCGCTCCCCCGTCACGCTGCCAGGGCGTGCGCTCGAAGCGGCCGGGCGACCAGCTCGACTGCGGGCCGGTCAGGTCGTCCTCGATCTTCTCGAAGGCGTCGCAGATCCTGTCGCGCAGCTCCTCGAACCACGCCTTCGCGGTCGCCTTCTTCTCCTCGATCCCGTCCGGCAGGCCGGCCGGTATGTCTGGACGCTCCATCGATGTTTCTCCATCGCCGCGCGCGCCGGCGGGCGGCAAGCGGCTAAAATGACTCGCAAATCGTGCCTGCGATCCCTAATCTGTTGCCCGGAAGGGTCAAGGTGTTTCGGGGGATTTCCGAAGGCACGACGGAGAGTCCGGTTGCGCGTTCCCGCAAGGCCACCGCTCGACAGCCTGAAGCGCACGCTCGACAGGGCGCGCGCCGAGGGCGCCCGCAAGGATCGCGACGGCTTCGTGCGCGAGACCTTCGCATTGCCGCGCCCGGCGGCGCGGGCCAAGGCGCGCGAATGGTTCGACCGCTGGCCGCGCCAGGCCTACTGGACCGAGATCGAGAGCTGGCGCGAGCGCCCCGACGACGTGATCGAGTTCACCATGCGCCGGCTTTCGAGCGCCGACTGAGCGCGCAATATTCATCCTGTTGCGCCCACGCAACGGGAAAAGTCCGTCTACAAAACGTGATCGCGGGACGCATGGCGTTTTGTCGCCGGCCGGTCTATGGAGGACGCCTTGTCAACCGAATCTCAGGAGGCGTCGATGGATCACCGGCTCGGCTTTGCCACCATGCGCCTGCGCGACGGGCGTTTCGCCTGACGGCGGTTTCGGTTAGACCTTTTTCCTGACACGACAGCACGGGTTCCGATTCCGCCGGAGATTTCTTTCCGACCTTTCGAGGAATCGCGCCGTGACCGCTGCCGCCATCAAGGGCCTTCCCGCCCGCTTCGAAGCCGCCATTTCGCCACGCAAGGCGCGCTGCCCCGCTGCCCGCGCCGTCGCAGCCTCACTGATGCCGCCCCGCCGGATGCGCGCCTTTCCGCGCTCCGTGACGGGCGAAAACCCGACCATCCGCCCCTGACCCGGGCGCCGCCGCCATAAAGAAGACATCCGTCATGTATCGCTGGTTCGAATCCTTCCTCAATCCGTTCCCGCCGGAAGAGCCGGTGGAGCCGCCGAAGACCCTCGTCGCGTTCTGCATGCACTATACGCGCGGGTCGTGGCCGCTCATCGCCGTCTCGGCCGTCGCGACCTCGCTGATCGCCATCACCGAGGTGTGGATGTTCGGCTTCCTCGGCAACATCGTCGACTGGCTCTCGGCCCAGTCTCGCGAGACCTTCCTTCAGACGGAAGGGTGGAAGCTCGCGGGGATGGCGTTCATCGTGCTCGTCTTCCTGCCGGGCATCGTGTTCGGCAACTCGCTGCTCAACCACCAGACGCTGTTCGCCAACTATCCGATGCGCATCCGCTGGCAGGTGCACCGCTACCTGCTCAAGCAGTCGATGACGTTCTATCAGGACGAGTTCGCCGGCCGCATCGCCACCAAGCTGATGCAGACGGCGCTGGCCGTGCGCGAATGCGTCATCAAGCTGATCGACGTGCTGAACTACGTCGTGGTCTATTTCCTCGGCGTGCTCATCCTCGTCGGCTCGGCCGACTGGCGGCTGGCCGTGCCGCTCGGCGTCTGGCTCGTCTGCTATCTCGTCCTCCTGCGCTCCTACATCCCGCGCCTCGGCAAGGTGTCGGAGGAGCAGGCCGACGCGCGCTCGGTGATGACCGGGCGCGTCGTCGACAGCTACACCAACATCCAGACGGTCAAGCTGTTCAGCCACGCCCAGCGCGAGGCCGCCTTTGCGCGTGAGAGCATGGAGGGCTTCCTCGACCCGGCCTACCGCACCATGCGGCTGGTGACGGGCCTTTACGGCACGCTCTATTTCCTGAACTCGCTGCTCCTGGCGGCGGTCGGAGCGATCTCGATCTGGCTGTGGCTCACCGAGACGGTGTCGATCGGCGCGGTCGCGGTGGCGCTCGGCCTCGTGCTGCGGCTGTGGGGCATGTCGCAATGGATCATGTGGGAGGTGTCGGGCCTGTTCGAGAACATCGGCACCGTGCAGGACGGCATCCGCTCGATCTCGCTGCCGCGGTTGGTCGAGGACCGGCCCGACGCGAAGGCGATCGTGGTGGAGCGCGGTGAGATCGCCTTCGACCGCGTCCGCTTCCACTACGGCAAGAAGAAGAGCGTGATCGAGGACCTGTCGCTGACGATCCGCCCCGGCGAGAAAGTCGGCGTCGTCGGCCGCTCGGGCGCGGGCAAGTCGACGCTGGTCAACATCCTGCTGCGCTTCTACGACGTCGAGGGCGGCAGGGTCGAGATCGACGGGCAGGACATCGCCACCGTCACGCAGGACTCCTTGCGCGCGCAGATCGGCGTCGTCACGCAGGACACCTCGCTCCTTCACCGCTCGGTGCGCGACAACATCGCCTATGGCCGCCCCGACGCCACCGAGGAGATGATCGTCGAGGCCGCGCGCCGGGCCGAGGCGCTCGACTTCATCGCCACCCTCTCCGACGCCAAGGGCCGCAAGGGGCTCGACGCGCATGTCGGCGAGCGCGGCGTCAAGCTGTCGGGCGGCCAGCGCCAGCGCATCGCCATCGCCCGCGTCATGCTCAAGGACGCGCCGATCCTGATCCTCGACGAGGCGACCTCGGCGCTCGATTCCGAGGTCGAGGCGGCGATTCAGGAGAACCTCTACAGGCTGATGGAGGGCAAGACGGTGATCGCGATCGCCCATCGGCTGTCTACGATCGCGGCGATGGATCGCCTGATCGTGATGGATCGCGGCCGCGTGATCGAGGAGGGGACGCATGACGCCCTCATTGCCAAGGGTGGGCTGTATGCCCAGTTATGGCAGAGGCAGTCCGGCGGTTTCCTCATCCATGACGAGATTGCCGGCCAGGAACCCGCAATGGGCATTGCCGAGGAGCAGGCTGCGGAATGAGCGACAACGACCCCGGTATCGCGGAGCGCTTCTGGCGACGGGCTGAGGGTGTGATCGAGCCCTTCGCCGACGTCGACCGCGACGTGCTGCCGCGTGACGCCTGGCGCTTCATCTGGTTCTTCGCGAGCCAGGCGAAGGGTCCGTTCATCCTGCTGCTGATCGTCGGCGGACTGTCGGGCGCGGTGGATGCCGCGCTCTACTGGTCCCTTGGCTGGCTGATCGACCTTCTCGACACGGCATCGCCGGAAACGCTGATCACCGAGCACTGGTGGGCTCTTGCAGCGTTTCTCGCGCTCGTGCTGGTGGTGCGGGCGGCGGTGATGATCGGCAACGCCGTGATCGAGCAGCAGGTCATCGTGCCGCATTTCTACCAGATGGTCCGCTGGCAGGCGTTCCGGCGCGTCATCGAACAGCCTTACACCTTCTATCAGAACGACTTCGCCGGGCGTATTGCCACCAAGATCCTTCAGGGCGGCGAGGCGACGGGCGACTTTATCGTCTCGTCGTTGCAGACGCTGTGGAGCTTCCTGACCTTCCTGGTGCTCGCCGCTACGATCCTGATCGTTCTCGATCCGGTTCTGGGGCTGGTCCTGGCGGTGTGGCTTGCCTGCTACGTGCTTGCCGCGTGGACCCTGCTGCCGCCGCTGCGGGCGGCGGGACGGCGGACCGCGGACCAGCGCTCGATCCTCAACGGGCGGCTGGTCGACGCCTTCACCAACATCATGGCGGTGAAGCTGTTCGACAGCGGCCGGCGCGAGCATGCCTTCGTGCGCGACGGCATGGAACGCTTTCTCGGCGCCGTGACCGCGCTGACGCGGGCGATCACCCGCGTGCGCTCCGCCGTGGCCATTCTCAACGGCTTCATGATGGCCGCCGTCTTCCTGCTGGCGATCCAGAAATGGATGACCGGGGCGGCGACGGCCGGCGAGATCGCAGCGGCAATGGGACTGGTTTTCCGTCTCAACCAGATGTCCGGCTACATGATGTTCAACATCAACGGCCTCATCCGGTCCTTTGCAACAGTCCAGGACGCGACGGGTACGATCTCGGTCGAACCTGCCATCAAAGATGCCGCCAACGCAGACATCATGCCGCGCGCCAAAGGCGACCTGCGTTTCGACGACGTGTCGTTCCACTACGGCAGAGACCGCGGCATCATCGACGGGCTCGACCTTCACATCCGTCCGGGGGAACGGGTGGCGCTGGTCGGCCCCTCGGGCGCCGGCAAGACGACGATCGTCAACCTGGCACTGCGGCTGTTCGACATCGAGGGCGGCCGCATCCTGCTGGACGGCCGCGACATCCGTTCGGTGACGCAGGCCTCGCTCAGGGCACAGTTCGGTGTGGTCAGCCAGGAGCCGATGCTGATGCATCGGTCAATCTTCGACAACATCGCCTATGGCCGGCCCGGCGCGACCGAGGCCGAGGTGATCGAGGCGGCGAGGAAGGCGGCCGCGCACGACTTCATCATGGAAGTCGAGGACATGAAGGGCCGCAAAGGCTATCAGGCGCATGTCGGCGAACGCGGGGTGAAGCTGTCCGGCGGCCAGCGGCAGCGCATCGCGATCGCACGCATGATGCTCAAGGATGCGCCGATCCTGATCCTCGACGAGGCGACCTCGGCGCTCGATTCGGAGGTCGAGGCGGCGATCCAGGAGAACCTCTACCGGCTGATGGAGGGCAAGACGGTGATCGCCATCGCCCATCGCCTCTCGACCATCGCCGCGATGGATCGCCTCGTCGTCATGGACAAGGGGCGCGTCATCGAGGAGGGAACCCACGAGGCGCTCATTGCCGGCGGCGGCCTTTATGCCCAGCTATGGCAGAGGCAGTCCGGCGGCTTCCTCATCGAGGAGGAAGAGGGCGGACGGGAAAAGGAAGTCGCGGCCGAATGAGCAAGATCGAGGAACGCGAGGTCGAGGACCGCAAGGACGACGGCTTCGCCGAGCGCATCTGGCGCAGGACCGAAGAGGTCATCGAGCCCTTCGCCGACACCGAAAGGGAGGTGCTGCCGCGCGACGCGTGGGCCTTCATCCTCTATTTCGCCCGTCAGGCGAAGGGGCCGTTCCTGCTGCTGCTCATCGCCGGCGGCCTGTCGGGCGCGGTCGACGCCGCGCTCTATTGGTCGCTCGGCTGGCTGATCGACCTGCTCGAGAAGTCCTCGCCGACGCGGCTTCTCACTGACCATTGGGCCGAGCTGGCCGCGTTCCTCGTGCTGGTGCTGGTCATCCGCGCCATCGTCATGATCGCCAACGCCGTGGTCGAGCAGCAGGTGATCGTGCCGAGCTTCTACCAGCTCGTGCGCTGGCAGTCGTTCCGCCGGGTGATCGAGCAGCCCTACACCTTCTACCAGAACGACTTCGCCGGCCGCATCGCCACCAAGATCTTGCAGGGCGGCGAGGCGACGGGCGACTTCATCGTCTCCTCGCTCCAGACGATGTGGAGCTTTTTCGCCTTCCTCCTCCTGGCAGGAACGATCCTGACCATGCTCGATCCGGTCATGGGCCTCGTGCTCGCGGTCTGGCTCGTCGTCTACGGCTTCGTCGCGTGGCGCTACCTGCCGCCGCTGCGCGCCGCCGGGCGGCGGAGCGCCGACGAACGCTCGATCATGAACGGGCGGCTGGTCGACGCCTTCACCAACATCATGGCGGTGAAGCTGTTCGACAGCGGCATGCGCGAGAACGACTATGTCCGCGAGGCGATGGAGCGGTTCCTCGGCGCGGTCAAGACGCTGTCGCGGGCGATCACCCGCGTGCGCTCGGCGGTGGCCATCGTCAACGGCCTGATGATGGCGGCGGTGTTCGCGCTCGCCATCCGCGGCTGGATGGCGGGGTCGGCAACGACCGGCGAGATCGCCGCCGCCATGGGCCTCGTCTTCCGGCTCAACCAGATGTCCGGCTACATGATGTTCAACATCAACGGCCTGATCCGCTCCTTCGCCACGGTGCAGGACGCGACCGGCACGATATCGGTGCAGCCCGAGCTGCGCGACAAGCCGGGCGCGGCCGTGCTGCCGCGCGTGACGGGCGACCTCAAATTCGAGGACGTCACCTTCACCTACGGCAAGGGCGAGGGCACCATCCAGCATCTCGACCTTCACGTCAGGCCGGGCGAGCGGGTGGCGCTGGTCGGCCCCTCGGGCGCGGGCAAGACCACGCTGGTCAACCTGGCGCTCCGGCTGTTCGACGTCGAGAGCGGGCGCATCCTGATCGACGGCACCGACATCCGCGACGTGACGCAGGCGTCGCTCCGGGCCCAATACGGCGTCGTCGCGCAGGAGCCGCTGCTGATGCATCGCTCGATCCGCGACAACATCGCCTATGGCCGGCCGGGCGCGAGCGACGAGGAGATCGTCGAGGCGGCGAAGCGCGCCGCGGCGCACGACTTCATCCTCGGCGTCACCGACCCGAAGGGCAGGCAGGGCTACGACGCGCATGTCGGCGAGCGCGGCGTCAAGCTCTCCGGCGGCCAGCGCCAGCGCATCGCCATCGCGCGGATGATGCTCAAGGACGCGCCGATCCTGATCCTCGACGAGGCGACCTCGGCGCTCGATTCGGAGATCGAGGCGGCGATCCAGGACAATCTCTACCGGCTGATGGAGGGCAAGACCGTCATCGCCGTCGCGCACCGGCTTTCGACCATCGCCGCGCTCGACCGGCTGGTCGTGCTCGATCACGGCCGAATCGTCGAGGAGGGCACGCATGACGAGCTCGTCGCGCGCGACGGCCTCTACGCCCAGTTGTGGAAGCGCCAGTCGGGCGGCTTCCTTGCCTCGAGCCTTGCTGCGGAGTAGGGCGCCTTGAGCCTGCGCCCGCCCTTGCGCTATTCGGCGTCCGCGCTCCCGGGCGGGACGGGCGAGGGGCTGTTCACGCCGCTCGACCACGAGATCGCCGCAGAGAAGGCCTCCTCGCTCGGCCGGGCCGGCGAAAAGGTCGAGAAAGCGCTCGCCCGCCTGCGCGATTGCGACCCCTCGTCGGCGGAGCGGCCGCAATGCCTGAAGGCCGCCGTTCAGGCGGTCTACGCCTATTTCATCCAGCGCGAATTGTGCGGTTTGCGGCGCCATCACGACGCGATTCGCGACTACGCCATACCCGCCGAGGTGCTGGTGAGGCTGGGCGCGGCGTGATCCACAAGGCTAATCCGCGACATTGTGCCGTAAGTGGCTTGTGATACTGGACAAGCGCGCGGCTCGGGCATAGAAACCTTCGCCAAATGCAGGGGGAATCCGCCAGCCGTCGCCAGCCGCCAGCACATCTGCAAGGAAAGGTGACTGTGAGTCGGGCTATGGTTATGCGGGTTCCTGCCGGTGAAAATAAGGCGAAAGGACCCGGTCCCCGTGAGCGCGAACGAAGCCACCGAACATAACCGTCGCGATTTCCTCTACATCGCTACCGCCGTGACCGGCGTCGTCGGCGCAGGCGCGGCCGTATGGCCCTTCATCGACCAGATGCGGCCGGACGCCTCGACGCTGGCGCTGGCGACCATCGACGTCGACATTTCCTCGATCGAGCCCGGCATGTCGGTGACCGCGAAGTGGCGCGGCAAGCCGATCTTCATCCGCAACCGCACCGACGAAGAGGTCGAGGCCGCCAAGGCCGTGCCGCTCGGCGACCTCAAGGACCCGGTCGCGCGCAACGACAACATCGCCGCCGACGCCCCGGCCGACGACCTTTCGCGCTCCGCCGGCGAGGGCAAGGAGAACTGGATCGTCATGATCGGCTCCTGCACCCATCTCGGCTGCGTGCCGCTCGGCCAGGCGGGCGATTTCGGCGGCTGGTTCTGCCCCTGCCACGGCTCGCACTACGATACCGCCGGGCGCATCCGCACCGGCCCGGCGCCGACCAACCTCCCGGTCCCGACATTCCAATTCATTTCCGACTCGGTCATCCGGATCGGTTGAGGCAGAGAGAGCATCAGACCATGAGCGGTGGACACTCGACCTATACGCCCAAGACCGGCCTCGGCCGCTGGATGGACTCGCGCCTGCCGGTGCCGCGTCTCGTCTACGATTCCTTCATCGCCTATCCGGTGCCGCGCAACCTGAACTACGCCTACACCTTCGGTGGCATCCTCGCGATGATGCTGGTGGTGCAGATCGTCACCGGCATCGTGCTGGCCATGCACTATGCGGCGTCGACGGAGCTCGCCTTCGGCTCGGTCGAGAAGATCATGCGCGACGTGAATTCCGGCTGGCTGCTGCGCTATCTCCATGCCAACGGCGCGTCGTTCTTCTTCATCGCGGTCTATATCCATATCTTCCGCGGCCTCTATTACGGCTCCTACAAGGCGCCGCGCGAGGTGGTGTGGATCCTCGGCGTGATCCTCTACCTCCTGATGATGGCCACCGGCTTCATGGGCTACGTGCTGCCGTGGGGCCAGATGAGCTTCTGGGGCGCCACCGTCATCACCGGCTTCTTCACCGCCATTCCGCTGGTCGGCGAGTGGATCCAGCAGCTTCTGCTCGGCGGCTTCGCGGTCGACAACCCGACGCTGAACCGCTTCTTCTCGCTGCACTACCTACTGCCCTTCATGATCGCGGGCGTCGTGGTGCTCCACGTCTGGGCGTTCCATGTCACCGGCCAGACCAACCCGACCGGCATCGAGATCAAGCACAAGACCGACACCGTGCCGTTCACGCCCTACGCGACCATCAAGGACGGGTTCGCCATGGTCGTGTTCCTGGCGGTGTTCGCCTACTTCGTCTTCTACATGCCGAACTATCTTGGCCATCCGGACAACTACATCCCGGCCGACCCGCTGAAGACGCCGGCGCATATCGTCCCCGAATGGTACTACCTGCCGTTCTACGCGATCCTGCGCGCCATCACCTTCAACATCGGCCCGATCGACTCCAAGCTCGGCGGCGTGCTCGCCATGTTCGGCGCGATCGCGGTGCTGTTCTTCGTGCCGTGGCTCGACACCTCGAAGGTGCGCTCGGCGGTCTACCGTCCCTGGTACAAGCTGTTCTTCTGGCTCTTCGTCATCGACACGGTGTTCCTGGGCTGGCTCGGTTCGCGCCCGGCCGAAGGGGCGTATGTGATCATGTCGCAGATCGGCACGTTCTACTACTTCGCGTTCTTCCTCATCATCATGCCGGTCCTCGGCCTGATCGAGACACCGCGCCGGTTGCCGAACTCGATCACCGAGGCGGTGCTGGAGAAGAACAAGACCGCGGCTGCGCCGCAGTCCACCAACTGAGCCGTCCCTGGAAGAGACAAGGACTTGACCATGAAGACAATTCTCAAGGGACTGGCGGCATTCGGCATCGCCTTCGGCTCGATCAGCGCCGCCGAGGCGGCCGAGTACCCGCTGAAGAAGCCCGTGCCGCAGGAGTGGACGTTCTCCGGCCCGTTCGGCACCTACGACAAGGGCCAGCTCCAGCGGGGCCTGATGATCTACCGCGAATCCTGCTCGTCCTGCCATTCGATGGAGCTGGTCGCCTTCCGCAATCTCGAGGCGCTCGGCTACAGCGACGAGCAGGTGCGCGCGCTCGCCGCCGAGTACGAGGTCGAGGACGGCCCCAACGCCGACGGCGAGATGTTCATGCGGCCCGGCATTCCCTCCGACCGCTTCCCTTCGCCCTATCCGAACCCGGAGACGGCGGCGGTCTCGAACAACGGCGCGGTGCCGCCCGACTTCTCGCTGATCGCCAAGGCGAGGGCGGTGGAGCGCGGCTTCCCGACTTTCGTCTTCGACATCTTCACCCAGTATGCCGAAAGCGGGCCGGACTATATCTACAACCTGCTGACCGGCTACGAGGAGGACGTTCCCGAGCATGTCGACGTCCAGCCCGGCACCTACTACAACCCGCACTTCCTTTCGGGCGCGGTGCTGTCGATGGCGCCGCCGCTGTTCGACGAGCAGTTCACCTACGCGGACGGCACGCCCGCGACGCTCGACCAGCATGCGCGCGACATCACCGCGTTCCTGATGTGGGCGGCCGAGCCGCACCTCGAGGCGCGCAAGCGCACCGGCTTCAACGTGATGGTGTTCCTGGCGTTGTTCGGCGCGCTGGTCTACCTCACCAAGCGCAAGGTCTGGTCGCAGATCGACCATTGATCGCAGCCGCATGCGGATGCGAAAGTTCGGGGGCGGCGGCTAGCCGCCCCTTTTCTTTCGCCCGCGTTCCGGCCATCACTGTGGCAGGGCAATCGGGTCCACATCGACCCAGAACCGCGGGATCGTCCATGACATCGTCGCTTGAAGACACGCTGCGCGCCGCGATCCGCACCATTCCCGACTATCCGCGGCCCGGCATCCTGTTCCGCGACATCACCACGCTGCTCGGCAATGCGCGCGCCTTCCGCCGCGCCGTCGACGAGCTGGTTCATCCGTGGGCCGGCTCCAAGATCGACAAGATCACCGGCATGGAGGCGCGGGGCTTCATCCTCGGCGGCGCCGTCGCCCACCAGCTTTCCGCCGGCTTCGTGCCGATCCGCAAGAAGGGCAAGCTGCCGCACGAGACGGTGCGCGTCGCCTACAGCCTCGAATACGGGCTGGACGAGATGGAGATGCACCGCGACGCGGTCGCGCCGGGCGAGAAGGTGATCCTCGTCGACGACCTGATCGCGACCGGTGGCACGGCCGAGGGCGCGGTCAAGCTGATCCGGCAGATGGGAGCCGAGATCGTCTCGGCCTGCTTCGTCATCGACCTTCCCGACCTCGGCGGCCGGGCCAAGCTCGAGGCGCTCGGCATTTCCGTCCGGACGCTGGTTTCCTTCGAGGGACATTGAGCGCGCGCCATTGCTGGCCCATCGGTTTTCCCGGACGGCGCGCATTCGCGATGATAGGTTGGAGCCATGTACACGCCGCCCGCCTTTCGTGAGGACGACCCCTACACGCTGCGTGCCATCATGCGCGGGGCGCGGCTGGCGACGCTGGTGACGGCGACGGCCGAGGGCCTCGTCGCGACGCCGCTGCCGCTGTTCCTAGTCGAGACGGAAGGCGAGGCCGGCACGCTCTACGGGCATCTGGCGCGGGCCAACCCGCAATGGAAGCTGGAGCCGTCCTGCGAGGCGATGGCGATCTTCGCCGGCCCCGACGCCTATGTCACGCCGACCTGGTATCCGTCGAAGCGCGAGCACGGCAAGGTCGTGCCGACATGGAACTACGAGGCCGTCCACGCCTACGGGCCGGTGGAGTTCTTCGACGACAGGGAAAGGCTGCGCGACGCCGTCACCCGGCTGACCGAGCTTTACGAGCGGCCGCGCGCCGATCCCTGGGCCGTGAGCGACGCGCCGGGCAGCTATATCGACGCCCAGCTTCGCGGCATCGTCGGCCTGCGCATGCCGATCACCCGCATCGAGGGCAAGCGCAAGATGAGCCAGAACCGGCCGCAGGCCGACCGCGAGGGCGTGGCGTCCGGGCTCGGGGCAAGCGACAGCGAGGCCGACAGGCGGGTCGCCGCCCGGGTGGCGGAGCACTAGGCCGGCCGCCGGCCCGGCCGCAGCTTGGCATACCCATCCCTTCCGTTTCCCCGTCCCGCCCCTCGGCTTCCGATGACGTCCTTCCCGATTTCCATATCCCGGCACGAGCTCGCGCTGGTCTCGATCACGATGGTCTGGGGGGCGACCTTCCTCATCGTGCAATGGGCGATGCAGCACAGCGGCGCGCTGTTCTTCGTCGGCGTGCGGTTCCTGATCGCCGGTGCGATGGCCGCGCTGGTCTTCCGCAAGGCGATGCGCGGCCTGACATGGCGCGAGGTCAAGGCGGGGACGGCGATCGGCACCGCGCTGTTCCTCGGCTACGCGCTTCAGAGCCACGGCCTGAAGACCATCACCAGCAGCCAGTCGGCGTTCATCACCGCGCTCTACGTGCCGATGGTGCCGCTGCTGCAATGGCTCGTCCTGCGCCGCCGCCCGTCGCTGATGAGCTGGATCGGCATCGGCCTCGCCTTTGTCGGCCTCGCTTTGCTCGCCGGGCCGGATGCCGGCCATCTCACGCTCTCGGCCGGCGAGGTCGTCACGCTCGTCGGCGCGCTCGCCATCGCCGCCGAGATCATCATGATCGGCGGCTTCGCGTCCGGCGTCGACAGCCGGCGCGTCACCGCCGTCCAGCTGCTCGCCGGCGGGACGATGTCGCTCGCGGCCATGCCGCTCGTCGGCGAGGCGGTTCCCGCCTTCCATTGGGTGTGGTTTTCCTGCGCCGTCGGCCTCGGGCTGGCGAGCGCGCTGATCCAGCTGACGATGAACTGGGCGCAGAAGGTCGTTCCGCCGACGCGGGCGACGCTGATCTATGCCGGCGAGCCGGTGTGGGGCGGCATCTTCGGCCGCATCGCCGGCGACCGGCTGCCGCCGCTCGCGCTCCTCGGCGGCGCGCTGATCGTCGCCGCGGTGATCGTCAGCGAATGGCGGCCGCGGGCAGGGATGTGGGCGCGGCTGCGCGGGAAGGCGAAATAGGGCTTTCGCAGGCGGACGGAATCATCCGGCGGAGCCCCGCCACTTGGCGGACGGAATCAGAGCGGCTCGTCGAAGGTGATGATCGACACTTCGCCCTCGAGGGCGCCCTGCCAGGCCGAAAGATGCGGCTCCTCGTCGGGCGCGCCTTCCATGTCGCCAATCTGGTCGAGCTCGGCTTCGGCATAGCCTTCAGCCGCCAGCGCCTCCAGCGCCTTGCGCACGGCGGAATCGTCGTCGGGGGCCGTCAGCATCACATGAACGCCCTGCGATTCTGCGCCCTTGTCGCGCCAGACGCGCCCGATGATGATGGTGACAGGCTTCTGATCGTTGTCGTTCACGGGATTCTCTCTCCACTGACGCCCCTGTTTCGCACGATTCCCGCCGCCGCGACAGGCGAAGCCGAAGCGGAAGGCCGTTTGCGAAGGGCGGCCGCGCAATTATATTATACAGGCCCGCGCCGGCGCGAAATATGGCCGAAGCCGCGCGTTTCTTGAGGCGCCGGGGCTTGACGGTCGCGGGCGTTGCGAGTAGAAGCCGCCTCGTCTGAGCCGATGTGAGGCTTGTTCGTTCGGGACGCCGCGTCCCGGAGTTCGCCTCAAACAGGGTTCGTTTTACGAGCGACTAGACATTGCCGGCTTGCATGAAACGGGCATCCGTTTCCTCTGCGTTTTGTTCGGGCAGGACCGCCGGAGGTGGTTTGGTGCCCGAATTGCCGTATGGAAATATCGCCGAAACGGCCCTGAACAGGGTTTGAGACACGGGTTTTGAGATAGAAGGAAGGTTTGATGCCTACCGTCAACCAGCTGATCCGCAAGCCGCGCACCGCGCCGGTGAAGCGCAACAAGGTTCCGGCCATGCAGGCCAACCCGCAGAAGCGGGGCGTTTGCACGCGCGTCTACACGACGACGCCGAAGAAGCCCAACTCGGCTCTGCGCAAGGTTGCGAAGATCCGCCTCGTCAACGGCTTCGAGGTGATCGGCTACATTCCGGGCGAAGGCCACAACCTTCAGGAGCACTCCGTGGTCATGATCCGCGGCGGCCGCGTGAAGGACCTTCCGGGTGTGCGCTACCATATCATCCGCGGCGTGCTCGACACGCAGGGCGTGAAGAACCGCAAGCAGCGCCGCTCCAAGTACGGCGCGAAGCGTCCGAAGTAAGGGTTTTCCCGGCTTCGGCGCTTTTTTCAACTGTGCCGCTGCCGACGATCGTGAGAGACAAAAAGTATGTCCCGACGCCACAGAGCAGAAAAGCGCGAGATCAACCCGGACCCCAAGTTCGGCGATCTCATCATCACCAAGTTCATGAATGCCGTGATGCTCCACGGCAAGAAGTCCACGGCCGAGTCGATCGTCTATGGCGCGCTGGATCAGGTGCAGTCGAAGGCGAAGCAGGAGCCGGTGGCTCTGTTCCATCAGGCGCTCGACAACGTCGCCCCGCACGTCGAAGTGCGTTCGCGTCGCGTCGGTGGTGCGACCTACCAGGTTCCGGTCGACGTTCGCCCGGAGCGCCGTCAGGCTCTCGCAATCCGTTGGCTGATCGCAGCTGCCCGCAAGCGTAACGAAACGACCATGGTCGAGCGCCTTTCCGGCGAACTCATGGACGCAGCGAACAATCGCGGCAGTGCAGTGAAGAAGCGCGAAGACACGCACAAGATGGCTGACGCCAACCGTGCATTCTCGCACTACCGCTGGTAACCGAAACTAACGTCTCGAAAGGAGTCCGAAATGGCTCGCGAATACAAAATCGAAGACTACCGTAATTTCGGTATCATGGCGCATATCGACGCCGGCAAGACGACGACGACCGAACGCATCCTCTACTACACCGGCAAGTCCCACAAGATCGGCGAAGTCCATGACGGCGCCGCCACGATGGACTGGATGGAGCAGGAACAGGAACGCGGCATCACGATCACGTCGGCTGCCACCACGACCTTCTGGAAGGGCCGTGACGGCAAGACCCGCCGCTTCAACATCATCGACACCCCCGGCCACGTCGACTTCACCATCGAAGTCGAGCGTTCGCTGCGCGTACTCGACGGTGCGATCGCCCTTCTCGATGCCAACGCCGGCGTAGAGCCGCAGACGGAAACCGTCTGGCGTCAGGCTGAGAAGTACAACGTTCCGCGCATGATCTTCTGCAACAAGATGGACAAGACCGGCGCGGACTTCTACCGCTCGGTGTCCATGATCAAGTCGCGTCTCGGTGCGACCGCAGTCGTCATGCAGCTGCCGATCGGAGCTGAAAGCGACTTCAAGGGCGTCATCGACCTCGTCGAGATGAACGCTCTCGTCTGGCGCGACGAATCGCTCGGCGCCCAGTGGGACGTCGTCGAGATCCCGGAAGACATGAAGGCCAAGGCCGAGGAATACCGCGAGAAGCTCATCGAGACCGTCGTCGAGATCGACGAAGCCGCGATGGAAGCCTATCTCGAAGGCAACATCCCGTCGAACGACGAGCTGCGCCGCCTGATCCGCATCGGCACCATCGACGTGAAGTTCCACCCGATGTTCTGCGGTACGGCGTTCAAGAACAAGGGCGTGCAGCCGCTTCTTGATGCGGTGGTCGACTTCCTGCCGGCGCCGAACGAAGTGCCGGCCATCAAGGGCATCGATCCGAAGACCGAGGCTGAGATCACCCGCAAGTCGTCGGACGAAGAGCCGCTGTCGATGCTGGCGTTCAAGATCATGAACGACCCGTTCGTCGGCTCGCTGACCTTCGCGCGCATCTATTCGGGCGTTCTCAAGAAGGGCATCTCGCTCGAGAACACCGTCAAGGGCAAGAAGGAGCGCATCGGCCGCATGCTGCAGATGCACTCGAATTCCCGCGAGGACATCGAGGAGGCCTATGCCGGCGACATCGTGGCGCTGGCCGGCCTCAAGGACACCACCACGGGCGACACGCTGTGCGACCCGCTGAAGCCGGTGATCCTCGAGCGCATGGAGTTCCCGGATCCGGTGATCCAGATCGCCATCGAGCCGAAGACCAAGAACGACCAGGAGAAGATGGGCCTGGCGCTCAACCGTCTCGCGGCTGAGGACCCGTCCTTCCGCGTCAAGACCGACGAGGAAAGCGGCCAGACGATCATCGCCGGCATGGGCGAGCTTCACCTCGACATCATCGTCGACCGCATGCGTCGCGAGTTCAAGGTCGAGGCCAATGTCGGCGCGCCGCAGGTGGCCTATCGCGAGACGATCACCCGCGCCGCCGAGATCGACTATACCCACAAGAAGCAGACCGGCGGTTCGGGCCAGTTCGCGCGCGTCAAGATCGTGTTCGAGCCGAACCCGGAGGGCGAGGACTTCCTGTTCGAGTCCAAGATCGTCGGCGGCTCGGTGCCGAAGGAATACATCCCCGGCGTCGAGAAGGGCATCCAGAGCGTCCTGTCGTCCGGCCCGCTCGCCGGCTTCCCGATGCTCGGCGTCAAGGCGACCCTGATCGACGGCGCCTACCACGACGTCGACTCCTCGGTGCTCGCCTTCGAGATCGCGTCCCGCGCGGCGTTCCGCGAGGGTGCGCAGAAGGCCGGCGCCCAGCTGCTCGAGCCGATCATGAAGGTCGAGGTCGTGACGCCGGAAGACTATGTCGGCTCGGTGATCGGCGATCTCAACGGCCGTCGCGGCCAGATCCAGGGCCAGGAAGCCCGCGGCATCGCCGTCGTGATCAACGCGATGGTGCCGCTGGCCAACATGTTCAAGTATGTCGACACGCTGCGCTCGATGTCGCAGGGCCGCGCCCAGTACACGATGCAGTTCGACCATTACGAGCCGGTGCCGACCGCCGTGGCTCAGGAAATCCAGAAGAAGTACGCGTAGCCGCGCGCCGGCCGCGAGTAGACGAGACCAGCCCGGACGGGCGCGCAAGGAATGGAGAATTCAGATGGCCAAGGGTAAGTTTGAGCGTAACAAGCCGCACGTTAACATTGGCACGATTGGTCACGTTGACCATGGGAAGACGTCGCTGACGGCGGCGATCACGAAGTATTTCGGTGATTTCCGTGCGTATGACCAGATCGACAACGCGCCTGAGGAGAAGGCGCGCGGCATCACGATCTCGACGTCGCATGTCGAGTACGAGACGGAAGCGCGGCACTACGCGCATGTCGACTGCCCGGGCCACGCGGACTATGTGAAGAACATGATCACGGGCGCGGCGCAGATGGACGGCGCGATCCTTGTGGTTTCGGCGGCCGACGGCCCGATGCCGCAGACGCGCGAGCACATTCTTCTGGCGCGTCAGGTCGGCGTTCCGGCGATCGTGGTGTTCCTGAACAAGGTGGACCAGGTCGACGACGCCGAGCTTCTGGAGCTGGTCGAGCTCGAGGTCCGCGAGCTTCTGTCGGCCTACGAGTTCCCGGGCGACGACATTCCGATCGTCGCGGGCTCGGCGCTGGCCGCGCTCGAGGATTCGAACAAGGAGATCGGCGAGGACGCGGTTCGCAAGCTGATGGCCGAGGTCGACCGCTACATCCCGACGCCGGAGCGTCCGATCGACCAGCCGTTCCTGATGCCGATCGAGGACGTGTTCTCGATCTCGGGCCGCGGCACGGTGGTGACGGGTCGCGTCGAGCGCGGCATCGTCAAGGTCGGCGAGGAAGTCGAGATCGTCGGCATCCGCCCGACGACGAAGACGACCTGCACGGGCGTCGAGATGTTCCGCAAGCTGCTCGACCAGGGCCAGGCTGGCGACAACATCGGCGCGCTGCTGCGCGGCGTCGACCGCGAGGGCGTGGAGCGCGGCCAGGTTCTGGCCAAGCCCGGCTCGGTCAAGCCGCACACCAAGTTCAAGGCCGAGGCCTACATCCTGACGAAGGAGGAGGGTGGCCGTCACACGCCGTTCTTCACCAACTACCGTCCGCAGTTCTACTTCCGCACGACGGACGTGACGGGCATCGTGACGCTGCCGGAAGGCACGGAGATGGTGATGCCGGGCGACAACGTGACGGTCGACGTCACCCTGATCGTGCCGATCGCCATGGAGGAGAAGCTCCGCTTCGCCATCCGTGAAGGCGGACGTACCGTCGGCGCCGGCATCGTCGCATCCATCACGGAATAAAAAGAGCAACAGGGTCTGTCGCGGGCGCGAGCCTAGCCCGCGCCCGCGAAGACTTGAAGGAACCGACCAGATGAACGGCCAGAACATCCGTATCCGCCTCAAGGCGTTCGACCACCGGGTGCTCGATGCTTCGACGCGCGAGATCGTGTCGACGGCGAAACGCACCGGGGCCAATGTACGCGGCCCCATCCCGCTGCCGACGCGGATCGAGAAATTCACCGTCAACCGCTCGCCGCACATCGACAAGAAGAGCCGCGAGCAGTTCGAGATGCGCACCCACAAGCGTCTTCTCGACATCGTCGACCCGACCCCGCAGACCGTCGATGCGCTGATGAAGCTCGACCTGGCCGCCGGCGTCGACGTCGAGATCAAGCTCTAGGGAGCGAAACCATGAGCCGGCGGGATTTCCCAATGGCTCCTCTGAAGGAACAAGACTGATGCGTTCAGGTGTTATCGCACAGAAAGTCGGGATGACGCGCGTCTACAACGACGCAGGCGAGCACGTGCCGGTGACGGTCCTCCTCGTGGAGAACCTCCAGGTCGTCGCCCAGCGTACCCAGGACAAGAACGGCTACACGGCCGTCCAGCTCGGCGTCGGCTCTGCCAAGGTGAAGAACACGTCGAAGGCGCTGCGCGGCCATTTCGCCGCCGCCTCCGTCGAGCCGAAGGCCAAGGTCGCGGAGTTCCGCGTGTCGCCGGACAACCTCATCGAGGTCGGCTCCGAGATCACGGCCGAGCATTTCGTCGCCGGCCAGAAGGTCGACGTGACGGGCACCTCGATCGGCAAGGGCTTCCAGGGTGTCATGAAGCGCCACAACTTCCGTGGCGGCCGTGCGACCCACGGTAACTCGCTGTCGCACCGCATCCACGGTTCGACCGGCCAGCGCCAGGACCCGGGCAAGGTGTTCAAGGGCAAGAAGATGGCCGGCCACATGGGCGACGTGCGCGTCACCACCCAGAACCTGGAAGTGGTCTCGACGGATGCCGACCGCGGGCTGATCCTGGTTCGCGGCGCCGTTCCCGGCTCGAAGGGTTCGTGGATTTATGTGCGTGACGCCGTCAAGGCGCCGCTTCCGGAAAATGCGCCGAAGCCGGCCGCCATCCGCGCCGCCGCGAAGGCTGAGGCTCCGGCTGTCGAGGGGGCCGAGTGATGGTCGAGATCAAGATTACCACGATTGCCGGCAAGGCCGCCGGCGAGATCAAGCTCTCGGACGAGATCTTCGGCCTCGACCCGCGCGAGGATATCCTCCAGCGCGTCGTGCGCTGGCAGCTCGCCAAGAAGCAGCAGGGCACGCACAAGGCCAAAGGCCGCGCGGAGATCTCGCGCACCGGCGCCAAGATGTACAAGCAGAAGGGTACGGGCCGCGCCCGTCACTCCTCGGCGCGCGCTCCGCAGTTCCGCGGCGGCGGCAAGGCGCACGGCCCGGTCGTGCGCAGCCATGAGCACGACCTGCCGAAGAAGGTCCGCGCGCTCGGCCTGAAGCATGCGCTGTCGGCCAAGGCGAAGTCGGCCAGCCTGATCGTCATCGACGATCTGGCGATGAAGGAAGCCAAGACCAAGGCCCTGGTGGCGGATTTCGCCAAGCTCGGCCTGACCAACGCGCTGCTGATCGGCGGCGCCGAGGTGGACCAGAACTTCCGCCGCGCGGCGTCCAACATTCCGAACATCGACGTGCTGCCGGTTCAGGGCATCAACGTGTACGACATTCTGCGTCGCGGCACGCTTGTCCTGTCGAAGGCGGCGGTCGAGGCTCTCGAGGAGCGCTTCAAATGACTGACCTTCGCCACTACGACGTGATCGTCTCGCCGGCGATCACCGAGAAGTCGACCATGGCTTCCGAGAACAACCAGATCGTCTTCAACGTCGCCCGCAAGGCGACGAAGCCGGAGATCAAGGCTGCCGTCGAGGCGCTGTTCGGCGTGAAGGTGACGGCGGTGAACACGCTGCTGCGCAAGGGCAAGGTGAAGCGTTTCCGCGGCACCATTGGCCGCCAGAGCGACGTGAAGAAGGCTGTCGTGACGCTGGCCGAAGGCCATTCGATCGACGTCGCCACCGGACTTTAAGGAACGGCTACGATGGCACTCAAGAAATTCAATCCGATCACGCCTGGCACGCGCCAGCTCGTGATCGTGGACCGTTCCGGTCTCTACAAGGGCAAGCCCGTCAAGGGCCTGACCGAGGGTCTGACCAAGTCCGGCGGCCGCAACAACTACGGCCGCATCACCAGCCGCTTCATCGGCGGCGGGCACAAGCGCACCTACCGCATCATCGACTTCAAGCGCCGCAAGTTCGGCGTGTCGGCGACGGTGGAGCGCCTGGAGTACGACCCGAACCGCACGGCCTTCATCGCGCTCATCAAGTACGAGGACGGCGAGCTGAGCTACATCCTGGCGCCGCAGCGTCTCGCGGTCGGCGACAAGGTCGTCGCCGGCGAGAGCGCCGACGTGAAGCCGGGCAACGCGATGCCGCTCGGCTCCATGCCGGTCGGCACGATCGTCCACAATGTCGAGCTGAAGCCGGGCAAGGGTGGCCAGATCGCCCGTTCGGCCGGCGCCTACGTCCAGCTCGTCGGCCGCGACCAGGGCTATGCGATCCTGCGCCTCAACTCGGGCGAGCAGCGCGTCGTTCACGGCTCGTGCATGGCGACGGTCGGCGCGGTGTCGAACCCGGAGCACGGCAACATCAACGACGGCAAGGCCGGCCGTACGCGCTGGCGCGGCAAGCGCCCGCACAACCGCGGCGTCGCCATGAACCCGGTCGACCACCCGCACGGCGGCGGCGAAGGCCGCACCTCCGGCGGCCGTCACCCGGTGACCCCGTGGGGCAAGCCCACCAAGGGCAAGCGCACCCGGTCCAACAAGGCGACCGACAAGTTCATCATGCGCTCGCGCCATCAGCGCAAGAGCTAAGGAAAGGGCATAGATATGACCCGTTCAATCTGGAAAGGCCCCTTCGTCGACGGCTACTTGCTGAAGAAGGCGGATAAGGTGCGCGAGAGCGGCCGCAACGAAGTGATCAAGATGTGGAGCCGCCGCTCCACCATCCTGCCGCAGTTCGTCGGCCTGACCTTCGGCGTCTACAATGGTCAGAAGCATGTCCCGGTCAACGTGACCGAGGAGATGGTCGGCCACAAGTTCGGTGAGTTCTCGCCCACCCGTACCTATTACGGCCACGGCGCGGACAAGAAGGCGAAGAGGAAGTAACGATGGGCAAGGCCAAGGCACCGCGCAAGCTTGCCGACAATGAGGCGCGCGCCGTCCTGCGGACGATCCGCATCAGCCCGCAGAAGCTGAACCTCGTTGCCGCGCTGATCCGCGGCAAGGCGGTCGACACCGCGCTCGCCGACCTCGAATTCTCGCGCAAGCGCATCGCTTCGACCGTGAAGAAGACGCTGGAATCCGCCATCGCGAACGCCGAGAACAACCACGGGCTCGACGTCGACTCGCTGGTCGTCGCCGAGGCCTATGTCGGCAAGTCGATCGTGATGAAGCGCTTCCATGCCCGCGGCCGCGGCCGCGCCTCGCGCATCGAGAAGCCGTTCTCGCATCTGACGATCGTCGTGCGCGAAGTCGAAGAGAAGGAGGCCGCATAATGGGTCAGAAAATCAATCCGATCGGCCTGCGTCTCGGCATCAACCGCACTTGGGACTCGCGCTGGTACGCCAACACCGGCGAGTACGGCAAGCTGCTGCACGAGGACCTGAAGATCCGCGAGTATCTCGAGAAGGAGCTGAAGCAGGCCGCCGTCTCGAAGATCGTGATCGAGCGTCCGCACAAGAAGTGCCGTGTCACCATTCACGCCGCACGGCCGGGCCTGATCATCGGCAAGAAGGGCGCCGACATCGAGAAGCTGCGTCGCAAGCTGACCGAGATGACCAAGTCGGAGACGCACCTGAACATCGTCGAGGTCCGCAAGCCCGAGACCGACGCCAAGCTGATCGCGCAGTCGATCGCCCAGCAGCTCGAGCGCCGCGTCGCGTTCCGTCGCGCCATGAAGCGCGCGGTGCAGTCGGCGATGCGTCTGGGCGCCGAGGGCATCCGCATCAACTGCGCCGGCCGCCTCGGCGGCGCCGAGATCGCCCGCATGGAATGGTACCGTGAAGGCCGGGTGCCGCTGCACACGCTGCGCGCCGACGTCGACTACGGCACCGCCGAAGCGCAGACCGCCTACGGCATCTGCGGCGTCAAGGTGTGGGTGTTCAAGGGCGAGATCCTCGAGCACGACCCGATGGCGTCCGAGCGCCGCGCGGTCGAGGGCGAGCAGCACGGCGGTGGCGGCCATCAGCGCCGTCGCGAGAACGCCTGAGAGCCATAGGAATTTTGGAGAAGAACGATGCTGCAGCCAAAGCGCACAAAGTTCCGCAAGCAGTTCAAGGGCCGCATCCATGGCGCAGCCAAGGGTGGCACGGACCTCAACTTCGGGGGCTTCGGCCTGAAGGCGCTTGAGCCGAACCGCGTCACCGCGCGCGAGATCGAGGCGGCCCGTCGCGCGATCACCCGCCAGATGAAGCGTCAGGGCCGGGTGTGGATCCGCGTGTTCCCGGACCTGCCGGTCACGTCGAAGCCGACCGAAGTCCGCATGGGCAAGGGCAAGGGCTCGGTCGATTACTGGGCGGCGCGCGTCAAGCCGGGCCGCGTCATGTTCGAGATCGACGGCGTTTCCGAGGAGATCGCCCGCGAGGCGCTGCGCCTCGGCGCGGCCAAGCTTTCGGTGCGCACGCGCTTCGTGCAGCGCATCGCCGAATAGTAGGGAAAGGGTTTATCAATGAAAGCCTCCGATGTGAGGGCCAAGACCCTCGACCAGCTCAACGACGAGCTCGGCAGCCTGAAGAAGGAGCAGTTCAACCTGCGCTTCCAGAAGGCGACCGGCCAGCTCGAGAAGACCGCGCGCGTCAAGCAGGTCCGCAAGGACATCGCGCGCATCAAGACGATCGCGGCGGAGAAAGCTGCCGCCAAGAAGGCTTAAGGACGAAGACCATGCCGAAGCGCATCATGCAGGGCACCGTCGTCAGCGACAAGAACGACAAGACGGTCGTCGTCAAGGTCGAGCGCCGCTTCACGCATCCGGTGATGAAGAAGACCGTTCGCCAGTCGAAGCGCTACAAGGCGCATGACGAGAACAATTCGGCCAAGGTTGGGGACATCGTCTTCATCCAGGAATCGGCGCCGATCTCCAGGGACAAGCGCTGGGTCGTGATCCAGAACCAGACCCAGGAGCAGGCGGCGAGTGCCGTTTAACAACGAATTTGGACAGCCGGCGGGCGCATGCCCGTCCATAATGATTAAAGAAGGCGGCCAGTCATGATTCAGATGCAAACAAACCTCGACGTGGCGGACAATTCCGGCGCCCGTCGTGTCATGTGCATCAAGGTGCTGGGCGGCTCGAAGCGGAAATATGCTTCGGTCGGCGACATCATCGTCGTTTCGATCAAGGAAGCCATTCCGCGCGGCCGCGTCAAGAAGGGCGACGTGATGAAGGCGGTCGTGGTTCGCACGGCCAAGGACATCCGCCGGCCCGATGGCAGCGTGATCCGGTTCGACAACAACGCGGCCGTTCTGGTCGACAACAAGCGTGAGCCGATCGGCACCCGTATCTTCGGCCCGGTTCCGCGCGAACTGCGCGCGAAGAACCACATGAAGATCATCTCGCTCGCGCCCGAAGTGCTGTAAGGAGCCGGTGACATGCAGAAGATCAGGAAGGGCGACAAGGTCGTCGTGCTGGCCGGCAAGGACAAGGGTCGCACCGGCGAAGTGCTGCGCGTGATGCCGAAGGACGACAAGGCGATCGTTCGCGGCGTCAACGTCGTGGTGCGCCATCAGCGCCAGACCCAGAACCAGGAAGGCGGCTTGATCCGCAAGGAAGCGCCGATCCACCTGTCGAACATCGCGGTCGCCGACCCCAAGGACGGCAAGACGCCGACCCGCGTCGGCTTCGAGGTCCGCGACGGCAAGAAGGTGCGCGTCGCCAAGCGCTCGGGAGAAGTCATCAATGGCTGACATCAAGTATGAGCCGCGGCTGAAGAAACTCTACCGCGACGAGATCCGCAAGGCGATGCAGGAGCAGTTCAGCTACGAGAACGAGCTGCAGATTCCGCGCCTCGACAAGGTCGTCATCAACATGGGCGTGGGCGAGGCGACTGCCGATTCCAAGAAGCCGTCCGTGGCTGCCGAGGACCTGGCGCAGATCGCCGGCCAGAAGGCCGTCATCACCAAGGCGCGCAACTCGATCGCCGGCTTCAAGGTTCGCGAGAACATGCCGATCGGCGCCAAGGTGACGCTGCGCAAGGACCGCATGTTCGACTTCGTCGATCGTCTGGTGACGATCGCGCTGCCGCGCGTGCGCGACTTCCGGGGCCTCAACCCCAAGAGCTTCGATGGCCGCGGCAATTTCGCCATGGGCATCAAGGAGCACATCGTGTTCCCCGAGATCAACTACGACAAGGTCGACCAGATCTGGGGAATGGACATCATCGTTTGTACGACTGCCAAGACGGACGACGAGGCCCGGGCGCTGCTCAAGGCCTTCAACTTCCCCTTCCGGCAGTAACGGCAGCGAACAAAGGAACCTGAAATGGCAAAGACCAGCTCAGTCGAGAAGAACAACCGCCGCCGCAAGCTCGTGGACCAGTACGCCGCCAGGCGCGCCGCGCTCAAGGCGATCATCATGGACCAGTCCAAGCCGATCGAGGAGCGTTTCCGCGCCCAGCTCAAGCTGGCCGCGCTGCCGCGCAACTCGGCCAAGGTGCGCATCCGCAACCGCTGCGAGGTGACGGGCCGTCCGCGCGCCTACTACCGCAAGCTGAAGATGAGCCGCGTCGCGCTGCGCGAACTGGGCAATAACGGCCTGGTTCCGGGCCTGGTCAAGTCGAGCTGGTAAGGAGGACGACGATATGTCCGTGAGTGATCCCCTCGGCGATCTGCTGACCCGCATCCGCAACGCCTACGGCCGCAAGAAGACCAAGGTTTCGTCGCCGGCCTCGAGCCTGCGCGGCCGCGTCCTCGACGTGCTCAAGGCCGAAGGCTACATCCGCGACTATGCCAAGGTCGAATACGACAACGGCAAGGCGGAGTTCGAGATCGAACTGAAGTACTACGAGGGCGCGCCCGTCATCCGCGAGATCTCGCGCGTGTCGAAGCCCGGCCGCCGCGTCTATGTCTCGGTCAAGTCAATCCCGTCGGTCGCCAACGGCCTCGGCATCTCGATCCTGTCCACGCCCAAGGGCGTGATGGCGGACCATCAGGCGCGCGAGCACAATGTCGGCGGCGAAGTGCTCTGCCAGGTCCTCTAAGGACCGGCGGCGCAAACAGGAAAGAGCGAGGACGACAAGATGTCTCGTATTGGTAAGAAGCCCGTTTCGGTGCCGCAGGGCGTGACCGCGTCGGTCGACGGCCAGACCGTCACCGCCAAGGGTCCGAAGGGCGAGCTGAAGTTCGTCGTCAACGACGAGGTCCTGGTCAAGCTGGAAGACGGCGAGATCGCCGTCAGCCCGCGCGACGACTCCAAGGACGCGCGCTCCAAGTGGGGCATGTCGCGCACCCAGATCTCCAACATCCTGACGGGTGTGAAGGACGGGTTCGAGCGCAAGCTCGAGATCACCGGCGTCGGCTACCGCGCGGCGATGCAGGGCAAGAACCTGCAACTCGCCCTTGGCTTCAGCCACGATGTGGTCTATGAGGCGCCCGAAGGCGTGACCCTGTCCGTGCCGAAGCCGACCGAGATCGTGATCAACGGCATCGACAAGCAGGTGGTCGGCCAGGTTGCGGCCGAGATTCGCAAGTATCGCGGCCCCGAGCCCTACAAGGGCAAGGGCGTTCGCTATGCCGGCGAGCGGATCGTCCGCAAGGAAGGCAAGAAGAAGTAAGTTGCAGCGCCACGGGGCGCGGTCGCGGGAAGGGCGCTTTCGCCTCTTACCGCACATGGCCGCCCCCG
This sequence comes from Aquamicrobium sp., assembly GCF_023954335.1. Lineage (NCBI taxonomy): Bacteria > Pseudomonadati > Pseudomonadota > Alphaproteobacteria > Hyphomicrobiales > Phyllobacteriaceae > Aquamicrobium > Aquamicrobium sp. The sequence continues at coordinate 949,076 of NZ_JAMLIE010000002.1, forward strand.
TTTCACAAGGCAGGGAATACTGGCCATGGCCGACAAGGAAGCTACACAGCGCCGCGCCGCGCGCGTGCGCCGTCAAATCAGGAAGGTTGCGGGGGAGCGCCCGCGTCTTTCGGTGCATCGCTCGTCGAAGCACATCTACGCCCAGATCATCGACGACGCGCGCGGCCACACCATCGCCGCCGCCTCGACGCTCGAGAAGGACCTGAAGGGCTCGCTGAAGACCGGCGCCGACCAGGCCGCCGCGGCCGCCGTCGGCAAGCTCGTCGCCGAGCGCGCCGTCAAGGCCGGCGTCAAGGAGGTCGTGTTCGACCGCGGTGCGTTCATCTATCACGGCCGCGTCAAGGCGCTGGCCGAGGCCGCACGCGAAGCTGGCCTCAGCTTCTGACGACCGGCATCGATTTTTCGGGGCAGGGCGCTTCATGCGTCCTGCTCCGTTTCGCCGTCGGGCACGATGCCCGACTTCACTGAAGCCCGTGCTACCGGAAAAGAACAAGGACCAGGACAATGGCACAGGAACGTAGGGATGGCGGCCGCGAACGCAGCCGCGACCGCGAAGAGCGCGACAGCGAATTCGTCGACAAGCTCGTCCATATCAATCGCGTCGCCAAGGTGGTGAAGGGCGGCCGTCGCTTCGGCTTCGCCGCGCTCGTCGTCGTCGGCGACCAGAAGGGCCGCGTCGGCTTCGGCCACGGCAAGGCGCGCGAAGTGCCGGAGGCGATCCGCAAGGCGACCGAGAGCGCCAAGCGCGACCTGATCTTCGTGCCGCTGCGCGACGGCCGCACGCTGCATCACGACGTCGCCGGCCGCCACGGCGCCGGCAAGGTGCTGCTTCGCACGGCCAAGCCCGGCACCGGCATCATCGCGGGCGGCCCGATGCGCGCCGTCTTCGAGACGCTCGGCGTGCACGACGTCGTCGCCAAGTCGATGGGGTCGTCCAACCCCTACAACATGGTGCGCGCCACCTTCGATGCGCTGAAGAACCAGATGCATCCGAAGGACGTGGCCGCCGCGCGCGGCATCAAGTATTCGACGCTTCAGGCGCGCCGCGGCTCGGCCGTGGCCACCGACGAGTAAGGAGAGCGATCATGGCAAAGAAAGCGGGCAAGACGCTCGTCGTCGAGCAGATCGGCAGCCCCATCCGTCGCCCCGCCGAGCAGCGCGCGACGCTGGTCGGCCTCGGACTGAACAAGATGCACCGGCGCTCGACGCTGGAGGACACCCCGTCCGTGCGCGGCATGATCGCCAAGGTGCAGCACCTCGTCCGCATCGTGGACGAGGCGTGAGCAAGGCAGGAGCCATATCATGAAACTCAACGAACTCAGTGACCGCGACGGCGCCACCAAGGCGAAGAAGCGCGTCGGCCGTGGCATCGGTTCCGGCTCCGGCAAGACCGGCGGCCGCGGCGTCAAGGGTCAGAAGTCCCGCTCGGGCGTGGCGGTCAACGGCTTCGAGGGCGGCCAGATGCCGCTCTACCGCCGCCTGCCGAAGCGCGGCTTCAAGAACATCTTCGCCAAGGACTTCAACGAGGTTTCGCTCGGCCGCGTCCAGGCGGCGATCGAGGCCAAGAAGCTCGACGCTTCCGAGACCGTGACGGTCGAGGCGCTGGTCAAGGCCGGCGTGCTGCGCCGCGCCCGCGACGGCGTGCGCCTGATCCGCGGCGGCGGCGAGCTGAAGTCGAAGGTGGCGTTCGACGTTGCCGGCGCGTCCGCTCCCGCGGTTGCCGAAGTCGAGAAGGCCGGGGGATCGGTCAAGCTGCCGGAGAAGGCAGCCGCCGAGTAACGGGCTTTTGCGAAAGGCGGCGGCCTGTCCATGTTTCGGTTCGGTTGGATAATCCTCCATCGGACGAGAACATGAACAGGCCGCCGCTTGCATCTTGGCCGGCCGGAGCCTATCTCGTGGCTTCGGCGGCACGCGGGTCCGGTTGCAGGACCATGCGGGGCTTCGCCCCCGCCGCAGCGTGACGAAGCGGAGAATACCACATGGCATCGGCAGCCGAGCAGCTTGCTTCCAACCTGAATTTTTCGGCCTTCGCCAAGGCGGAGGATCTGAAGAAGCGCATCTGGTTCACCCTCGGCGCGCTGCTCGTCTATCGCCTCGGCACCTATATCCCGATGCCGGGCATCAATCCCGAAGCCTTCGCGCAGGCGTTCCAGCAGCAGTCTGGCGGCGTGCTGGGCATGTTCAACATGTTCGCCGGCGGCGCCGTCGAGCGCATGGCGATCTTCGCGCTCGGCATCATGCCCTACATCTCGGCCTCGATCATCATGCAGCTGATGACGTCGGTGATCCCGACGCTCGAGGCGCTGAAGAAGGAAGGCGAGCAGGGCCGCAAGATCATCAACCAGTACACCCGCTATGGCACGGTGCTTCTTGCCGTCGTGCAGGCCTACGGCATCGCCGTCGGGCTGGAGAGCGGGGCCAACATCGTCACCGATCCGGGCTGGTTCTTCCGCGCGTCCGCCGTCATCACCCTCGTCGGCGGCACCATGTTCCTGATGTGGCTCGGCGAGCAGATCACCGCGCGCGGCATCGGCAACGGCATCTCGCTGATCATCTTCGCCGGCATCGTGGCGGGCCTGCCCTCGGCGCTCGGCGGCACGCTCGAGCTCGGCCGCACCGGCGCGCTGTCGACCGGCATCATTCTCGCGATCCTCATCCTTGCCGTGGTTCTGGTCGCCGGCATCGTCTTCTTCGAGCGCGCGCAGCGCCGCCTGCTGATCCAGTATCCGAAGCGCCAGGTCGGCAACCGCATGTTCCAGGGCGACACCTCGCACCTGCCGTTGAAGCTCAACACCGCCGGCGTCATCCCGCCGATCTTCGCCTCGTCGCTGCTGCTCCTGCCGGCGACGCTGGCCGGCTTCTCCGATACGACGACGCTGCCGGCCTGGGCCAGCACGGTGCTCGCCACGCTCGGCCACGGCCAGCCGCTCTACATGTTCCTCTACGGGGCGATGATCGCGTTCTTCGCCTTCTTCTACACGGCGATCGTCTTCAACCCCAAGGACACCGCCGACCAGCTCAAGAAGCATTCGGGCTTCATTCCCGGCTACCGCCCGGGCGAGCGCACCGCAGAATATATCGACTACGTGCTGACGCGCATCACCGCGGTCGGGGCGCTGTATCTGGTGATTGTCTGCCTCATCCCCGAATTCCTCATTTCGGCGACGGGCGTGCCGTTCTATCTCGGCGGCACCTCGCTCCTCATCGTCGTCAGCGTCACGCTCGACACGGTGGCGCAGGTTCAGGGGCACCTGATCGCGCACCAGTATGAGGGGCTGATCAAGAAATCCAAGCTGCGTGGAGGGAAGAGGGGGAAATGAGGCTTATACTGCTCGGGCCGCCTGGGGCGGGCAAGGGGACGCAGGCCCAGAGACTGGTCGAGAAGCACGGGATTCCGCAGCTTTCGACGGGGGACATGCTGCGCGCCGCCGTTCAGGCGCAGACGGACGTGGGCAAACGCGCCAAGGCCGTGATGGATGCCGGCGAGCTCGTCTCCGACGAGATCGTCAACGCCATCGTCGCCGAGCGCATCGACCAGGCGGATTGCGCCGGCGGCTTCATCCTCGACGGCTATCCGCGCACGCTGGCGCAGGCCGACGCGGTCGAGGCGATGCTGGCGAAGCGGGGCATCGCGCTCGACGCGGTGATCGAGCTCGTCGTCGACGACAAGGCGCTGGTCGGGCGAATCGTCCGCCGCGCCGAGCAGGCGAAGGCGGCGGGCCAGCCGGTGCGCAAGGACGACAACCCGGAAGTGTTCGAGGAGCGTCTGCGCGAATACTACAAGAAGACCGCGCCGCTGATCGGTTACTACCACGCCAAGGGCATGCTGAAGGGCGTCGACGGCATGGCGCCGATCGACGACGTGACCCGGCAGATCGACGCGCTGCTCGCCTGAGCCGCGCATCGGCATTTGGACGCAAGGCCGAAGGAACGGGCGTGACGTGTTGACTTCCCGCCGTTTCCGGATTAAGGCAGCGCGTCTTCCCTTCAGACAGGAAACCGCCGGCCCTTCCGGGCCGTGCGGCTGTTTTGACGAGAGAACCCCGCAAGGGCCGGCCTCCACCGGACGCGGGACAACGAAAAGCGCCGGCTTTGCCGCCGGCCCACATGGAGACGAGAGAGAATGGCCCGTATAGCTGGCGTCAACATCCCGACCAACAAGCGCGTCGTCATCGCGCTTCAGTACATCCACGGCATCGGCGCGAAGTTCGCCGCCGAGATCGTCGAGAAGGTCGGCATTCCGCTGGATCGCCGCGTCAACCAGTTGACCGACGCCGAAGTGCTGCAGATCCGCGAAGCCATCGACCGCGACTACCAGGTCGAGGGCGACCTGCGCCGCGAAGTGTCGATGAACATCAAGCGCCTGATGGACCTCGGCTGCTACCGCGGCCTGCGCCATCGCCGGTCGCTGCCGGTGCGCGGCCAGCGCACCCATACCAACGCCCGTACCCGCAAGGGCCCGGCCAAGCCGATCGCCGGCAAGAAGAAATAAGGCGAGTGAGTAGGGAATAGAGAGTAGTGGATTTCACTATTCACTACTGACTACCTCACTACTCACTCCCTTGGTGTAGCCGCTGGCATTACGGCGGCGTCGATATCGAACGGAAGGACCATACATGGCCAAGGAAGCAGCACGCGTTCGCCGCCGCGAGCGGAAGAACATCTCGTCGGGCGTCGCGCACGTCAACTCGACCTTCAACAACACGATGATCACCATCACCGACGCGCAGGGCAACGCGATTGCCTGGTCGTCGGCCGGTGCGCAAGGGCTTCAAGGGCTCGCGCAAGTCGACGCCGTTCGCGGCGCAGATCGCTGCCGAGGACTGCGCCAAGAAGGCGCAGGAGCACGGCATGCGCACCCTCGAGGTCGAGGTCTGCGGTCCCGGTTCCGGCCGCGAGTCGGCGCTGCGCGCGCTCCAGGCTGCGGGCTTCACGATCACGTCGATCCGCGACGTGACGCCGATCCCGCACAATGGCTGCCGCCCGCGCAAGAAGCGTCGCGTCTGATTTTTTCGAACAGACCGGACGAGCGCCCCGCCCGATGGAGCGGCGCGCTCCTCTCCGGGTTCCCGGCTTTGCCCGCCACGATTGGATGGTGGCGGCGAACGGAAGGCAAAACATATGATCCAGAAAAACTGGCAGGAACTGATCAAGCCGAACAAGGTGGAGTTCTCCTCCTCCGGCCGCACCAAGGCAAGCCTTGTTGCCGAGCCGCTGGAGCGTGGCTTCGGCCTGACGCTCGGCAACGCGCTGCGTCGCGTTCTCCTGTCGTCGCTGCGCGGTGCGGCTGTTACCGCCGTGCAGATCGACGGCGTGCTGCACGAGTTCTCGTCGATCCCGGGCGTCCGGGAAGACGTGACCGATATCGTGCTGAACATCAAGGAAATCGCCATCAAGATGGATGGCGACGATTCCAAGCGTATGGTCGTGCGCAAGCAGGGTCCGGGCGTCGTGACGGCTGGTGACATCCAGACGGTCGGCGACATCGAGATCCTGAACCCGAACCATGTCATCTGCACCCTCGACGAGGGCGCGGAAATCCGCATGGAGTTCACGGTCAACAACGGCAAGGGTTATGTCCCGGCCGACCGCAACCGTTCCGAAGACGCGCCGATCGGCCTCATCCCGGTCGACAGCCTTTATTCGCCGGTCAAGAAAGTGTCCTACAAGGTGGAAAACACCCGTGAAGGCCAGGTTCTCGACTACGACAAGCTGACGATGACCATCGAGACCGATGGTTCCGTCACGGGCGAAGATGCGATCGCGTTTGCGGCCCGCATCCTCCAGGATCAGCTCTCGGTCTTCGTCAATTTCGACGAGCCGCAGAAGGAAGCCGAAGAGGAATCGGTCACCGAACTGGCGTTCAACCCGGCACTCCTCAAGAAGGTCGACGAACTGGAACTTTCCGTCCGTTCGGCGAACTGCCTGAAGAACGACAACATCGTCTATATCGGCGATCTCATTCAGAAGACCGAAGCCGAAATGCTTCGCACTCCGAATTTTGGTCGCAAGTCGCTGAACGAAATCAAGGAAGTTCTCGCTTCCATGGGCCTGCACCTCGGCATGGAAGTGCCGGCATGGCCGCCCGAGAACATCGAAGATCTCGCCAAGCGCTACGAAGACCAGTATTGAGCATGATCGCCGGGGGCAGGGCGCTCCCGGCGGATCATGCGGCACAGGAACCGAGGCTTAACGCCTCCGAAACGAACCGAAGGAGAAGGCCATGCGCCACGGAAAATCCGGACGCCGGCTCGGCCGCACCGTCAGCCATCGCAAGGCGCTGTTCACGAACATGGCTGCTTCGCTGATCGAGCACGAGCAGATCACCACCACGCTGCCCAAGGCGAAGGAGCTCAGGCCCATCGTCGAGAAGCTGGTCACGCTCGGCAAGCGGGGTGACCTCCACGCCCGCCGCCAGGCCATCTCGGCGACCGGCTCGGAAGCCGCCGCCAAGCGCCTGTTCGACATCATCGCGCCGCGCTACGCCACCCGCAACGGCGGCTACCTGCGCATCATGAAGGCGGGCTTCCGCCATGGCGACAACGCGCCGATGGCGGTGATCGAGTTCGTCGAGCGCGACGTCTCGGCCAAGGGCGCCGCCGACCGGGCCCGCCACGAGGCGGAAGTCGCCGAGAGCGAGTCCGAAGCGGCCTGATTCGTCCTCAGGCTCGGCCGACATCAGGGAAGGGGCCTTCGCGGCCCCTTTTCGCATTTTTGCGGCGGCATGCGGGAGCAAGAGTTGGTCCAAGGATGCGGCTGCCTTTTATTTTGCACATTCCCTGCGAAAATGGCGCTGCTTCGTAAAATGCGGGGATTCTTCATGCGGCGTTTTCTTCTCGTTCCGGTTCTTCTGTCGGCCATGCTTGCCGTCTCGGAGCCCGTCTCGGCGCAGGACAGCGCGGGCAAGGGGCTGGCCGACGCGCTGAGCGACCTCCTGCGCGGCGACGACGCGGCGACGGAGCCGGTGCGGCGCGTGCCGTTCGGGCAGGCCGAGATGCAGCTTTCCTTCGCGCCGCTGGTGCGCGAGATCGCGCCGGCCGTGGTCAACGTCTATGCCTCGCAGCAGGTGCAGGCGCGCTCGCCCTTCGCCGGCGATCCGTTCTTCGAGCAGTTCTTCGGCCGCCGGCAGATGCCGCCGCGGGTGCAATCCTCGCTCGGCTCGGGCGTCATCGTCGACGAAAGCGGCTATGTCGTCACCAACTACCACGTCATCCGCGACGCCGACGAGGTGCGGGTGGCGACCGCCGACGGGCGCGAGTTCCAGAGCGCGATCCTGCTCAAGGACGAGTCGCTCGACCTCGCCGTCCTGAAGATCGACGGGTCGGAGCCGTTCCCGGTCGCCTCGCTCGGCGATTCCGACGCGCTTCAAGTCGGCGACCTCGTGCTCGCCATCGGCAATCCGTTCGGCGTCGGCCAGACGACGACGAGCGGCATCGTCTCGGGCCTCGCGCGCACCCATATCGGCGTCAGCGATTTCGGCTTCTTCATCCAGACGGACGCGGCGATCAATCCCGGCAATTCGGGCGGCGCGCTGGTGTCGATGGGCGGCGAGGTGATCGGCATCAACACTGCGATCTTTTCGCGCACCGGCGGCTCCATCGGCATCGGCTTCGCCATCCCCTCCAACATGGTGCGCGCGGTCGTCGACGCGGCGCGCGGCGGCCTCGACTATTTCGAGCGGCCCTTCGTCGGCGCCGCATTCGAGAATGTCGACGCGACCATGGCCGAGGCGCTCGGCATGGTGCGGCCGCACGGCGCGCTGGTGCGCTCGGTCACGCCCGACGGCCCCGCGGCCAAGGCGGGCCTGCGCCCCGGCGACGTGGTGCTGGCGCTGAACGGCGCGGCCATCGAGCATCCCGACGCGCTCGGCTACCGGCTGGCGACGAGCCCTATCGGCAGCGTAGCCGAGATGACGGTCCTCGCGCAGGAGAGGGAGCGCACGGTCGAGGTCGAGCTGATACGCGCGCCCGAGGGCGAGTCCACCGCCGAGATCATCATCGACGGGCGCAGCCCGTTCGCGGGCGCCAAGGTGGCGGCGCTTTCGCCCCGGCTCGCCCAGCGGCTGCGCCTCAGCACCGAGGCGCGAGGCGTCGCCGTGGTCGATGTCCTCGGCAATTCCCCGGCCGAGGGCTTCGGCCTGCGCCCCCGCGACATCGTGCGCGAGGTCAATGGCGAGGAGATCGACACGGCCGAGAAGCTGCGCGACGTCGCGGCCGGCCAGTCGCGCTGGTGGCGGTTCACCATCGAGCGCGACGGGAGGCTCCTCAACCAGGTGCTGCGATACTGACGCCATGGCCGACCTTTTCGCGCCCGATCCCAGCCCCGTGGCCGAAGTCGGCCGGCCGCTCGCCGACCGCCTGCGCCCCGCCGTGCTCGGCGACGTGGTCGGGCAGGAGCACCTGACCGGCCCGGACGGCGTCCTGACGCGGATGATCCGCTCGGGCTCGCTCGGCTCCATGGTGTTCTGGGGGCCGCCGGGAACCGGCAAGACCACGGTCGCGCGGCTGCTGGCGGGCGAGACCGGGCTGGCGTTCGAGCAGATCTCGGCGATCTTTTCCGGCGTCGCCGACCTGAAGAAGGTGTTCGAGGCGGCGCGGTTGCGGCGTGCCTCCGGCCGGCAGACGCTGCTGTTCGTCGACGAAATCCATCGCTTCAACCGCGCCCAGCAGGATTCCTTCCTGCCGGTCATGGAGGACGGCACCGCCATCCTCGTCGGCGCGACGACGGAGAACCCGTCCTTCGAACTCAACGCCGCGCTGCTGTCGCGCGCGCGGGTGCTGACCTTCAAGCCGCTGGAGCCGGAAAGCGTCGCCGCGCTTCTGGAACGCGCCGAGCGGCTGGAGGGCAGGGCGCTGCCGCTCGACGACGAGGCGCGGGCGGTGCTGATCCGCATGGCCGACGGCGACGGGCGCGCCTCGCTGACGCTGGCCGAGGAAGTGTGGCGCGCGGCCGGCGAGGGCGAGATCTTCGACGCCGCGGGCTTGCAGGAGATCGTCCAGCGCCGCGCGCCGATCTACGACAAGAGCCAGGACGGCCACTACAATCTGATCTCGGCCCTGCACAAGGCGGTACGCGGCTCCGACCCCGACGCCGCGCTCTATTACCTCGCGCGCATGTTCGATGCCGGCGAGGACCCGCTGTTCCTCGGCCGGCGGCTGGTGCGCATGGCGGTCGAGGATATCGGCCTTGCCGACCCGCAGGCGCTGGTGATCGCCAACGCGGCCAAGGACGCCTACGACTTCCTCGGCTCGCCCGAGGGCGAGCTGGCGTTGGCGCAGGCCTGCGTCTATCTCGCCACCGCGCCCAAGTCGAATGCGCTCTACACCGCGTTCAAGGCCGCAACGCGCACGGCCAAGGAGCACGGCTCGCTAAGCCCCCCGCGCCACATCCTCAACGCGCCGACCAAGCTGATGAAGTCGGAAGGCTACGGCGAGGGCTATCGCTACGATCACGACGAGCCGGACGCCTTTTCCGGCCAGGACTACTTCCCCGAATCCCTCGGCCGGCGCACCTTCTACGACCCGCCCGACCGCGGCTTCGAGCGCGAGATCAGGAAGCGGCTCGACTGGTGGGCGAAGCTGAGGCGCGAGCGGCAGGGCAAGTAGAGCAATTCCAGGAAAAGTGCGAAGCGGTGTTCCGTCCGGAATTGCATAGAAATAAGGAGATAGATCGTTTTGCCGTTTCCGTGAAACGGTGAAACGATCTAGAGCGGGGACAGCACCGATGTACCATCTTCTTCTCGTCGCGCTCGGCGGCGCGCTCGGCTCGGGGCTACGGCATCTGACCAACCTCGCGGCGCTGCGGTTTCTCGGCCCGGCGTTTCCGTGGGGCACGCTGGCGGTCAACCTCGTCGGCGGCTTCCTGATGGGCCTGTTCGTCGAGCTTCTGGCGCGGCGCTTCGGCGGCTCGGCCGAGCTGCGCCTGTTCGTGGCGACGGGCATCCTCGGCGGCTACACCACCTTCTCCGCCTTCACCCTCGATTTCGCCGTGCTCTACGAGCGGGGTGCGCTGGTGCAGGCTTTCGGCTATGTCGCCATGAGTGTCGTCCTGGCGATCGCCGCGCTCTTCTTCGGAATGTGGGTCGCGAAAAGCCTCGGCTGATGCTATCTGGCCGGCACGAAGAGACGTGAGTAACGGACCCATGGCAGGCGTGGAACAGATACCGGTCGAGGCCGGCGAGGCGGGCATGCGGCTCGACCGCTGGTTCAAGGCGCACTATCCGGGCCTCGGCTTCGCCCAGCTCCAGAAGCTGCTGCGTTCGGGGCAGGTGCGGGTGAATGGCGGCCGCGTCAAGGCCGACACGCGGGTCGAGCCGGGGCAGGTGGTGCGCGTGCCGCCGCTCGGCGTCGACCGCAAGGGCGAGGGGCCGGTGACGGCGCGCACCATGCGCGGCGAGGCCGACGCCGAGGTGCTGGCGAAGATGCTGATCCACGAGGACCCGGCCGTCTACGTCTTCGACAAGCCGGCCGGCCTTGCGGTGCAGGGCGGCTCGGGCGTCGCGCGCCATGTCGACGGCATGCTGGAGGCATGGCGCAACCGCAAGGGCGAGAAGCCGCGCCTCGTCCACCGCCTCGACCGCGACACGTCGGGCGTGCTGGTGGTGGCGCGCTCGCGGCTGGCGGCGATGAAGCTCGCCGAGGCGTTCCGCGGCCGCGATGCCAAGAAGACCTACTGGGCGCTGGTCAAGGGCGTGCCGAAGAAGCGCGAGGACCGCATTTCGAGCTGGCTGGTCAAGGAGCAGACCCGCGACGGCGACCGGATGCGCATCGCCCGCCATGGCGAGGAGGGGGCCGATCACGCCGTTTCGCACTACCGCATCGTCGACCAGGCGGGGCAGGCGCTCTCGTGGCTGGAGATGGAGCCCTATACCGGGCGAACCCACCAGTTGCGCGTCCATGCCGCGCATATCGGCTGCCCGATCATCGGCGATCCGAAATATTTCGAGGCCGACACCAACTGGGAGTTTCCCGGCGGCATCCAGAACCGGCTGCACCTGCATGCGCGGCGCATCGTCATTCCCCATCCCGATGGCGGGGTCATCGACGTGACGGCGCCGCTGCCGCCGCATATGCGCCAGAGCTGGAACCTGCTCGGCTTCGACGACGCCACCGCCGGGGGCGAGGAATGAGCGCGGTGCCGGCGGGCGCGGAGGATCGCGACATCGGCAAGCCGGCGATGGACGGCCTCGCGGTCACGCTCATGCTGCTGCTGACCCTGTCGTGGGGGCTGAACCAGGTCGCGATCAAGGTGTCGAATGCCGGCTTCAACCCGATGTTCGGCGTGCTCGTGCGCGCGGCGGGCGGCGGGCTTCTGGTCTTCCTGTGGTGCCGCTGGCGCGGCATCGCCCTGTTCGCGCGCGACGGCACGCTGTGGCCGGGGCTGGCGGCAGGGGCGCTGTTCGGCTTCGAATTCGTCCTGATCTTCGCCGGCCTCGAGTTCACCAGCGCCGCGCGCAGCGCGCTGATGGTCAACACCATGCCGTTCTGGATGCTGCTCGGCGGGCATTTCCTGCTCGGCGAGAGGATCACGGCGCGGAAGCTGGCGGGCCTCGTGCTGGCCTTTGCCGGCGTCGTGCTGATCTTCTCCGACGATCTGAGCATACCCGGCCCCAAGGCCATATGGGGCGATCTCCTGTGCCTGCTCGCCGGCGTCTTGTGGGCGGCGACGGTTCTCCTCGTCAAGGCCTCGCGGCTGTCGAGCACCAGTCCGGAAAAGACGCTGCTTTACCAGCTCTCGGTCTCGGCGCTCATCTCCCTGCCGCTGATCCCGCTCTACGGGCCGCTGCTGCGCGAGGTGACGACGCTGGCGACGGCGTCGCTGGTGTTCCAGACCGTGTTCGTGGTCGCGTTCACCTATGTGCTGTGGTTCTGGCTGGTGCGCCGCTATCCGGCTTCCGGGCTTTCCAGCTTCACCTTCCTGTCGCCGGCTTTCGGCGTCATTCTGGCCGGGGTGCTGCTGGACGAGCCGCTGACGTTGCGCATCTTCGCTGCGCTCGGACTGATCGCGGCCGGGCTCGTCCTCGTCAACCGGGCCGGCCGGGCCGGCGGCACGGCGTTGCCGGGAAGGAGAAACGATGCGTGATCTTCTGAACGATCTGGAATCCGGAAGCCATCTTTCCGATCCCGACCCGATACGCCGGGCGCAGAACCAGATGCGGCAGAATTTGCCGAAGCGCTTTTATAAAGCCGTGAAACATACTGAAATTCAAGAAGGATTTTCTGTTCTTCTTGACGGAAAATCCGTGCGGACTCCGGGCAGGGCGCCGCTCGTCCTGCCGTCCCGGGAAGCGGCGGCGCTGGTGGCCGGCGAGTTCGACGCCCAGCGCGACGTGATCGACCCGGTCTCGATGCCGGTGCTGCGGCTGGTCAACAGCGCCATAGACGGCGTGGCGCCGGACCCCGAGGCGGTGATCGAGGACGTCGTGCGCTTCTCGGGCTCTGACCTCATCTGCTACCGCGCCGGCGAGCCGGCCGGGCTTGTGGCACGTCAGGCACAGGCGTGGGATCCGGTTCTCGACTGGGCGTGCGCCGCGCTCAGCGCGCGGTTCATCCTCGCCGAGGGCGTCGTCCATGTCGAGCAGCCGCGGGAGTCCGTCGCCGCGGTCCGGCGCTGGCTGGACGACCGGCGCGATCCGTTCCGGCTGGCCGCGATCCATGTGATGACGACGCTGACCGGCTCGGCCTTGCTGGCGCTCGCGGTCGAGGCCGGCGCGCTCGATCCGGCCGAGGCCTGGGCCGCGGCCCATGTCGACGAAAGCTGGAATGCCGAGCACTGGGGCGACGATGCCGAGGCCGTCGCGCGACAGGCCGCACGCCGGCGCGACTTCGACGCCGCCGTGGCGCTGGCGCAAGCGATGGCGGATTGATCGTCCGTCATACGGCGTGCGCCGTGGCGCTGACGAGACGGAACTGGCCGGCAGCGCTCGCGACTGTCGCTGCCGTTCCGGGCGTTGCCCAGCGTCGTTATCGATGTATGGCAGGGTTCACGAACGACACCGCCGTTTGGCGCGCTGCTTGGGGTGACGGGCTCGGAACACGCAGGGATTTGCCGGCACGATGCCGCTTTTGCGCGGAAATCACGTATACGTAAGTTCCATAATATATCTTATGCGACTTTTGTTCACCCAGCTCGGTGGCCTGTACTCCCGCAATGCGCTGCATCGAGCGTCTTGCGGAGAGCGTCGTGCAAGGCCCCTTCCATAGTCCGGTTCCCGTCCAGCGCCCAATCCTTGCGGATGAATGCGATATGAACGGATGGTTCCGGCACGGTTCATGGCGGTGCGGATAGGTTGGCATCAATCGCAGACAGCGAGCCATCTCATCTTCGCCCAAAGGAGCGCGCCATGTTCAAGTTTCTCAGAACCGCCACGCTTGCCGCCATCGTCGGCCTGGGTGCCGTCGCCGCCATGCCCGCATCGGCCGAGGCCGCCGGCGGGTCGATCTATCTCGGCTTCGGTTCCGGACACGGTCCGAGCGCCGGCTTCCGTTTTGACGATCGCGGTCGTCATCACTATCGCGGCCCGGGCCGCTACCACCATGTCCGTGAATGTTCGCCGCGCGACGCCGTCAGGAAGGCATCGCGGATGGGCGTGCGCAACGCCCGCGTGATCGACGTCAGCCGCCGCACCATCAAGGTCGCCGGTCGCGGCTATGGCCCTCGCCCGGCAATCCTCGTCTTCGGCAAGGCGCCGTCCTGCCCCGTCCTGCGCTGATCGCCCGGCGCTTTCTTCTGACCTCCCCTGACTGTGCCGGCAGGAAACTGCCGGCACTTTTTTTGTCCGAGGCGCGGCCTGAACCATACGCCGTTTTCATCGCCGGCGCCCGGAGAAACGCCTGTTCCTCCGGGCTGCCGGCCTCTACTGCTTCAGCTCGAAGGTCGCGTTGATCTGGATGCGATAGACGTTCTCGCCGGCCTCGACCGGCACGGCGTCGGCGGCCGCCTCCATCCGGTAGGCACGGCCCGACGCGACGATCGGCATCGGCGGCTGCATGAAGGACTGCTCGGTGATCTCGATGATCGGGCCGAGGCCGACCCCGGCCGCCTCCGCGAGGGTTTTCGCGCGCGCCACGGCATCCTCGACCGCGCGGCGGCGGGCCTCGGTGCGGGCGGCGGACGGGTCGTCATTGGTGAAGGTGATGCTGCCGCCCTGGTTGACGCCCAGCGTCACCGCCCGGTCGATCACCTCCCCGACCTTGGCGATGTCGCGCACGCGCGCGGTCAGCGTGTTCGTCGCCTGATAGGCGACGATCCGCGGCTGCTCCTCGCCGCTGCCGCCTTGCGGATAGACGTAGCGCGGATTGATCTGAAGGCCGCTGGTCTGGAGGTCGCGGGCCTCGATGCCGGCTTCCTTCATCGCCGCGATGACGTCGGCTGTCGCCTTGTTGCTCTGGTCGAGCGCCTCGCGCGCCGTCGCCGCCTCGCGCAGCACCGAAAGGGTGACGATGGCGAGGTCGGGCGCCACCGACGCCTCCCCCTCGCCCACGACGGCGATGCGCGGCACCGGATTGCGCAACTCCTGCGCCTGGGCGGCGCTCGGAAGGACCATCGCGGCGGCGATGAGCGGCAGGTATCGGCGGTTCATGGTGGTCTCACTCCGGTTGACTGTTCGCTTGCGCGTAAGAGCGGATTGTGGGGGCAATGCGGCGGCGCTCCCGTTTGCGCCCTTGTCTGGCGCCGGAAAACCAACTAGGTCAGCCCGGTGGGGCCTGTAGCTCAATGGTTAGAGCCGGCGGCTCATAACCGCTTGGTTGGGGGTTCGAGTCCCTCCGGGCCCACCATCTTTTCGCTCACGCCGAACTTGCTTCGCTCGCCGGCTCCGTGGGGCGGGCGAAAGCCCGGGCCGCGGTCGCGGACTTGTTCGGGTTCGTGGGTCCCCTACTCGCCTCCTCCAGATACCGGGGGGACAAAGAGGCCTACCGAAAATCCCGGGTCAGCATCTGGGAGGCGGCCGAGGCGTAGGATCTGTTCGCCCCCCTTATCTCCCTTGCCGCGCGTATGCCGTCCTTGTGGAAGCCGGCCAGCCTGTCGCGAAGATCGACGAGCTGGGAGGTGTCCAGGAACAGGCGCACGGCGGTTCCCCGCAGGTCGGATGGAACGTCCAGCTTGCGCTTTCCCTCCAGCCAAAGGCCCGCATCGCCGCTGCAGATGAAGAAGCAGCCCCCGGCCCGGCATATCCGGTTGGTCATGTACAGCCCGTAACCCGTGTTCCTCCACGGATCGCTTCCCTTCCCGGCCCGGATGTTCCCCGACACGCCCGGCATGAGGGCGGCATGGAGGCTCTCCCTGTCGGTCTCGAACTGAAAGCTGGGGTTCTTCGCCAGGCCGGCCCTGATGCCGATCCCCGCATCGACGATGCCGACTTCGACCTCATGCCGGCTGGGCCAGTGCTGCGCGCAGATGAACAGCTCTTCCGCATCGCTGTGCTCGAAAACGTTCCTGAGAATTTCGCGGATCGAGTATGTCAGCGTGTCGTGGAGGATGCCGGTTTCCGTTTGCGTGAGGATGCTCGACAGGGACGCGGCCTTTTTCTCGATCGTGACCCCGATTTCGACATAGGCCTTCGACGCCTGCTCGACGAGCTCGGATCGTCTGATGGACTGGATCGGGACATGGGTGGGACTGCCCAAGGCTTCGCCTGGTGCATTTCCATGGTCGAGCCCGAATGTTTTGAAGAAGCCCATATGCGCGGCATAGCCGTGGTTCTCGAAGTTTCTCGCATAGAACTCCGCCTGCGGATGGCGCTCGCGAAACCGGCGCAGATGCATCGCCAGCAGCACCATGGAAAATGGCGGAAACCACCTCTGGTGGCCGAAGTCGAATACAAACCCGCCTGCCGGCCCGAGCGCATGCAGGTCGCATCCGAACTTCGACACCGAGGCCGGCGTCAATTTCTGCGGCAGTTGAACGACCCTGCTGCTCGTCATTGAAATCCTCAACCGTTCCTGGGTGTAGAACCGATTGCGAAGCTTGCGTCAATGTGACCTGGCGAAGCTGACAGGAGCCCGAAAGATCGAGCATTGGCGTTGCCGGCGCGGCCAGCCGGCCTATGTTGGTAAGGGCGGCCCCGGCCGCTTTCGAACAGACAGAAGGAGGCAGCATGTCCATCAGCCGCAGACAGGAAGATCGCGCTCTCGACAAGGCGGAACAGGAACTCGTCGCGAAGACCCATCATCCCGCCTTGCAGGATCTGGCCGACAAGGAGCTTTCGAGCCTGACCAGGCTGGTGCGCGAGCGCCGCGACAAGGCCCGCGGCGAAGTGCAGCGGCGCAAACGCGAGATTCGCGGCAAGGCGGCGCCCAAGGGGGCGGAAGCCGCGACATCGGCGGCCGGCAACAAGATCAAGCTCGAGGTGCTGGCGACCGCGGTGCGCCGCCTGAACGCGGAGCGTTCGCGCCGCGCGCGCATGGCGTCGCAGGTCAAGCAGGCGGAGCTTTCGCGCCGTGCCCTGAAGCTCAAGCAGGCATCGCAGGACGAGGACACGCCGGCGAACACGCGCCATGCCCATCAGGGCATGCGCAAGGTCGCCTCGACACGCCGGGACAGCCTTATCCGGCCGATGGAACGGGGCCGCCTGCGCAAGGCCGCGGCCGTCGCCCAGGCGAAGCAGGACAACCGCTGAGACGGCGGCTTCCTGCCTTCCGGTAGCCGCTTCCCGGCATCGCTGAAAGTCGAGAACTCGACGGTCGCCTGGGCCCTCGGCGCACGCGTCGATGTCACCAAGCGCACGTTCAAGACGATCGACCATTTTTC
Organism: Aquamicrobium sp.; assembly: GCF_023954335.1. Classification (NCBI taxonomy): domain Bacteria; kingdom Pseudomonadati; phylum Pseudomonadota; class Alphaproteobacteria; order Hyphomicrobiales; family Phyllobacteriaceae; genus Aquamicrobium; species Aquamicrobium sp. The sequence continues at coordinate 965,825 of NZ_JAMLIE010000002.1, forward strand.
GGGTCGGCGGCCATTTGCAGCCCCTATGGTCGAGGCGGTATGAATTACGGAGCGAATCCCGAGACGAGGCGGTCATGAAATTGATCCGCGACATTCAAAAGATGTTCGGTATGGGCGAAACGCGGCCGCGGTCTCGAGCGAAGAAGGAAAAGCGGGTACGCCGGTGGGAGGCTATCGAAGTCGCCGATCAAGGCAGGCGGGTTCATGGAAGCTGGTATCGCGGGGAGCATACCAACTATCACCCTGATCGAGCCGCCATCATGCGCGGTGACGCGGTCGACAGATATGTCGGTCTTGGATGGTTCCCGCCCTCACCCTTTATTACACGGAATCAGTATATCACCGCCTTCGGAAGCTGCTTCGCGAGCAACGTTACCAAGTTTCTTCACAAGGAAGGATATAAGGTTTTTGGTCGCGATTTGGGACTGGATGCTCACATCATCCGGCAGGGCGACGGCATTGTAAATACAGCGGCGCTCTTGCAGCAATTTCGATGGGCGTTCGAAGATTGGACGCCGCCAGTCAACCTTTGGCATGATAAATCCGGCGATGTACAAAATGCGTCCGATCGCATGCGTGATGACACCCGAGACATCTTCCGCTCAACTGACGTTTTCATCTTCACGCTCGGGCTGTCGGAGGTATGGTACGATAAACCGAGCGACGAGATATTCTGGCGTGCCATTCCGACTTCGGAGTTCGATCCGGATCGGCACGGATTCAAGCTTTTGAGTGTCGAGGAGAATCGGCGGAACCTCCGTAGCGTCAGGGAGATCATCCGCGCGCATCGACCGATGGCCGAGATCATAATCACGCTGTCTCCGGTTCCCCTTGCTGCGACCTTCCGCCCGGTCTCATGCATCACGGCTAATGCCATCTCCAAGGCATCCCTTCGTGTCGCCATCGATGATCTCATGAGAGAGTTTTCAGAAGATAAGCGGCTTCATTATTTCCCTTCTTATGAAATGGTGACAAGCTTTCTTCCTGATCCATGGAAGGATGACCTAAGGCATCCGAGTCAGGATGCTGTTGATATGATTATGCAGATTTTCAAGCGCCGCTATTTGGTCGTGTAATCTCAACCGACGGCGGCCGGCGCTCGATATGGCGATGCGCATGGTCGCGGAGCAGGACGGGAAGCGGGTTTCTTGCGAAACGAAGCTGCCGGAGGCGCGATAAGGAGCCGCCTCTGCGAGCGAAGCGAGCCGCGCATGGCGGCTCCGCTGTTCTTGTCAGCCGAGGGCCGATCTGACCGCCGCGATCGCTTCGGCCGCGTGCGCGCCGTCGGGGCCGCCGGCCTGCGCCATGTCGGGCCGGCCGCCGCCGCCCTGCCCGCCGATGGCCGCCGAGGCCAGACGCACCAGATCGACGGCCGAGAAGCGGGCGGTGAGATCGTCGGTGACGCCGACGACGACGCTGGCCTTGCCGTCTTCGGCGGTGCCGACGAAGACCACGACGCCGGAGCCGAGCGATGTCTTGCCGGCGTCGGCAAGCGATTTCAGCTCCTTGGGCGGTATGCCGGCGACGACCTTGCCGAGGAAGCCGACGCCGTTCACGCTCTCGCCTGCCGCCGCGCCGTCCTCGCTGGCAGCGGCCGCGCCGCCGAGCGCCAGCTTGCGGCGCGCCTCTGCGAGCTCGCGCTCCAGCCTGCGGCGCTCTTCCAGCACCGCTTCCAGGCGGGTGACGGCTTCGGCTGGCGAGACCTTGAGCGCCGACGCCACCGCCTTCAGCCGCCGTTCCTGCTCGTCGAGGTGTTCGAGCGCGGCTTCCCCGGTCAGGGCCTCGATGCGGCGCACGCCGGCGGCGACCGCGCCTTCGGAGACGACGCGGACGAGGCCGATGTCGCCGGTGGCGCCGACATGGGTGCCGCCGCACAGCTCGACGGAATACGGCCTGCCGGCCTTGTCGCCGTGCAGCGCGGTTCCCATCCGCACGACGCGGACCTCGTCGCCGTACTTCTCGCCGAACAGCGCCATGGCGCCCTCGGCGATGGCGTCGTCGACCGCCATCAGGCGCGTCGTGACCTTCTCGTTCTGGCGGACGACCTCGTTGGCGAGGCGCTCGATCCGCTCCAGCTCCTCGGCGGCGATGGGCTTGGGATGGGAAAAGTCGAAGCGGAGCCGGTCCGGCGCGACGAGCGAGCCCTTCTGCGCCACATGCGTGCCGAGCACCTCGCGCAGCGCCTCATGGACGAGGTGGGTCGCGGAATGGTTGGCGCGGATCATCGCCCGGCGCCGGCTATCGACCTTGAGTTCGACCGGCGCGCCGACCGCGACCCGGCCGGAGACGACCTTGCCGAGATGGACGAAGACGCCGTCGCCCTTCTTCTGGGTATCGGTGACCGCGATCTCGAAGCCCTCGCCGCGGATCGAGCCGGTATCGCCGACCTGGCCGCCGGATTCGCCATAGAACGGCGTCTGGTTGACGACGACGGCGACACTGTCGCCGGCTTCGGCCGAGGCGATCTCGCTGCCGTTGCCGACGAGGGCGGTGACGACGCCTTCGGCCGCCTCGGTCTCATAGCCGAGGAACTCGGTCGGCCCGACGCGGTCGCGCACGGCGAACCAGACCGTCTCGGTCGCCGCCTCGCCGGAGCCGGCCCAGTTGGCGCGCGCCTCGGCCTTCTGGCGCTCCATCGCCGCGGTGAAGCCGTCGGTGTCGACCGAGATGCCGCGCTGGCGCAGCGCATCCTGCGTCAGGTCGAGCGGGAAGCCGTAGGTGTCGTGCAGCGTGAACGCGACGGTGCCGTCGAGCGGCGCGCCCTCTGGCACCTCGGCGAGCGCGGCATCGAGGATCGTGAGGCCGCTTCGCAGCGTCCGGCGGAACTGCTCCTCCTCGCGTCCGAGGACGGCCTGCACGGTGTCGGCGCTGGCCACGAGCTGCGGGTACGCCTCCCCCATCAGCCCCACGACGTGCTCGGACAGCCGGGGGGTGATCGGCTTCTCGACGCCCAGCAGGTAGGCGAAGCGGATGGCGCGTCGGATGATGCGCCGCAGCACGTAGCCGCGGTCCTCGTTGGACGGGACGACGCCATCGGTGACGAGGAAGGTCATCGTGCGGGCGTGGTCGGCGAGGAGCTTGAGGGCAACGTCGGACTCCGACGCGGTCCCGAGGCGCACGCCGGTGGCCTGCTCGGCCGCCGCCACCAGCGACCGCAGCTCGTCGGTCTGGAACACGTCGGGCGAACCGATGGTGACGCCGAGGATGCGCTCGAGGCCGGCCCCGGTGTCGATGTTGCGAGTCTCGAGGGGCTTGAGGCTGCCGTCGCCGAGGCGGAAGTACTGCTGGAAGACCAGGTTCCAGTACTCGACGTAGCGGTTCTCCGCGGCGGGGTTCGCCGGGCCGCCGTCGGGGCCGTGCTCGGCGCCGAAGTCCCAGAAGAGCTCGGACGACGGGCCGCACGGCCCCGTGTCGCCCATCTCCCAGAAGTTGTCCTTGCCGAGGCGCTGGATGCGCTCGGCGGGGAACCCGACCTCGTCCACCCACAGCTCGGCGGCCTCGTCGTCGTCGACGTGGCAGGTGACCCAGATCCGGTCGGCGTCGAGGCCGAGGACCTCGGTCGAGAACTCCCACGCCCAGCGGATCGCGTCGGCCTTGAAGTAGTCGCCGAAGCTGAAGTTGCCGAGCATCTCGAAGAACGAGAGGTGGCGCGGCGAGCGACCGATCGCGTCGAGGTCGTTGTGCTTGCCGCCGGCACGCACGCACGTCTGGATGGAGCTGGCCCGCGGCGGCCGGTACGGGACCGGCTCCTCACCGATGAAGTACGGGACGAAGGGCATCATCCCCGAGTTGGTGAACATCGGGGCCGAGGGGTGCAGCGGGATCAGCCCGGCCGACGGGACGTCGGTGTGCTGGCGGGCCGTCCAGAAGTCGGTCCACGCTCGCCGCAGCTCCTGTGCTTGCACGTGCTCGCCCCCTCTCGTGGTGCGCGGGCCGGCTCGTGGTTCGGGCCTGGCCCCGGTCGGTCCACCCTACTGGCCGCCCGTCGCGTGCCACGACGCCGATCCCACGCTCCTCAGGGCCGTGGAGGCACCGCTCGTCCGAGTCAGCCGATGAGCTGCGTGTTGCCGGTGATGGGCGCCTGCGGGTAGCAGAAGATGGCCCGCTGATCGCTGGGATCGAGCTTGTTGAGCACGATCTGGGCGACGTTGAGGGAGTACGGCAGGCTCACGTGCTCGGACTGGTCCACGGCGCACACGTTCTGGATCGTGATGTTGTCGACCGTGGCGCCGGAGCCGGCGGTGATCTTGCCCTGGGTGTAGGGGGTCACGACCTCGTCGTTCTTCGTGATGATGTTCGTGTACCGCATGCCCGGGATGGTCTCGCCGTTGCCGTTCACCTGCTGGTAGAAGGGCGCCTGCGGGGCCGGGCTCTGATCGGCCTGCTGGACGGCGGCCGGCATCTTCACCAGGTCGAGCACGTCCATCGCGAAGCCGAACAGGTTCAGCACCTTCCCCAGCTCGGTGATGCCCGACAGCGTCGTCGGGTGGTTCGACGGCGCCAGTGCGATGACCTGGTTGACCTTCGCCGTGCCGCCGATCTTGTTGGCGTAGTAGCGGATGATGGCCCCGCCCTGCGAGTGCCCGATCAGGTCGACCTTCTTGGCCTTGGTCTGGGCGAGGACCTTGTCGACGAAGGGCCCGATCTCCTTGGCGCTGGCGATCATGTCGCCGGTGCCGTTCAGGAACCCGATGCCGGTGGTGTTGCCGTAGTTGAGGGCGTAGATGCAGTAGCCCTTGTCCTTGAGGATCGGGGAGAGCCCGTTCCAGTTGTCGTAGGCGTTCTCCCACGTGCCGTGGACCAGCACCACGGGGTTCGGGTGCTTCGTGGAGGGCTTGCACGACCAGTCGTTCGCGCCGGCGGGGCTCTTCGTCGGGTTGAGCATGGCCGTGGCGAACGCGGCGGGGAACGAGTTGTCGCCGCCGATCGAGCCGTACTTGAGCGAGTGCGGGAAGGGGTTGACCCACGCCGCCTGCGCAGGCGACGAGAGTCCGAACATCAGCACCGCGACCGCGGCGCACGCCACGGCCAGTCGAGTGAGCAGTCGCATCAGGTGGAGTCCCTCCGTCTCAGCGCCGAACGGCGCACCTCACCCCTGTGAGGTCCGTCACACCATGGCGCGAAGTTACCGACGGGTAACCGATCTTCGAGATCCGGTTCGCCTGGTGTCGAGGCCGGGCCCGACGACCACCGCGGAAGAGGCGTCAGGCGGC